>CACFAY010000055.1 GCA_902564345.1 uncultured SAR324 cluster bacterium
TTTAAAGTTAAAAAAATCAAGAATATACCTAGGAAGTTTCAACTTAAATCCTCTCTTTTTAATATATTGATGTGATTAAATTCGAAAGTGAGTTAGTCAAAAAAATTCAATTTGGATCCGAAAGCTGACCTTAATGAACAGAAACCAAATTTATTCAGTGAACTTTATAATTGAAACGAAAGAAAGTATATGGAAAGATTCTTTACTTATAAGTAATTGAAGCAAAGAAGAAATAATTAATGCTTCTGAAAACTCATTGGAAATATAATATTTACCAGACACAAAAAACCATAATTTTTTTGAATTAGAATGGTTTTATGTTAAATGTAGCCCATTATTTTTTAGGGGAGTTTTTTTAGTGATAAAAACATACTCTAATTTATTCTGATTCCATTTCTCTTAAAAAAGAACGTGCCTTATGGTTCCAGAATGAAACAGAAAAATTTTGTCTTAGAAATTTATGTAATAATCCACTGGCCTCCATGTTGCGACCTTGTTGTTTGTACAAATGAGCTAAAGCAAAATTAGTGAACGGATATACTCCAGGATATCCCTGTTGGAGTTCCATCAAATCTCTCATTCCCCCTTCGTATTCGTCATGGTCCGGACTATATTTCAGAAGTGATTCGTATGAATCATATGCACTTTTATAAGCACCCTTTTTAATATAAGCAATACCCATGTTCATGCGAACATAATTTAGTTTAGGGTTCATAGCCAATGCCTTACGGCTATTTTCAACAGATAAAATATAATCTCCAAGCAAATAGTAGCCCCATCCTAAATTACCATATAAATAAGGATCCTCTCCATAATTTAGTGCTTTTTCATAAGATTCAATTGAATTTCGAACATCACTCATAATATATTTTGCAAGTCCATCAGGCTGAAGTTTATATCCTTTGTAGTAATGAACTGTACCCAAATCCTGATAAAACTTCTCAATCTGTTCAGTAGATTCTGCATAATAAAGTCCCTCTTTTAGAGTTATAAGAGCCTCATCATATTCACGTGCTTCAAATAAACCCCTGCCTATCAATGCATAATAATCAGTAGGACCAGCCCTAAAATATGGACTACGGGCAAGCTCAAGCCAGCGTACCAATTTATCTTGAATCTCATCAAAGGGGATTTCTCTATCCTTTTCAAAAAAATCTTTATATTTTTGCTTTAGTAATGGCCACAATTCCTTTGCCCCAAAACGACGGCTAAATGAATCTTTAACAGGACGTCCTGTATTCCACCACTCATCCCAAAATGAAAATTCACCCTCAGAAGAAGTAAATGTTGTATATTGAAATAGTTCAGGTTTTCTTTCAAAAACTGTAAATATTATCACATACAAACTTGCCACAACAATTAGAACAGAACCTACTGTATACATACGTAATCTTTTCAAATTTAGAGGTGCTAATTCCGATGGCTTGACTACTTTCCTTTTTTTTGAGAAATTTACTGCTTTTTCCCATGAGAGTTCTGCAGCATATTTTTGATTGACATTAAAAAAACGGTTCCCAAGTCGATAGAATTGTTCTGCAAGTTCATCCCCTGCCACATTTCGATTTTGCAGTATTTTTTCTGCATCATTGTAATTCCCAGAATTTACTATTTCGTCAGAAACAATTGGTTCACCAATATCAGAGTTATTAAACTCAATGTTCTCTTTAATGATCTGTCTCATATTTCGTTTTCCATTCTTCATAACTCATACCTTCTTGACGAGCATTACTTTTTCGATGTGAAGAGACTAAATACTTTGTTATATAGTAACTGATTATTGAAAATGGCAAAGCATAAACAAGACTTCCAACAACCATTGGCCAGCCAAGTTCAATCATCAAGAAACGTGACCCTTCTGCTATTTGATCTAAAATATCACCTGTTTCAGAAATTTTGCCAAGAGATTCCGAAAAATGTTGGTAAGAAATTCCATGCTGAACATTAAACACCAAATAACCGGTAGCTAAAAAAACATAATACATAGGCACCATTGTCAATGGATTCGATATCCAAACCATAGCCACCCCCACTGGCAATGTGAAATGCCTACCGAAGACATAACGGTAGATAGTCCAGACAATTGCAACAAGATACATCTGTATTCCGACTGTTGGAGTAAATCCCATGAATATACCTACTGCAACTCCTAAACTTACCTCTGATACAGGTGCCCTTGAATGTAAAACTGGGTTGATAAATTTTTCTCTAATATAGTTACCTGTTTTTTTCATTCTACCATTTTCCTTGGTTTTTCATTGAAGCCCAAGGTTCTTTAATCGGCAGTGCTTCACCATTTTGCAGTAATTCAATTGAGATTTGATCTGGAGTTCTTATGAAAGCCATTCTGCCATCTCTTGGTGGACGTAGAATTTTTACACCATTACTACTCAATTTTTCACAAAAATCATATATATTATCAACACCATATGCAATATGTCCAAAATTATCTCCTCCAATGTAAGGCTCAGATTTGCCCCAATTGTATGTTAATTCTATAGGCGGATCTTTTTCATTTGCGGCAACAAAAACCAGTGTGTATTTTCCTGCAGGCACCTCCTTACGCCTAACTTCTTTCATCCCAAGCTTGTTGATGAAGAAATCGAGTGCAGTATCCAAGTTTTGAACACGTATCATAGTATGCAAAAATTTCATTTTTACCTATTAATAATGATTGTTTTCCAGACAGGCTGGCACAGTATTTTTTCTTAATTAAAAACGTCAATTATTACCTGTACCTTAAGCTTAATGCAAGTTTGGGATGATATCCTTTCCAAGAATCTAATAAATTAAGGCAGGATTAAATTAAAAAATATTTAATACTCAGCATGATTTTTACAAAAAGTAATTCATAAATTGTAAAACCATTTTTTTAAGTATTTTTTTGGTCCGAAAACATCATAAGTATTTCAAACACAGGAATGTCAAACTTGCACATGGTTAATCTTATGTATAAATTGTCAAATAGCAAACTCACATAAAATCATCAATAAAAACTGATATTAAAATTAAACGCTTTGAATGCACGCAACACTCACTTAAATCTTCAAATTTTTTTTAGATTAAATCTATGAAGTTCAATTATCCAGGTCTTAGCGATAAGGCAGTTGCTGAATCTAGAGAATCTTACGGTGCAAATGTTGTTACAACTCAGGAATCAGAAAATTTTTTTGATAAACTGCTTAAAAACCTTAAAGATCCAATCATCGTCATTTTGATTGTTGCCTTGGGTGTAACTGTATTTTTAGCTATTTTAGGATTTGCTCCTTGGTATGAAGGATTGGGAATAGCAATAGCTGTAGTGATGGCGACCTTGATTGCAAGCTGGTCTGAATATAGTAATGAAAATGAATTCCAGCGACTGTTAGAAGAAGCTTCTAAAATCACGGTTAAGGTATTCCGAAATAACACATTAACTGAAATACCCATTGATGATTTGGTTGTTAACGATTTACTTCTATTGCAGCCTGGTGACACGGTTCCTGCAGATGGTTATTTGCTAACTGGCGATCTAGAGTTAAATGAATCTGCCCTTACTGGGGAATCAGAAACCGTTAAAAAAACTGGAGCTGATGATGATCATCATTCTGAAGCTGAAGAAAATTATAAAATGTCAAGAGCGGCACTAGTTGTTGACGGAGAAGCAGTAATGAAGGTAATGGAGGTTGGAGACAAGACAAAGTATGGCGCTACTCTCAAGGAATTAACTACCGCAGAATCTCGTCCCTCTCCGTTGCAGGAAAAATTAGTTGATCTTGGTAAGCAAATAAGTCGTTTTGGTTACATTGGATCAATTTTCATTGCCCTTTCATACATGTTTAATCACATCTTTCTTGAAGCTGGAGGATGGGATATTTATATGGCTAAACCTACCGGAGAGATAGTTTATAATCTGGTAACCGCAATCATACTAGCAATCATTATAATTGTTGTTGCAGTTCCGGAAGGACTACCAATGATGATCGCGGTAGTACTTTCACTTAATATGCGCAAACTCCTGAATGCAAAAGTACTAGTAAGAAAGCTTCTTGGCATTGAAACTTCAGGAAGTTTGACAGTCCTTTTCACTGACAAAACTGGAACATTGACACAAGGGGAACTAACTGTTTCTGAATTTCTGGGTGGAGACGGAACCCATTTTCTGAATTATCAGGATATTCCAGAGAGTTTGAGAGAGAATATGGCATTTGCATTACGTAACAATACCCCTGCCATTATCGACTCACATGATCCTGAAAATCTGAAAATAGTTGGAGCTAACCCCACAGGAATTGCATTGTTAAGATTCCTTGGATCAGATGCAGTATTAAAGGACGATGTTTTGATGGAAAAAAATATACCATTTCAAAGTGCAAACAAATTTTCTGCGAGTCAAATTAAAGGCGACAAAAATATAACACTGGTTAAAGGCGCAGCAGAAATTGTGCTCGCTGGGTGTACAAATTATCTTAATCAAAACGGTGAAAAAGTTAAACTTAGTGCAACAAAACTTGAAAAAGAAATGCGTGGACTCTCAAAACGAGCAATGCGCCTGATAGGACTGGCAGTAACAGATAAAAGTTTAGAGGAAGATAATGCTCTCCCTTCAGAACTAACTCTAGTTGGAGTTTTTGGATTACGTGATGAAATGCGTAAGGAATCTCTCACAGCAGTTGAAACTGCTCAAAAAGCTGGAATCCAAGTGGTTATGATTACTGGTGATGCAAAAGATACAGCTCAGGCGATTGCCAAAGAGGTAGGGATCCTTGAAACAGAAAAAGGACTGATTCTCACTTCCACACAGCTTAGTGAATTATCGGATCAAGGAATAAAAGATTTACTGCCAGATTTAAGAGTTGTAGCACGCGCACTTCCGACAGATAAAAGCCGTCTTGTCAAACTGGCAAAATCTATGGACTGGGTTGTCGGAATGACAGGAGATGGTGTTAATGATGCCCCTGCAGTGAAAAATGCAGACGTCGGTTTTTCAATGGGAAATGGTACTGACATGACTAAGGAATCGAGCGATATTGTAATTCTGGATAATAATTTTAACTCCCTAACAAATGCTGTCCGTTATGGCAGGACCCTGCTCAAATCAATTAGAAAATTTTTAATTTTTCAACTTACAGTAAATGTTGCTGCTGTTCTCGTGGCATTTTTGGGTCCTTTTTTTGGAACAGATCTACCACTTACAATGACTCAACTATTATGGATCAATATTGTCATGGATACCCTAGCTGCTTTTGCTTTTTCTGGAGAAGCCGCTTTGAAACGCTATATGAACGAAAAGCCAATCCCCAAGGGAGAATCACTTATCACAGGAGATATGTGGTCAGCTATTTTGATTGATGGATTTTTTATGGCAGCACTATGCCTTTATTTTTTAAGCTCTGATTTTGTGGGGGGATTGTTTGTTTGCGATTTAGCACGTTGTAAAGATCCCGAGTTAAATATGGTACTACTAACTGCATTCTTTGGTTTCTTTGTTTTCATAAACAATTTTAATAAATTTAACGCACGAACTGAAAGTTTGAATCTATTTGAACACATTGCAGAAAATCGTAATTTTTTAATTGTTGTATTGGTTATTTTTCTTCTACAAACAACATTTACTTATTATGGAGGAGAGGTACTGAGAACGGTCAGTCTGACTTTAAAGGAGTGGATTTATGTACTGATTTTTTCATTTATAATCATCCCTATTGATCTAGCTCGCAAATTACTGCGTAATCTATTTTTTGGCAATCCTGTAGTACAAGGAAATTCTTAAGCAAAAACAAGGCGCTAATTGATCCTCTAAATTAATTGTGTGTATTTTGAACTGCGATCTATATACTGAATATGTATAGAAGCTTTTACTATTTATTGACTATATAGAAGGTAAACTTGAATATAGAGCATCAAAAACAGCAACTTTTCAGTTACTGGGAAAAAAATGATTTGATCTCAAGTGATAATGTTCTGAAAGCTTTTATGGCAGTCCCTCGGGAACTTTTTATTGACCCTTCATATAGAGATCAATCCTATGCTGATCACCCTCTTCCTATTGGCTTTGATCAGACAATATCACAGCCTTCTACTGTAATGCTTATGCTACAATTGCTTGAATTAATTCCTGGACAAAGAGCTCTTGAAATCGGTACAGGGTCTGGATACAATGCCGCTTTAATTGCAGAAATAAACAGAGAAGTCGTGACTGTTGAACGCATTCCTCAGCTTGCAAAAATAGCCAAATTGAATCTTAAAAAAGCAGGTTATCATGATGTAATAGTAGTAAAGGGCGACGGTAAAAAAGGTTATTTACCGTTAGCTCCATATGATAGGATTATGGTTACAGCAGCAACTAAAAAAGTGCCAAAACAATTGAAAGATCAGCTTTCAGTTGGAGGATTGCTGGTTGCACCGATCGGAGCAACTTATCGATGTGACATGCTAACTATAAAAAAAATTTCCTCCAATCATTTCCAGACTAGTAACCACGGACTTTTTTCATTTGTACCATTGGTCTAAGAGAATCTTAATCTATTAAAGTTTTTAGCTAGGCAAATCTAATCTTTAAAACTAGTTAAAGTTCTGCAATCATTTTTTGATAAAATGGTTATAATGAATATAGACAAAAACTAATAAGGATAATAAAATTAGATTTGTAAATTGAATTTTTAATTTCCAGTAAATACATTTAATAATTTATTTAAAAAGTTCTAATTTATCGAATAAGAAAAAAATTTAGGAGGCTTATTTGAACTATGGTTTTGTAATAGACAATCGCAGTTGCATTGGCTGTCATGCCTGTACTGTTGCTTGCAAGGCAGAGCATGATGTGCCTATTGGAGTAAATAGGACTTGGGTGAAATATGTTGAGAAAGGACAATTCCCTGACACTCGACGAGTTTTTTCAGTAATGCGTTGTAATCATTGTGAGTATGCACCATGTGTAGATATTTGCCCAACCCAAGCACTTTACTTGCGTCCAGACGGGATTGTGGATTTTAACAATGACCGTTGTATTGGCTGCAAATCCTGCACTCAGGCTTGTCCCTATGATGCTATCTATATTGACCCTGAATCTCACACCGCTGCTAAATGTAATTATTGTGCGCATCGAGTGGATGTTGGTCTTGAGCCTGCGTGCGTAAATGTTTGTCCTACTGAAGCAATTATTTCAGGAGATTTAGACCAAAAGGGATCCAAGATCGCCAACCTTATTTCAAGACAACAAGTAACTACAAGAAAACCCGAGAAAGGAACAAGACCGAAACTTTTTTATGTTGAGGGAGATGATGTCTCTTTAAAACCACTTGAGACAGAACAATCAAGTAAAAGTTTATGGGGCTCCCAATCTGTTGGAGTTGGTCACTTCACTGGAAAAGAATCCTCCTACAGCCTTGGTTTTGAATCTTCAAATAGCAACACAGGAAAATTTAATAACTATTCAGGGAAAAACAGTGTACAAAAATTGGTTTCTGGTAAAGGAGGGCTCAGTGGTGGTGCCCGTCCAGCAAAAAGAGTTTATGATTCTCCTTCAAAAGGAATCCTCTGGGGTTGGGAAGTTGCAGGCTATATTCTTACAAAAGCCCTATCAGCTGGAATTCTAGGTTTACCATTA
>CACFAY010000056.1 GCA_902564345.1 uncultured SAR324 cluster bacterium
ATTTGCCGAGGTTGTAAATTCAAAAAGTGGGGATGGCATCGAGAAAAGACAGGTTTTAGGGAAAAAATTAGTTAATTTTAAGAGATCTGGAGAGCAAAAATCTCTTGAATTTAGAGGTTTAGAAGACCAAAATATTAGAAATTTAATTACACAAAGAGACATTCTGATTAAGGGGGCTTCTAAGAATAACCTCAGGCATGTGGATGTACTTATCCCAAACAGTAAAATTACCGTCATAACAGGTGTTTCCGGTTCAGGTAAAACCAGCCTAGCTTTTGATACAATATTTGCAGAAGGACAGGCACGTTATCTTGAATCACTTTCAACGTATGCAAGAAGATTTTTAGGGCGTATGGACAAGGCCCCTGTTGATACAATTGATGGGCTCTCCCCTGCCATAGCAATTAATCAAAAATCAACAGGAAGAAATCCTCGTTCAACTGTGGCAACAACAACCGAAATTTATGATTATTTACGTCTGCTATATGCACGTATTGGAAAAGCACATTGTCCAAAAACAGGAAAGCCTCTTATAGGATTTAGTTCAAGTAGCGCTGCAGCATATTGCACCAAACATTTTGATGGTGAACGTGTGGAATTGCTTGCTCCTCTATATTTACCCGGCTCCAGCAAAATCTTATTATTGGATCATCCAAAGCAATTGTCAAATGTCGTAGATCCTTTGGTAAAGGAGGGTTTTGTGCGTATTAATATCAATGGAGAGTCATTTCGTCTTGATGAATGGGATAATATTCCTACAAAAAATAAAGATCAAAATGGCTTAGAATTTACCTGCGAAACCACAGTGGATTTAGTTATTGATCGTTTACTTGTGAGTATAAATGATCAAAAAAGGCTGGCTGAAGCTATCGAAAATGCATTTCATCGGGGACATGGTTTAGTAAAAATATGTCTAACTGATCAAAATGGTGAAACAAAAATTTTGTCAGAAACACCCGCCAATGTGGAAAGTGACTTTTTTCAGGTTGAAGAGCTGACACCTCGTATGTTTTCTTTCAATTCACATTTAGGAGCATGTCCTACTTGTGATGGTTTGGGTGGATGGTCAGATACTAATGAATCACTTTGTTCAGATTGTAATGGTGAACGTTTAAAGCCTGAATTCAGGTATGTAACTATTAATGACTTAAACATAAGTAAATTTTGTCAGTTTTCAATCACTGAGGCCCGCAAGCTAATAGAAAATTGGGAATTTACTGAAAATCAGCAAAAAGTAGCTGAACAGGCGCTCGGAGAAATTATCTCAAGACTCAAATTTATGGAGGATGTGGGGTTGGATTATTTAACGCTTGATCAAAAAACTGCAACTCTTTCAGGAGGTGAGGCCCAACGGATTAGGCTTGCTTCACAGATTGGATCAGGACTGGTAGGTGTAATGTACGTACTAGACGAACCTACCATTGGTTTACATGCTCGTGATACTGACAGGCTGATAAAGACTCTGAAGCAAATGCGTGATAGAGGTAACAGCGTGATAATGGTGGAACACGACTTAGAAACAATCAGGCAAGCGGATCATTTAATCGACATAGGTCCGGGCGCAGGACATTACGGTGGAAGAATTTCTGCGTTTGGAAGTCCATCTGAAATTGCCTCGAAAAAAGAAACACTAACTGGACAGTATTTGAGTGGCAAAAAATCGATTTCAATTCCAAAAAAATGTCGCCCGTTTAAACAGGATTATTCACTAAATGTAAACGGTGCAACAGCTAACAATTTAAAAAAACTAGATGTAAAGTTCCCATTGGGAGTATTTACAGTAGTAACAGGTGTTTCTGGTTCGGGAAAATCATCACTGGTTGTAGATGTTTTACAGCGATCATTAGAGAAAGAGTTAAATGGAAAACAGGTTAAACCTGGAGAGCATAAAAGTATTGTGGGTATTGAAAAGATTGAATCTATGATGGTTATAAATCAGGATCCGATAGGACGAACTCCACGTTCAAATCCTGCAACTTATTCTAAAGTAATGGATCCAATCAGAGACGTATTTTCAGCAATGCCTGAAGCTCGAGAAAGGGGATATAAAAAAGGACGTTTTTCCTTTAATGCAAAAGAAGGACGCTGTCCAACTTGTGATGGTCAAGGTTTTCATCTGATCGAAATGCATTTTTTGTCAGATGTGTGGGTAAAATGTGATCAGTGTAAAGGAAAGAGATATAATAGGGAAACACTTTCTGTAAGGTACAAGGGTTTCTCGATTTCTGATGTACTTGAAATGGAAATAAGCAAGGCAGTGGAAATTTTCAGTTCCCAACCTCGCATTAAAAGAATTCTCAAAACGATGGAGGAAGTAGGTTTGGGTTATATGAAATTAGGACAGGCAGGAAATACACTTTCTGGCGGTGAAGCACAGCGATTGAAGCTTTCGACCGAATTAGCCCGCAGGTCAAGAGGTACAACACTCTATATTTTGGATGAGCCAACTACTGGTCTGCATATTGATGATGTAGCGAGATTGCTTAAAGTTTTACACTCTTTAGTAGATCAAGGTCATTCAGTACTAGTTATTGAACATAATTTAGAAGTAATCAAAACAGCAGACTGGGTAATTGATCTTGGCCCAGAAGGAGGCGATCGAGGAGGTCGCATCGTTTATCAAGGTATTCCTAAAAACTGCATTAGTAAACCTGAAAGCCACACAGGAAAGTTCTTGGAACCATCCTTTAATTGTACTGCATGGGATAATCACTTATGAGAAGTTGAAACTATTAAAAAAATATTGGGAGAGATCAAATGCTAACATTTATTCCTAGATATTTCCTTCATAATCCGTAAATGAAACCGTATAAAAATATTATTAAATTAAGAATTACTCAAAATAAGAATCCACTAAAAATTTAGCAGTTGTATAACATCAGTTTGGATATAATCTAGCTATAATTTTTAAATTCTTAGAGTTACAACTATGAAAACAAAATATAATTTCAGTTATTTTTTGCTTAATTTTACTCTCAAAAATTATTTTTATCATTTTTCTTTACGAATCTTAGTTCATAATATTTATATTACGAAAAAAATTTATTCTTTAATTTAAAAAATGTATTTAAATTAAGAATTTACTTTTTTTAAAAGTTAGTATCTACATAAAAATATTTGGAAATGTTTAAATGTTTCCAAGAACCCTTTCAATTGATATATTCTTAAATAAGATTTAGAACAAATTAGATTTACTAAAATTTATACAACCAATAAAACTGTGAACTTTGATTCAATAGACTTAAATTTCCTATTTTTATGCTTTATATGGTTTTTTGCAGGAATAATTTCAACATGGTTTTATATGAAAAAAACCATTTTGTCTCAATCACTTGAAAATCAAAATGCGCAAGAATCATTGAAAGACCTATTTAAGAAAAATGAAGATCTACTAATAGAAAAAATGGAGCTTGAAAAGCAACTGGCGGTTTTGAGAAAGGAAGCAGAAAGGCTACCTATAATTGAAGAAGAGCTTAAATTACAACAAAAAAATTATTCTGAAATCCAGATTTTAAAAGCTACACTGGAAGAGAGATTAGAATCAAAGGAAAATGAATCGAGAGAAAAGTTAAAATTCCTTGAGGAAGCTAAAAAATTGATGGGTATAGAGTTTGAAAATCTTTCGGCCAAGATCTTTGATACAAAGTCGAAGCAGTTTACTGAATCAAATAAAAATAGTATTCAAAACTTACTTAATCCTATCCAGACAAAATTGAAGGAGTTTCAGGAAAAAGTTGAAAAATTCCATTTAGAAGATGAAACTGGTCGTGCAACAATCAAGGCTGAATTTGAGCACTTCAGGGAAGTAAGCTCAAATCTGAGTCAGGACGCACAAAATCTGACAACAGCACTAAAGGGAGACACTAAGCAGCAAGGGGATTGGGGAGAATTGATTCTTGAAAAATGTCTGGAAAATGCGGGATTAATTGAAGGGGAACATTACCAAAAACAACAACAAATTAAATCTGAAGACGGTATAGAATTGCGTCCAGATTTTATTGTCAACTTGCCTAATAATCGTATTTTGATCGTGGATTCTAAGGTTTCTCTAAATGCATATAATAGTTATATTTCTGCAGTTGATAATGAAAATAGAAAAGCTGCCGCCAAAAAACACCTTCGCTCTGTACGTAGCCATATTCATAATTTATCTTCAAAAAGTTACCATGAAGGATTCAATGAATTCGGTTCTCCAGATTATGTACTAATGTTTCTTCAAGTTGAGCCAGCTTACTCTCTCGCACAATCGCTTGATTCGAATTTAACAACAGATGCATTTAACAAAAATATTATCATTGTTACACCTGCAAGCCTGATGATGGCACTTCGGATAGTTAATCAGCTATGGCGTCAGGAAAAGCAGGTTCAAAATGTAAAAGAAATTTTTGATCGTGGAGGCAAACTATATGAGAAAATCCATGGATTTCTTGAAGATTTTACGAAAGTTGGTGAAAGACTAAATGCTGCACACGATTCATACAAAAATGCTTCTATAAAACTTGTTGATGGAAAAGGCAGTATGGTTAGGCAGGCAGAGATGCTGCAAGATTTGGGTGTTAAAACTGATAAAACTATTCCAAGAGAATTTAAAAAATCATTGAATGATAAAAACTAAAGGATTCCTTGGAATTTTATACATAGGCTTAACCATGTGCTTTGAGAAATCCATGCAGCAGGAGTTTTTTTGCGATCATAGAGGGAATCAGCCCGAGAGTATCTGTCATTAAAAGTATCATCGTCCCAAATATGAGCAGCAATCCATCATAACCGCTCATTTGGGTTCCAAACAGGCTCCATTTTGGATTAATTAGATTCAATTCCAAGACATTACTAATTAGAAATCCTGAAAGTCCTGCTCACCCACTATATAGAGTAAACAAAAGTCCTGTTGTGAGGGATTTGTCTTTCTTTGGTATAAGAACTAAGATTCCTGAAGTCATTGCAAGTCCGGATGCAGCTTGACCCATGCCAAATAATAAAGTCAATATTCCTCCAAAAACAATCCCCATAAAGAAACTGTAAGGACTATCATGGGCATAGCTCTTTTTGTCTCTACTTCTTTTATCTCATTTTAAATTTAATTAATTAAAATTTGTAATTCATATGTGACTCATACGTTTAAGTTCAGGATTTAAAAATCTTTTCTGATCAGTAAATTTTAAGGCTGATCTTACAGAAAATTAGTATTTATTTATTTTTTTGATACAAGAACATTCTGTAAGTCTTGAAGTGGGCAAACTGTACTCCACTTGTGCCTCCTGAGAAATATTTATGGTGGGCTTGTGCAATTTTTTTGCGGAAAATGAAACTGAATAGTCTTGAAATTCTTGGATAGTTGCTTGTCATGTAATATGCTATACAATTCCAAGTAGGAAAAATTACTTCTTGGATCAGATCGCGCATGATGTCCAAAGAAGGTGATGTTTCTTTTGTAATATCTTTGTCGATAATTAGTGTAAAGGGCTGAGACTGCATGTATTTTAGAAATCTTTCAATTTTATGTCCTCCACTGATTGGACTTTTACCAGGGACATTTCTTTTAAAAAAATCGCAAATTAGTAAGTGTCCGTTTTTATTAAGTAGAAGAAAAGTTTTCTCGATTGCCTTCTCTAAAAGCAAATACTGAAAACTCTCACTGCATAAAATTAGGTCATACTTCTTATTTGTTATTAACTCTTCGAAAGGACACTCAAAAATTTCGGATCTTTCACCAAGGCGATTCATAACATGTTTAGTTAAATTAGGGCTAGGAGAAACACAGTCTACATGAAAACCGGAGTCTATCATTTTTTCTGCAAATTTACCTGAACCGCATCCAACATCTAGAACACTTACTACTTGTTCAGGGAAATATTCCAAAAGTAAATTTGCATAATTCTCCTGAGCCTTTAAAACATTTGATGGTTCAACGGTCAAGTCATCTGTCCAGTAACCGTAATGCAGATAGTCGGTTTTGTAGAAATGCTTTGCGAACGCCAATCCGATATCAAGACCAATTTCTTTCAGCTCTACTTTATGCATTTAAAAAGGGATAAGCTGAGTAGTTAAAAAGTTTAAACTTTAGTCTGGAAGTGAGGTTGACAATTTGAAGATTAGAAAACAATTTGCATGCCAATTGACCTTGAAATATGAAACGTTTTTAGTTTAGTGTTTCCATGTAAAGAGCGAGGTCAATTAATCGGGCGGAGTATCCAACTTCATTATCATACCATGAGACTAGTTTAAAAAATTTGTCATTTAGTCCAATTCCTGCTCTGGCATCATATATAGAAGAGTAAGTACTTCCTATGAAATCACTGGAAACAACATCCTCATCGGTATAGCCTAAAATTCCCTTAAGATTTTCCTCTGAAGCAAATTTCATGGAAGCATTTACGTCTTCATAGTTGGTAGATTTTGAAAGTTTTATGGTTAAATCTACAACAGAAACATTTGGAGTTGGAACACGGAATGACATACCGGTTAACTTTCCTGCTATTTCAGGAATACAGAGTCCAACTGCTTTTGCTGCTCCAGTCGAGGCAGGTATAATATTCTGAATACCTCCGCGTCCGCCTCGCCAGTCTTTTTTGGATGGACCGTCTAAGGTTGGTTGAGTTGCAGTCACAGCATGCACAGTTGTCATTAACCCTTCTTCAATTCCATATTTGTCGAGGATTACCTTTACTATAGGAGCAAGACAATTCGTTGTACAAGAAGCATTTGAAACAATATTATCCTTACCTGGATCATACTTTTCATGGTTAACTCCCATAACCAAAGTTTTTATCTCTGGAGACTTCGTGGGGGCTGAAATGATAACTTTTTTTGCTCCAGCTTCCAAATGCTCTGCTGCTTTTTCTCCATCAGTAAATAATCCGGTAGATTCAATCACATAATCAATGTTTAGGTCATTCCATGGCAGGTCTCTAGGGTTTTTTTCTGTAAGACATTTAATATTTTTCCCATTGATTCCTATGCTGTTTTTTCCTTCAATAACGTCACCATTAAACCTTCCATGGGTTGAATCATATTTAAGTAAATAGGCTAGGTTGTTGGAAGGTACGAGGTCGTTTACGGCAACAATCTCAACATTAGGGTTTTTAGTGGCCTCACGGACTACCATTCTTCCAATACGCCCAAAACCATTAATTGCTATTCTAACTGACATTTATCTCCCTATTTATATTTTAAATTTTAATAAATTTGCTTAATTATTGTTTTTAATTGTTAAGAAATTTTTTGGCTAACTTGGACTATTTTTAGTCCTTTAGTTTTATCTAGTTTTTCGAT
Source organism: uncultured SAR324 cluster bacterium (assembly GCA_902564345.1). Lineage (GTDB taxonomy): Bacteria > SAR324 > SAR324 > SAR324 > NAC60-12 > Arctic96AD-7. The sequence continues at coordinate 7,273 of CACFAY010000056.1, forward strand.
CTTTAATAATTAATTTCTCTTCATCAGCAAGGATCATTTTCGTACACAAATTGATAAATAGACCATTTTCCACAACTCCTGGGATCATGTTAATCTGATTTTCCAGCAGTTTAGGATTACTAATTTTTTTGAAGTGACAATCCACAATATAATT
>CACFAY010000057.1 GCA_902564345.1 uncultured SAR324 cluster bacterium
CTCGCAATGCTCCAATCCCTGGCTGGATAGTCTGGTTACATTGCCCAAAATGCAATACACTTGAATATTCAGAAGTTTCAATCCCAGATGGCAGAGTACACAAAAAATGTGGTACACTCGTTGAAGAGGAAGAAATTAAGATAGACGTAAGAGCTGAATACACAGTCTCTATGCGAAATTCAAAGAGACTTGATGAACTGTTCAAGGAAACAAAAATACCAGGGTTTATGAAACCTCTCGCAAAAAAGGGAATTGGGATGCTTGAAAACCTGCAAGCTGCAGAAAAAGAATACAGGAAAAGACTAGAAAACATTGCAGGTGGCAAAGTCAGCCCGTATCAAGATGAATGGGATGAAAAATCACTAGATATGGATTTTAAAATTCTTAATCCCCTAGGATTGATACTAACAGAAGCACGACAGCCTGATTTACATTTTCCAGAAGTTTTGTCCTAATTCCACATGCAAATTCCTGCCGCTTTAGATCGGTTGATTGAAGAATTTTCCAGATTCCCAGGAGTAGGGCGTAAAACAGCACAGAGACTTGCTTTTAGCATACTACGTTACAATACTGATGATATTCATAACTTGACTGAAGCATTAAATCAGGTCAAGGAGAAGATAAGTTTCTGTTCCGTTTGTTCCGGATTTACCGATACAGATCCTTGCTCAATTTGCACCAACTCTGGTCGAGATCAGAGGCAATTGTGCGTTGTTGAACAACCAAATAATATCTTTCCAATTGAAAATAGTGGCGCATACAAAGGGACCTATCACGTTCTTATGGGAGCAATTTCTCCATTGGAAGGAATAGGACCAAAACAACTTAACTTAGCAAAATTAAGAAACAGGATTAATGAAAATCAAATCAATGAGTTGATCCTTGCTACAAACCCTACAGTCAAGGGTGAAGCCACAGCTTTATTTCTACAGCAGGAATTTTCTGGTAAAATTCCCTATATCACCAGACTTGCTTGCGGAATCCCAGCTGGAGGCGACCTTGAGTATGTGGATGATGTAACACTGATGGAAGCATTTTCTGGACGTCACACAATTAGAAACTGATTACAATGCTGAAAGAACTTAAAGAGAGGGGCTTTTATCAGCAAAGCACTCATCCAAAAGAAATGGCAGAACGATTAGAAAAAGCACGGGCGTGCTGTTATATAGGATTCGATCCCACCGCCGACTCAATGCATGTTGGACACCTGATTCCTTTAATGGGACTCTCTCACATGCAGAAGGGAGGTCACAGAATAATAGCCCTCATGGGCGGAGGAACAGCTATGATAGGTGATCCCAGCGGTAAAACAGAAATACGCAAAATTCTTACAGAAGAACAGCTGCAGTTCAATATTGAAGGTATGCTACCTCAATTAGAGCGCTTTCTGGACTTCAGTGAGGATGCCTTGTTAGTCAACAACGCAGAATGGCTGCGAAACTTAAACTATATTGACTTTCTCAGGGACATTGGTCGTCATTTTTCTGTAAACCGTATGTTATCATTTGAGACATACAAGGTAAGACTTAACTCAGGACTGAGTTTCTTGGAATTCAATTATCAGCTTTTACAGGCGTATGATTTTCTAGAACTAAACAGACGTTATAACTGCATTTTACAGATGGGTGGAGATGACCAATGGGCAAACATCATTTCTGGCACCGATTTGATACGCCGTGTTGAGGGTGATGATGCATTCGGCTGGACTTATCCTTTGCTTACTACATCATCTGGAAAGAAGATGGGGAAAACAGAAAAAGGGGCAGTGTGGCTTGATCCAAAACGTACCTCTCCTTATGAATATTACCAGTACTGGGTAAACACTGAAGATAATGATGTAGAGAGATTCCTTTCATTGTTTACTTTCATGACAATGAAGGAAGTCAGAGAACTCGGCAAACTTCGCGGATCAGATATACGTGAGGCAAAACAACGTCTTGCATTTGAAACAACTTCAATCGTTCATGGCATCGAAAATGCCCGCCAAGCACAGCATGCAGCAGAATCACTTTTTTCAGGAAGTAAATTAACCTCTGACATGGACAATTCTAATGTTCCCAGTACAGTTATTGATCCTGAACGTTTTTTAGTTGGACTTGGAATTTTCGATATTTTCCTAGAAACAGGACTATGCAAATCAAAAGGAGAAGCAAGAAGATTACAGGCTCAAGGTGGAGTTTATATTAATGATCAAAGAATTGATGACCCTGAATTCTGTCTTGAAGCGTCTGATATAAAGAATTCCGAGGTACTACTTAGGGTAGGCAAAAAACGTTATCATCGTCTTATTTTGGAAAAAAAGTTTTAACATAGTTAAGTAATGGTGACCTCCAAACCCAAAGATAAGATACCAACAAATTATAGCATTGGCAGAATCTTTATGTTAAATGAAGTGTACATTTAATTTAATTATTAGTTCTCTTCAGCGCTAGGTTCAGATCGTTTAGAATTGCATCAAATTCAGTTTCACATCCTGCTGAAACACGAATCAGGTGTCTTGGAAGGTTGATTTCTTTGAGTTCCTCATCAGTGAAAAAATAATTTGTCAGTAATGTATATGGACAAATCAGTGTTTGATTTGAACCTATTGATGGAGCTTTGATAATAGATAAGAATTCTCTGTCATAAAATTTCTTCAAAGCATTTTCACTTTCATCCTTAAGGGTAAAGCTAACCAATCCTCCATTTCCACTGAGAATTTTTTTTGCGGTATTATAGCTATAATTAGACCTAAGGGATGGATAATATACATCATCAACCGCTAAATTGCCTGAAAGAAAATTAGCCAAAATAGTGCCGTTAGTGTTAAAGCGATCCATTCGCTCTTGAAAGTCCTGCATGCATTCCCAGAGAACTGAAGACTCTAGGGGTGAAATTCTCATTCCCCAGCATTTCTGGAAGTTATACAAAGCAGAGGCTGCGCAGGAACTTTTTACTATCACTACTCCACCAGCATGATTGTTAGTGCCACTCAAATATTTAGTAGTACTATGAATAACATAATCAGCATCATAATCCAGTGGCTGACAATTTGCTGGAGAAGCAACTGTATTGTCTACTACAAAAGGGACGCTATAGTCAGATGCTATTTGACCAACCCTTTCTAAATCGGGGATCTCCAACAAAGGATTAGTTATTGTCTCAGTGACAATCATTGCGGTCTTCTCATTTATAACCTTGTGCAGGCTCTCCAGTTCTTCCAATTTGACAAATTTGGCTTCCCATTTGGAATGTCTACCAAAATTCATAAGCAGATTGTAACTGTCACTGTACATTAACCCGAGCACTATAACCTGAGGTTTGCTATTATTGCGCAGAAGATTCATCACACTATGAACTGCAGACATTCCCGAAGGAAACAGAAAACAATCTGAAGCATGTTCCCACTCACACAACTTTTTTGAAATTAGTTGATCATGTTTTGAGTCTACTGGTAATTTATTGATTGTGGATAGCTTAGCAATTACACTCAGGTCAATTTTCTGATTTTTCATTAGTTCTAAAAGAACTGCCGCACTGCGTGCTGAAAGAACTGGCCCACTTCTTTTACTGCTCTCAATTAGTTCTGTAATTTTCCTGTCAACATTGCTAAGAACTATTCCCCCTTCAATTCCGAATAGTTTATTATTAAATTTAGAACTGTTGATTCCCGTTATCCAAAAAGTTATTCCGTCTGGCAATTCTTTAAAACCCTGAATATCCTGTGAATACAAAACAATAGTCACTCCTTTATGCTTTAATTTTTCAAGCAATTGAGTTTTATCTTTTAAAAAAAAATCAGGATATTCTAAGGCCAAAAGCAATACAGAACTTTTATTAACTGACCACATGTCGAGATCAATCAATTTTTCCAAATCTAGTGTTTTACAGGATATTCCCAGATTTTGGATATCACCAACTGGGAATACTGTATCTGAAAAACAATAAAGATTTATGTTTGAGAGAGTCTCACGAAGGTAAATCAAAATTTCAAATAATGCTGAGATTCCTGAGCAGTAGGTAAGGGCGTACTTTGTACCAATACGCGAACAAATTTCTTCCTGCAAGTCACTTATTTGCCTTTGTTTTACAAAACGAAAATAACCATATTGTAGTTCACGATTCCCATTTTTCCACTCATGAATGAAATCAATCGTGGGAAGGATTCCTGTAATTCCATAAATTCCGCCTACGATACCCTCTGAAATTTCTGAAGAATTAGCATTTATTTGTGTTATTTCAAAATCATCTTTATCCTGATTAAATTCTACAATAATCTCACCATCTGGTTTCCCTCTGGTTGTTCCACAGACTAAAAATTTGACTCCAGGATATCTAGCCTTACCGTTCCAAAGTGCATCCTCTTTATCTTTTTCTGAAAAATAAGCTCCCACATCGGGATGGCTATGGTAAATTATTTTTATCTCCTTTCCTTCTTTTTTAAGAAGACGTTCGAGTTTCAGTTGTTCTAGTGGGTCAATTAAATAAGCTTCTCGGGCGGTACGTGGATATAAATCAGGATCCTTCTCATGAAGTTCATTCATAATATTTCGCATCGGCCATACAGTCTCAAGTGAGTCCGGATCACCACGTATTCCTATGATAAATCCACATGCCTCCTCTGGATATTCCTTAACACCATGCGAGTGACATTTCGCCAGAATATCTTCTTGAATCTCCACTTAGACTCCTTAATTGTATAAAAATTATTTTGATCTCGCGGTAAGAGCTAACCTGGAATCAATATTGAGGCATATCGGGATCGATATCTTCCGCCCAAAGATCAATGCCGCCCTTCAGATTTTTAAGATTCGTATAACCAGCTTTCCAGAGCTCTTTTAAAGCCATAATTGAACGCTGACCCTTGTAGCAATATAAGTATATTGATGATTCCTTGGAAAGACCACTTGATTTGGGATCAAAACTGCTGGTGGGAATCAATCTTGCGCCATCAATGTGACATATCTCCCATTCATATTGTTCTCGAACATCAATAAGCACTGCTGTGGGGTCATATTCAAGTGCAGTTTTGAACTCGAAGGGGGAAAGCTCAAATGATTCACTATTAAATTCTTCCTGTGCTGAAGTAACCGGCTTAGCATCACAAAATTTCGTGTAATCAATCAACTCAGTAATTGTGGCACTAATACCACAGAGAGCACATTCCGGGTCTTTGCTTACACTTACCTCTTTAAAATTCATCTTCATAGCGTCATACAACAACAGACGTCCCTTCAAGGGGACTCCATTATCCAGAATAAGCTTAATTACTTCTGTGGCTTGTATCAATCCAACAACTCCTGGGAGCACTCCTAGGACACCAGCAACAGCTCAACTTGGGACTAATGCTGCAGGAGGTGGTTCTGAATAGAGACATCTGTAGCATGGCCCACCAGAATCGGGATCAAAAATTGTTATCTGTCCGTGGAAGCGAAAAATTGAAGCAGATACAAGTGGCTTTTTCGTAAAATATGCTGCGTCATTTATCAAGTACCGAGTCTCAAAATTATCAGATCCATCAGCAATGACATCATATTGCTCAAAAAGTTCCATAACGTTTTCACGATCAAGACGGGTATTATGAACATCAATTTCAATATTAGAATTGCCAGCCAGAATTGTATCACGCAAAGAATGAACTTTAGGCCGACCTTCATCGGAAGCAGCATGCGCTATCTGTCTGTGCAAATTTGTGTGATCTACCACATCGAAATCAACTATTCCTAGTTTCCCTATACCCACAGCTCCTAAATACATACCCAAAGGTGAACCCAATCCTCCTGCTCCAACCATTAGTATTTTAGCTTCTTTTAATTTCAATTGACCACCCATGCCGACTTCAGGCAGAGTCAGGTGTCGGCTGTAGCGGCTTATTTCCTCATTATTTAAAGTCATAATTAATCTTTTTAGCTTTATTGAAACCCTCCCGCTACCGATGGGACAATTTGAATGCTATCTCCCTCCTTGAGCATGCTTTTAATACCATCAGCATAGCGAATGTCATCATCATTGATATAAATATTTATAAATTTTCTGACAATGCCATCTTCCTCAAAAAGGTTTGGCTTAAGTTCAGGAAATTGCGTACATAAAGAATCTAATGCCTCAACCACTGAACTGCCATCAACTTCTACCTCGTCTTGGTTGTTTACATATTCTTTTAATGCAGAGGGAATTTCAATTATCACTCCCATAAACCTCCTTTTTTTTAATTATTCCCTAATCATACTGTGAATACTATATTGTTAAACTCCTTTTCAGAAGATACTTAAAATAAAGTATTTGGTTTTTATATTTTGATAAACAATAGCTGATCTTATAATTACTTAGTTCTAAATAAGAACCAGAACACATTTGGGATTAAAAGTCAAATTTTATAATTATTGAGTAAAAACTTAAATAGAATTCTTATACTAAACAATAATCGGATATAACGGATATATCTCGTAACCTTTATTTGTGAAAAGATCAAATGTTAAATCAGATTAAGTATTAATTCGTTCTAAATAGAATTATGGAAATAATTGTAGGTCTTTTTAAGAAGAAATTAAGTGTAAAGATATCTTTAATCTATGGAAGCAAGGAAATTGTCAACAGCCCTCAAATAAGATACATAACGCTCAGCAAATTCCCAGTTTTCAGCATCCCAAATTTGCTCTTCAAGTAATTCATCCATTGCAGAAAAATATTTAATCATTGGTTCAGTTTTGTACCGATGATCATCGTTTTTAATCTCACTTATTTCGATGTTTAACATCATTTGGGCAAACAGTCCGTTCATCTCCATCAAATATTCTACATCATTTAAATTATCCATAGATGGATCGAAAAAGATCATTTTTTTTGAATCGTAGAACCTTGCCTTTGAAAGCCTTAGAATCTTAATTGCTACCTCATGGTAACGACTATTTTGAAATTTTTTCGCAGCTTTAAGAAATAAAATCCCAGAGTTAGCATAGTCAGGCAGACTCCCATTACTTAACCACTGCTTTTCTGAAATAGAATAGTAATGTGATATTTTTTCATTCTTGATAATCATTTCTGCCATGAAATTAAGAGAATTTAAAACCTTCTCCTCCAGTGAATTTCGTTTATTGTAATCAAGCACATCTATCA
>CACFAY010000058.1 GCA_902564345.1 uncultured SAR324 cluster bacterium
AAAAGAAAGAACGAGAACTAAAAAAGAAGAAAGAGCAAGATCTAATCAAGATGGATAATAGTGAAAAGTCTGTGATTGTTAAATCTGAAGAAAAGTGTTACGTGGCAGTGGAGTCTTCTAAAGATTTTGAACTTTCAATATTATCAATTATTTCAATATCTCTTGTTTCTAAATTTGTAGGTGAAGTTCAGCATGAACCACCGGACGGGATCCCTAATGATTCTTGTAAGTATCATATCTCAGTTACAAAAAAAAAAGACACTACTGTAGTAACAGTCAAAGGAGAAGGTCTTAACTCCTCAGGAGATTCAAAATTATCTGGTTTAGGTGGGTTTCAGCAATCTATTCTTAAATCACTTTATAGGTCATTGAAAAACAAGAGAAGCCTTATTTGTCAAGATTATAAAAATCTTTTAGAAGAATGTCGTGAGTTAAAAATTAAAAAATTAAAAAGTGACGTCTTATTAGGAATTAGTGAATCAAAGAAAAATAATCTACTCACTTAGTATTATTAAAGAAATATCAATTAATCTTTAAAATTAGACATACCTTCAAGTTTTAAAAATTGTACTAAATTTTTGAAACGGTTCACATTTTCATAAAGTTTGTTATCTTCAATTAATAAATATTCCAACTGCAAATACATATTAATTTAAAATTAATTTAATACAATTTTTTTGTCGATATTTTGAAATGTATTATGGTTATTAAAAATTGATCAAATCTTAATGGTTAATTCTCCTTCGAAGCACCTTCTCCTTTTGTGCTCAATGCTTATTGTTTCTTCTTCAGTGATTGGCAATAAATATAAAGTTGAAACTCTTTATGTTTCGGGGAAATATCCTTTTTGGGAATGGAATGAGTTTGGAGACCAAAAAAATCAACCAAAGTATCAGGGACAGGTGAAGGATGGCAAACCAAATGGTCTTGGTGTTTTGATTTCAACTAATGGATGGAAGTATTTTGGGAGTTGGCAGAATGGTCAAATTTGGAGTGGGACAGAATATGACAATTTTGGAAATATTATTTTTAGTTGGGTAGAAGGAAAGAAAAAGTATCATAACCTAAAATAGTATTAATTATCTACAAATCTTAAGGCAATATAGGGTCAATGTTGATTTATTTTCTAACTGTCAAAAAGTTAATTTTTGAATCATTTTAAAGAAAGAAGGTATTTTATTATTTGATGTAGTAAGATGTAATTTGTTTTTTTACTTTTAAATAAAAAATTATTTACTTAAAGTTGAGAGGTATTATGGCTAAAAAAGTTCAGGAGATGTTAGACGATGCAAATCAAAGGGTGCCTAAGATAGAAATAAATGATGCAATTGAATTAATAAATGATGAAAACACGGTGTTTTTAGATGTTCGTTCAAACGATGCCGTACGCGATTCAGGCATAGTTAAAGGTGCCGTTCATGCTGAAAGAGGATTGATAGAATTTTTCGCTGATCAGGGACATTCCCTTCACAAGACAGAACTGCATCCAGAAAAAAAAATTGTGCTTTATTGTGGTGCAGGAGGACAAGCAGCATTAGCAGGAGCAACCTTGCTCGATATGGGTTATGAAAATGTGCATAATATGGGATCATTTCAAAGTTGGAAAGATGCTGGTGGAGAAACTGAGGACATCTGAAATTAGGATATAAGTTTGGTAAAATCAGCATTTATTACCGGGGGGGGCTAAGAGGCTTGGTCAAAGTATGGCCTTCTCTCTTGCAGAAAAGGGATGGGACATTGGACTGCATTACAGAAATTCTTTAGCCGAAGCAGAATCGACAAAAAAAAGAATTGAAGAATTAGGATCTGTTTGCAAATTATTTTCTGCTGATTTGGAGAATTATCAGGATGCAATAGGAATAATAAAAAAAGTCCTTTTAGAATTCCCTAATCTAGACCTAATAGTTCATAATGCTTCTGTGTTCGATGTGAGTCCTTTTGCATCAGTGAATGAAGAAATATTCGACCGACAGTTCAATGTAAATTTCAAATCTCCATTCTTCATGACGCAATATTATATTAACCATTGCTTAAAGGGGCACATAGTCAATATCTTGGATACAAAGATCCAAACCAATCAGGCCAAGCGTCTAACCGCCTATAACCTCTCCAAAAAAGTGATGATGCATCTGACACGAATGACTGCACTTGACATTGCCCCAGGATTTCGAGTCAACGGCATTGCCCCTGGACCGGTACTGAGGTCAAACCACTCATCAGAAGAAGAATTTCAAAAGCAAATCCACGAAACCCCCTTGAAACTTGAAATTCCTAGTCAAACAATTGCATCGTCCCTGAATTATCTCATTGAGAATCCAAATCTTACCGGGCAAATAATTTATTGTGATAATGGTGCACATCTAAATTCATCTGAATCATGACGGTCATTCGAGTAAAGGACTTGAGTCTACGGACTTTTATTGGATTCAAACCCCACGAAAAGAAATACAAGCAGGATGTCATCATACAAATTGAAGTAGAGGTGAACACCTCCACAGTTGAACATAATGATGATTACCAGACAGAAAGTTTTTATGACTACCGATCTATGACTAAATCTGTAATTAAGCTGGTGGAGGAAAGTCAGTATGACCTTCTTGAAACTCTTACTAGCAGGGTACTGGAGAAGATCATGTCTAATCGCCTTGTGAATAAAGCCAAGGTTGAAATTGAAAAACCCAACGCTTTGCGCTATTCAAGGACTGTGTCAGTAGAAATGTCTAAAGAAAGAAAAGATGCCCAATGAAGTGGTTATTGCTATGGGATCCAATATCGATCCTAAAGCAAACCTTGAACTTGCTGTCGTTAAACTAAAATCAAGATTCAATGTTTCTAAACAAAGTCAATGGATTAGAACTAAACCAATTGGCATCCTAGACCAACCCGATTTCTACAACGGGGCTTTACTAATGGAAACTGAGTTGGATCTGGAGAGTCTCAAAAAAGAACTTAAAAGTATTGAGAATCTCATGGGTAGAGACAGAAGTCTTCCTAAGTTTGGCCCGCGTGTCATAGATTTGGATATATTAATATGTAATGGTAAAGTTCTTGATGAAGATTACCACGAGAGATATTTTTTAAGAAAAGTGGTTGCAGAAATTTTACCTGAATTTGAATCAGTTTCTTGATTACAATGAAAATTTTTGGTACTGAATTAGTTTTCAAAAAATGATAAATGGTAATAACCGAGTAAAATTTTGAATTATTGGCTAAAGAATGATTAGAGTCGACATTTTCTTAAGTGAAGATCAGATTGTTAAAGAGTTTATGTATGCTTTGAGAAACCATGATTTACCTGAAAAATTCTTCTATTGGTTCCCGCTATCGATAAGAGCTTGGAAAAATCTTTGTGGAGATGGTGCATACAGAAATTATGTTCGCTCACACTCGGTGCTTGAAAAATATGCTGCAGAAATAGTATCCATGCTGCCACCTGAGCCAATTGAATTAATAAGTCTTGGTGCAGGACAAGGTACCAAAGATTTTTTGATAATGGAACAATTAAAAGAACAAGGGAAATATTTAAATTATAGACCTATTGATGCCAGTCAAGGATTACTTGAAATAGCATGTCAGAGCGCAGAAGATAAAAACTTTGCTTGCCAAGGTATAAAAGCAGATTTAATTAACGACTCTCATCTTAGTCAAATTAAGTTGATCTTAGATGAAAGGCCTCGTCTGATAATGATTTTAGGCAATACATTAGGAGCTTTTGACCCGCTTAAATTTAGTACTAATTTGGATTATTTAGTGCGTCCACAGGACTTTCTTTTAATTGACGGAGAAATTTATAATCAGGCTGATACTTTGGCTGGGTATGATAACCCTGTAAATCGTCAGTTTGCATTTGGTCCACTAAGCAGCGTTGGACTTTCTGAACCAAACGATGGTAGGTTAATCTTTCAAAGTGAAGTTGACTGTCGACAGTCTGGCTTATACAGAGTTCGTAAGCAATTTCAAGCATCACGCGATTTGAAAATTATTTTAGCTGGAGAACCCTTTAGAATTCTTTCAGGTACAAATATTGAGATGAGCTGGTCATACAAATACGATCATGATGCCCTAACCGGCGTAATTACTTCATCAGGAATGCAGATTGCAGGTGAATATCTCAGTAATGATGAAAGATTTCTAACTTTGCTTTTAAAAAAATAAAACAAATTTTTTCAAATCTGAATGATTTATGTGAGTATTCAGTATTTCGTGTTGAAATTTCAATTTATTTTTAGGTAATTTTGCAATTCAATCAATTAAAAAAAACTATGTACTCAAAAAAAACCCAGGAAAAAATTTGTCCTTATTGTGGCCAGTCATCTCAGACTGTATTTGTTCATGGCCATGAACAATGCGTATTTTGTAAAATTAATATTGAGCCTTGTTGTCAGGGAGAAACCCAAGGAGCAGTTTTAACTGGAAGCGAAACTAAGAACAATGGTGTTTTACAAAATTAGAAATAGAAACGCATATTTAAAATAATAAAAAATCTGAATCATATTGTTCTTATATTAAATTTTTAATATTTTACAGGAATGTAAGCTTTCATAATTGCAGTCCCAATTAATTATAAATGAGCAGAAAAAGATTTTTCTATGAGCAGTTCTATACAGATAGTAAGCTCTAATCCCGGTGAATATTATAGATTTTACCAAAACTTAGTATAAATTCTCCTATTCTTGAAAATTACCCTAAAGTTATGTTAAAAATACTTATTCTCAAAAACCTAATCAAACATTTTAGGAAATAAAATGAGAAATTATATCATATTTTTCATACCTTTTATTATTTTTGCTTATCCTCTGTCAGCTGATTCTAAGAAACGGGAAATTCTTTACGGTTGGGAAACATCTAATGGTATTCAATTGAGAAACTTTGGTGAAAAAGCTGTCCACTCTATTTACGAAGGTGATTCAGAGAATGGACAACCAAATGGGCTTGGCATTATGACCTTCCCTGATGGTAGAAAATATTTAGGTCAATGGAAGGTTGGTAAAAAACATGGTAATGGAACATTAACACACCCAAATGGAATTAAGTTTGTTGGAGAATGGAAAGATAGTAAAATGTGGAATGTAATAAAATACAATTCAGAAGGAAAGTTTATGGGTGAAATTTTGGAAGGAAAAATTTGGAACGGTATTGTTTACGACAATAACGGAAACTTCTTGGGTAGGTGGTTTAATGGGAAGTTACAGAAATGAGCACTTAAAAAAACATCATCACATCATGAGTTAAAGTTTACTCCTATTTCATAAAAGCCAGTTCCTTAACTTGATAAAAGCTACAATTTCCTGAAAAGTCCTAAAAAATAATTTCTGTTTTTAATGTACTTTGTAAAATTATGTAATTATATTTGCCTAAAAAATGCATTGATTATTAACTTATTTTATCGTAATTTTCATAAGCTAAATATTATTATGCAAGTTTATGAGTTTAAATTCGCAAAAAACGCGTTCACCCGTTAGCTTTATTTTGATTACTAAACACCAATCTGGAGATTGAACATGCTTAAATATTCACTTCAATTACTAATTACCCTCACTGTTACCCTAGTAGTTGGTTGTGCTGGAAAACCTCCAAGTATTATTTTGGAAGATTTGGATGAGGATAGATCGCTTACAGAAGCGGAATTAAAAGAAAATGAAGATCTCATTGCCGAAATGAAATTAAAAGAAGAAATGCTAAAAAAAAGGGCTGCTGATAATATGGTTGAACAGCAAGAACTTGCTGAGGAAAAAGAGGTGGTAGAAGTGGCTAAAGAGCAAATGGCAGATCTAACCGAGAAAGTCCTTGAAAAACGCCGCAAGAAGCTCATTAAGGAAGATGTAGCCGATATTGCTGATGAGATTAAGGCAAGTTCTTCAGAAAAAGAAATTGTAGAAATTTTGGAAAAAGTTGCTGAAGGAGAATTAACTGCTTCAGAAGCAAAAGCCTTGATCAAAGAAAAAACTACACTTTCAGAACAAGGAGTTGAAAAGCTGATAGCAAAAACCAAGGCTATCCAAAAAGAGACTGAAGATTTAGCAAAGCAATTAGCCGATGCATCACCTGAAGAAGTTGCTGAAATTCTTAAAGATGCAGGAGGAGTTTCAAAAAAAGACATTTTAAAGCTTGTAGCTAAGAAAGAGCAAGTAGATTCCATGGAAACAGCGTTTCTTGAAAAGACTATGTCTCAACTCTACGCAAGACTTGTACGTGACCGAGAGCTTGGGGTTGAGCAAGCTTTCTGCGTTGACATTGAAGGAATGCTGGACCATCTGTTAGTAGCTCCTGTTTATTTTGATACTGATAAACACTCCATTGATGATTATATAGACCACATAGAAAGTTCATTCCGGTTACTTGAACCAGTTTTAGAGCAGTACCCAGATGTTGTTGTACAATTGGAGGGTAATGCTGATGAACGAGGAACACTTGAATACAACAAAGCACTAAGTGATAGAAGATGGGTAACACCTTCAAAAGTTTTATTAGCTCTTTATTTTGACGAGGACAGAATTCTGGGGGTAGGTCGCAGTGAGCAATGCCCTTTGAAACGTGTTCCCGGATCTTCTAGGGAAGACTGGTGGTCTAAAAATAGGAGGGCTGACTATATCTTTAAATTTAAATCCTGATAATTTATGGAATTTAACGATTTTGTAAACGCTGTCCTTCACGGAGGTGTACTTACTCTTTCGATCTTTATTATACTCCTGTGCCTCTCAGTGGTAACTTGGGGAATAATTATTGGCAAAGTTATTCAGTTGAGGAGAGAAGACCAAAACAACGGGAAATTTGTATCTTCGTTTAATCAAGAGGAATCTCTAAGAAAGTTATTAGTCGCAAATCGCGAAAGGGGACCTGTGGATTATGATTTAGGAATTGTCTTTGAAGAACTTATGCATGAATCGGATATGTTTATTAAAGATTTCCCTGAAGCTACATGGCGATTCTCTGCTGATAAGGGACTTCCTAGTCATCTGGATGAAATGCTGGAAAGGACCCAAGATAGGGTTAACTTACAAATGAGAGAAAGAAGGGAAAAAAGCCTTTCATATTTGGCAACTACTTCTAA
>CACFAY010000059.1 GCA_902564345.1 uncultured SAR324 cluster bacterium
GGGGTTGGAAAGAGGTTCCTTGCACCAAATTTAGAATTTATTTTGGGTACTGATGAGTTTGGAAGGGATATGGTCTCTCGGATTTTATTCGGTAGTAGATTGACATTGATGATTGGAGCCATGGCAGTAGGTATTTCAATGACATCAGGAATAATAGTAGGCCTTTTTGCCGCCTACAAAGGAGGTTGGCTTGAAACGTTGTTGATGAGAAGCACCGATGTTCTTTTTTCTTTCACAGAAACATTGATTGCACTCTCTTGTGTTGCTGTATTAGGACCCAGTTTAACCAATGCTGTTATAGCAGTAGGTATTGCAGGGATCCCATTTTATGCACGTACTTGCTATTCTGCAGCTTTAGTTGAAAAAGCAAAACCTTATTTTGAAGCAAGTATAGCGTGTGGAGCAAGTCATTCTAGACTTGTTTTCATGCATTTGTTACCAAATGTTTTACCTACAATGATTGTCATTGCAACTCTAGGTGTTTCTACTGCTATATTGGCAGCAGCAGGTTTAAGTTTTCTAGGACTTGGTGCACAACCTCCACTTCCGGAGTGGGGGTATATGCTGGCAGGCTCAAGAGATTATATTAATCGTGCACCATGGTTAATGACTATCCCAGGAATTGCAATTGCCTTAACAGTTCTGGGGTTTAATCTTTTAGGAGACGGATTTAGAACAGTCCTAGATCCTGTAGAAAGGCAAAGATGAAGAAATCTCTAATTCTCACAGTAAACAACTTGAATGTAAGTATTAAATCTAAAGGAACCGTTTCTAACATTGTAAATGATTTGTCGTTTAAAGTTAAAAGAGGTGAAATTTTATCCATAGTTGGGGAGTCTGGTTCAGGAAAAAGTATGACCGCTAAAGCTATTTTGAGATTATTACCTGAAAATAGTTTAGCTAGTGGCGAAGTTATATTTGAAAATAATAATTTATTGGACCTAAATGAAAAAAATATCAGAATAATAAGAGGAGCAGGCATTGGTATGATCTTTCAAGAACCCATGACTGCTCTCAACCCAGTTCTTAGTATTGGGAAACAGATGACAGAGGCACTGGTAGTAAATGGTGTTTGTCCCCAAAACGAGGCAAATGAGCGGGCAATTGAGATGTTAAACCGTGTTAGTATCACAGAACCCAAAAAACGAATGAAACAATTTCCACATGAATTTTCTGGTGGAATGCGACAGAGAATGTTAATTGCGATGGTGATGCTAATTGAGCCCCAATTATTGATTGCTGATGAGCCAACAACAGCACTTGATGTAACAATTCAGGCTCAAATACTTGATTTACTAAGTTCATTGGTTTCAGAAACCAACATAGGTCTTGTACTTATAACTCATGATATGGGCGTAGTTGCTGAGACTGCGGATAATGTTCTTGTAATGAACGGTGGAAAAGAAGTTGAGCACGCAAAAGTCAACCAACTATTCAAAAAACCGGCTAAACCCTATACGAAATCTTTACTTGCAGCTGTACCACGTTTGGATGTTAAAACATTTGAACACCACACCAGTTCTAACTCTTCAAAAATCCCGTTGGTTAAAATCAATCAGGTATCTAAAACTTTTGCAAAAGAAAATTACTTATTTTTTGATTCTTTGAAAACACGTGCTTTAGATAATGTTAGTTTGGAAATTAATTATGGTGAAACTTTAGCTTTAGTTGGAGAAAGTGGGTCTGGTAAGTCCACACTCGGAAGAGCAATAGTAAAACTAGAAAATATTGATTCTGGAGATATCTTAGTTGATAGTTTAAATATAAATTCATCAAATTCTGATGATCTGAGAACTCTCAGATCAAATGCTCAGATAATTTTCCAAGATCCATACTCGTCTCTCGACCCAAGGTATTCGGTTGGTAGAAGTATTGCCGAGCCTATTATAATTCAAGGACATTGTAGTCGATCTGAAGCAAAAGAAAGGGTATCCTTTCTTTTAAAAAGTGTTGGGTTAACGAGCGAAATGGCAAATCGTTATCCACATGAGTTTTCTGGTGGACAACGTCAACGTATAGCTATAGCAAGAGCCCTTGCATCTGAGCCTAAATTTATTGTAGCTGATGAGCCGACATCGGCTCTAGATGTAACTATTCAAGCTCAAGTTCTTGAACTATTGAATAGCCTAAAAAATGAAAGGGAAATATCACTACTTTTTATTACACATGATCTTGCAGTTGTTAGGCAAATTTCTAATCAAGTTGCAGTTATGTGTCAGGGTAAAATTCTTGAAAAAGGTCCTACCGAATCCGTGTTAGGAAATCCTCATAATGCTTATACTAAATCTTTACTAAGTGCAGCGCCTTATCCTGATCCAGAAAAAAGGAAGAAATTAAAAAGAAAAATTGATTTAAAATCTTTTAATACAGGACCACTTATTGAAATAGCAAATAACCATTGGGCGGCATCATAAATCATGAATTAATAGCTAATTGTGCGATTTTTTTATTTTTATTAAATATTATTTTATGTGTTGTTGCATTTAGTTTTATAAGCAAGTTCAAATATATTTAGATATTATTCCATATTAAATATTATTACTCTTCAGACCAAAAGGTAAGATAAACTAAAATAGTTGAAAGTTTAACTAAAGCCCAAATTGCATTCTTAGCCAAAATACTGCTTATAAATTTCTCGCTAAGAAAAATCTTTGTCATTTCAAGAATTGATAATTATTTTAGGAAAAATAACTTAGTGGTTAACGCTGTAGTGCATATAAGACAGACGTATACTTCAGTTATTTACCATTTAATTATGGGAAATAACCCTTATCTTACTTCAAAATTCATTATTAACAAAAAGGGTGATACACGAGATAATTAAGGTTTCAAGAAGATATTCACTAATTACCCACTTAAGATTGAAAAACTATTGTTTAAAAATTTGACAGGAAAATTATTTCGTTTAGATTTTTTATTTTGATTATATATATATATAATCAAAATAAAAAAATTTTTTGTTTAATCTGAAATAGATGCTCTACTACTAGAGATTAGTGGAGAATACTTGAAGCTTATATATGAGCTGCCTTAAAAAAAATTTCCTTAGCACAAATTTCACATCTTTTGATTGGCATTAAAATTTACATGAGAAATCTGGTCTAATCCCTCACCTTTTATTGTATAAGCTTTTCCAAATCCTTTTACATATGAACCAGAAAGTGGAGAAAAGCTGAACATTTTAAAGTCACTGAGAGATGTTAATACATTAATGATCTCTCCAAATCTTTCCAAAAAAACAGGTATTTGTTCATTCCATTTTTCAGTTCTTCTTTCAATTTGTTTAGTGGAGCATTCAAAAATCAAACGAGTTCTGACATACATTTCTTCACATTGATCTTCTGGCTCAATGAACATTATTGAAGTATTGCTGCCCAATACTAGACTTGAAGTTCTTTTTGAGAGGTCACTAACAAGAATGTAAACATTCTTTTCATCATCAACAACACAGGGAGAGTAACTTATTTCAGGGTTAGTATTTTCATCAATGGAGGAAATATAAACATTTTTTGATTTCTTCATAAAGGCTAAATATTCTATATAAATATTTTTCATTTAATCTTGTTCTAAGTTGTAATTTTAGCTTTTTAAACTTTATCTACAATGAGTAACTTTAATTTTCTTCGCTCCCTATTGAATTTTGATTTCTTTTTTTCCCTTAGCCAAAGAAGACGTCCATGATAAGACACTTTGATTAATTGTAGGGCAAAGACTAATGCAAAAATCCATAAAATATTTTCGGTAAAAAAATTCATATTGTTAACAGTAATTTTTTTAGATTGAATTATTCAATCAATTTGTTTTGTGTAAAAAAAAATTTTTAAAAATTGCATACTTTTGCAAGTGAATTTTCATTTAAGGAAAAGAATAATTAAATAATTAAATTATAAATATCAATTGTTTATCTATTAAAAATTTCATTATTAATTTCTTCTGGAACGTAACAAAATTAATGAATTACTGCTTTTGTTAGTTTACATAACCACTACCAATAGCTGAAAAAGGGAGATCTAAATCAAGCTCTGGAACATGCTTTGCGATCCATGCAGTAAAGGTGTTGCTGTTTGGACCCGGGAAAGCCTTATATGTTTTTTTCCATGGATAATCATCTGCAGCCTTTTCAACTGCATCTATTATTTCATCCACGTTCTTTCCCCTGTGTTCTTTAATTAACTTAGGTTTTTCCCCAAACCAATAGCGGTCGGGTATATCAAGAGTAATCCTCATTACAGGTTGCCCCCCGTATTTCCTCCAGCCAACTACATCATAAACAGTATAGCTTAACTCTCCAGTTCGCTTTGCAGCAATCCAGGTATGAATTGCGAACAAACCACGCCATCCCCATGTGTCGGCACCATAAACATGAATTACAGCTTCATTTGTAACTGAAGGATCCGGAGCTATCCCCGCTGATAGACGGCTGGCATTACGCCATGATTTACCAGAATTACAGCCAAACAATAAAAAGCCTACCAACAAGATAGAGAAAATTTTTCTAAGTATTTTCATAAATTGCAATTTAAAATATTTAATAGTTTTTTTTAAGTAAAAAAAGGTTTTTATAGATTTTTCTAGTTGCCTAAAAAAGATTATTGACAACACTGGTTCTGGATAACATTATAAAATTTTTGATGATATAACTAAACACTAATTAATTTTAAAAAAATAAAAATTTTTTAATTTAGGCTTTAATAAATTATTATTTTATTCTCATAAGCTACTTTTACTTAGTGCTATAGCTTTATGTGCAATCGCTTGTAGCATTCCTGCAAAAATTAGTTGATGGAGTGGATATAAGGAGTACCAGTATATTTTTCCCAAAATACCAACAGGCTCAAATATTGCTGTTTGCTTTATTGTACAAGAATTCCCTTGTCCAACTACTTCAAATTCTAACCAAGCTCTTCCCGGCAATTTCATTTCTGCTGATAGACTTAAAAATTTATTTGGAACAATTTTTTCAATACGCCAGAAATCAATTGTTCCTCCGACAATCAATTTGTCTTTATGGGACCTCCCACGCCTCATACCGACTCCACCTACCAAAAGATCTATAAAACCTCTTATCTGCCAAAGAATATTCCATGCATACCAGCCTTTTTCTCCACCAATATTTTGAATTGGATCAAAAGCTGTCTTAGGATTAACATTTATATTTATAGTTCTAGCATCTATAAGTCTTTCACCAAATTTATAACCTTTATAAGGATTTGTTTCTCCTGAAGATGAAGTTGAATCATACCAACGTGAAACTGCCGATTCCCGATTCTCCAATTTAATAGCACTCTGAATTGCTTCTTCAACACCAATTGGCTTTATTTTAAATTTACGAAGAGCGATATCATCATGAACAACTGTCGAATGGACAATACTTTCAACTAATTTTCTTCCAATGCGTGCATAAAGAGGTGTAACTAATCCCAGCCACAAACTGGAAAGATATGGAGTCAATACTGGAACTGGTATCATTAAAACTCTTTTATTAATACTTTTTGCATATATGCGCATAATATCTAAATAAGAAACCTGATCGAACCCACCTATTTCAAAGAGGTAGTTTGTATTATCTCTATTATAAAGAGCCTCCATTAAATAAGATGTTAAATCCTCAATAGCAATTGGCTGCGCGTACATTAAAGCCCATTTCGGTATCAGCATAATGGGCAATCTCTCGACAAGTGATTTTATCATTTCAAAAGAAAGACTTCCTGAACCAATTACTATCGAAGCTCTGAACTCAATAACTGGCACTTTTGAGGCCCTTAAGAGACTTCCAACTTCTTGACGACTACGTAGGTGAGATGACAAGACCTCCTGCGCATTCCCTAAACCACCCAAATAAATTATGCGTTTTACTCCAGCTTCTTTGGCTATTTCGCCAAAGTTTATGGCAGCTATGCGGTCATTTTCTTCAAATGATCCTGCTGAACCCATAGAATGAATAAGGTAGAAGGCTATATTAACGCCATGCATTGCTGAAATAAGACTGCTTCGTTCTAATGCATCGCCTTTTACTACTTCAGTATTCGGAGAAACTCTGGGACTCAACAACTCCGGACGCCTAGCTAAGCATCTTAGCTGGAATTTACTTTCCTCCAAAGCTTTAAGGAGTCTTCCACCAACATAGCCTGTAGCCCCAGTTAGAAGGACCAAATTCTCCTCAATGAATTCTTCATGATTATTTTTTGATGTAGTTGTCATTTATGTACTAAAAATTAAATTTTTCCCTGTTTCATAAGCCTTTCAAAGGATTGCTTGTTTGAGTCTTATATGTGAACAAGAAATAATTTTTATGTTAGATATTCAACTAACCAATAAAAAATACTAAGAAATTTTTAAAATTAATTCACTGACCTAATATAGATACAAAAATAAATTCTCTTACTGCAGATTAATTCTATTTGGACAAATGAGGCAACGGTTTGAAAATTATCTAAAAGACAATTTCTGCACAATTTACAAATATTTCAAAAATTCACTTAAATAAGCGAATGAACGATAACACTTATCTAGCAGACCATGTTACTTGAATTCAAGTGCTGATATTATTTTTCTTTACGGAAGGATTTTCCTCAAACTTGAGGTGACTTGGTTTTCAATACTTTGTTTCAGGAAAAATATTTAAGGTTTTTTTTCGATACTTCCATCCCCATTCCCTGAATTTATTATATTTTTGTATTAAAAAATTTTTCATTTTTTTATAATTATTTTCAAGCCAAGTATCTAACTATAGAATCGACTCTATAGCCATAATTATCTCATCCTTATTTGGATCAACACTTGAGCGAAAACGCTTAACTAGTTTCCCATTACGACTAACCAGAAATTTTTCAAAATTCCAGCGTATCTCTCCCATACTTCTGCCATTTGAATCTTCTGTAAGATATTTAAATATTTCCTGTTTTTCAAAACCTTTAACTTTTCCTTTTGCAAAGATA
>CACFAY010000060.1 GCA_902564345.1 uncultured SAR324 cluster bacterium
ATGGTGGCGTACTCTGCACCAGCCTTCAACTCTGTTCAAGGTTGAATCAGGCAAGGCCAGTCCTTCAATTCCCCAAGAATTACTTAATCCTCTGATCGCTTCGATTATTGTTATATTAGTTTTTTATCTTTATTTGCTTATACTGAGATTCCAAACTGAAAAACGCAAGGAGGAGCTCAATCAACTTATTACAGAAACACAGTTTTAAAATGCTTTTAGGTGTTGAATATGTTGTTGCAGCCTATTTAATCTGGGTTTTTACGTTTGTATTTTATATTTTGATGACCAAACGTCGGATGAGAATTTCTAGCCAGACAATTGAGGCAATAAAGCAAAGAGTTTCTGAATCTTCAGATAATCCTGACAAAATGGAGGACATTGAAAACAAGGACTAAGTTTGTAATAGGAGGTGCTGTTATTCTGGCAGTTATAGTCGCATTATCCGTTCAGGAACTTCAGAAAATGACTGTTTTCTTTTATACTCCAGCGGAAGTGCTTGCAAGTCCAGCAGAATTTGAAGAAAAAACTATTCGCATAGGTGCTCTTGTGGAACAGGGAAGCGTGGATTGGAACGCACAGGCTATTCAGCTTTCATTTAATATTACTGAGGACGGTGAAAACTCAATTAATGTGATTTATGCAGGAGTCAAACCTGACCTTTTTCGAGAAGGCCAGGGAGTTGTTGTAGAGGGAAAAATGAATGGGTCAAGGTTTGAAGCCCGGCAACTGCTGGTAAAGCATAGTGAAGAGTATACCGTTGAAACTGATAACAAAAAATCAAAAGAAGAATACTATAAATCAATTATGTCACAATAAATGTGCATTTAGCAGGAATTAAATAAGCAGTCAAAGATTTCTTAACTCTGTGCCCTGAAAACATTTATTCTGTACCCACCGTAAATTATGTCTTCACGACTCCAGGAAATTCGTAACAACTATAAAGAAATAATCTCTACAAACCCTCACATCCGAAATAGGATGCTTGCAGTGGTTGTTCTATTGTTTCTGCTTATAGTACTTGTATTGTTTAGCATGCAAAAGGGGTTTTCTTTACTGGAGCATTCAGGATCACAGTTAATGGTTTTTGTGGCAATAAACGTTAATATTGTCCTGCTGGCTATAGTATTCTATTTGATTGCTCGGAATCTTCTCAAACTTTCATATGAACGTAAAAAACATGTTCTAGGAGTCAATCTTAAAACAAAACTTATTACCTCCTTCATTGTACTCTCACTGCCAGCTATGGGGTTCCATCTTTTTGCAAGTTACTTCATCGCAACAAATCTGGAATCATGGCTAAAAGGTCAGCAAGAATCAGTAGTTCAGAGTGCACAAAACGTTTCTGACGCATATCACCAAAATCTTCGCAAAACAATGGAGCTCCAACATTTAATATGGGCCAAATATATAAGTGAAAGCAAGGAGAAATTCAGTGCAATAAAACCTTTGAAGAATATTGAAGCCAATGTATCAATTTACTCCAAAGAGCAGGAACTGTTGGCTCAATGGATGCAGTCCGAGATTTCTCAGACATATTGGACTGAACCCTCTTTAAATGAGTGGTATCAAATAAAATCTAATAAACAAATTTGGTTTACTAAAGAATTAGAAGATCGCATCATTTTCCGTCATATCACTCATTTCTCTCATCAAAACAAACAAATATTTTTAGAAACTTTTTATCCTGCATCACCATATTCCTCGAATGCTATAAGTGAAATAATTTCACAGGGGCACAACACAAGGTTTTTGACAGAATCAGAGGACTTGGTGCGCGGATATTATTTGATCATTTTTTTGCTTATGACCCTGTTTATTATTTTTGTAGCAACGTGGTTGGCATTTTATCTAGCACGAGGATTTGTACAGCCTATCGAAGATCTTGCTCTTGCCACACAAAGAGTTTCCGAAGGTGAACTGGGATTTCAGGTAAAACTTCAGGGTCCATTAGACAAGGACTTTGCATTACTTATGAAGTCTTTCAACTCAATGAGCCGTGACCTGCTTGAACACCAGATTGCACTTAACAAAACAACCAGCAATCTACAGGATAGTCACAGGACACTTGAGAGCCAAATTCGCTTTGTAGAGCTTGTATTGGAAAATATTACAACAGGTGTAATGTCAATGGATGTTGAAGGTCACATTGAAATACTTAATCACTCTGCAAAACAAATGCTTCAAATGAAAAACCCTGGATTTGATACAGGCAAACACTACAGTGATGTTTTGGAGGAAGAGTCCCTGCAACAATTTGAAGAAATGGCTGAACAAATTAAAGGAAATAAAGAACGATCTATATCACAAAACCTAATCGTTCACAAAAAAGAGGGACCAGTTGAAGTCTCCGCAACCCTTCTTGTTCTTCAAAACAGTGAGGGCCAGTCTGCAGGCATGGTTTGCGTTTACAACAATATTACAGAAATCCAGCGTCTTCAGCGCGCAAGGGCATGGCGGGAAGTAGCACGTCGCATAGCACATGAAATAAAAAATCCACTAACGCCTATTCAACTTTCGGCTGAACGCATCAACCGTAAATATGCTGGGGAAGTTTCAGATGATGTGGCCCTGTATCAATCAACACAAACAATAATTAATGAAGTGCAGCATCTTAAGAAAATGGTAAGTGAATTTTCAAATTTTGCAAAAATTCCTGAGTCCAATCCTCAAATTAGTGATCTAAATCAGATAATTGTGAACGCTCTTCATCTGTTTCATGAAAACTTGCCCACCAGAATATCCTTGAACACAGATCTTAGTGAGTCTCTGCCCCAATTACCTCTGGACAGTGAACAGATCCGCAGAGTGATAATAAATCTGGTGGACAATTCAATAAGTTCAATTGAAAAAAAAGGGACACTTTCCCGAATTTTCAACCAGGGCAAAATAACTATTAAAACTAGACATGTTCCAGATTTAAACATCATCTGCATGGACGTTGAAGATAACGGAACCGGCATCGCTCCAGAAATTGCAGATCAACTGTTTGAACCATATACGACAACAAAAGAACAGGGCACAGGTCTTGGTCTGACAATTGTCAGCCAAACCATTTCTGATCATAATGGCTTTACACGTTTTCGTAATCTCGAAACAGGAGGTGTTTGTTTCTCCATTGAACTTCCTGTGAACTGACATTTACTTTTAGCAAATGAAAAATTACCAACAAGTTTTACATATACAAACAACAGGAAAATGTCTTCGCGAAATTACTCGGGAAGTAGTTAATGTGGTACGTGTTTCAAAAATAAGATCAGGACTTTGTAACCTTTTTGTAATGCACACATCAGCAAGTCTAATTATCCAAGAAAACGCCGATCCTGATGTTAAACGAGATCTGGAATATTTTTTAGGAAAGCTGGTTCCAGAAAATGATTTAGGTTATACTCACACAGTCGAGGGTCCAGATGATATGCCTTCACACATTAGGAGTGTGCTGACAAATACTTCTGAGCAGATTCCTCTTTC
This sequence comes from uncultured SAR324 cluster bacterium, assembly GCA_902564345.1. Classification (GTDB taxonomy): domain Bacteria; phylum SAR324; class SAR324; order SAR324; family NAC60-12; genus Arctic96AD-7. The sequence goes on from CACFAY010000060.1 coordinate 3,469, forward strand.
TGGAGGTAAAATGCTTTTGGGTACGTGGCAGGGAATTTTTCTATGGGAGCACCGTTCAATCGGTCATTCAAGGAACGTGGTTGTTAATATTTACGGAGACTAAATTATGAATTACGATTTTGAAGATTGTTACTACAAGTTGACAAAAATCATATATTATTTTTACTTTTCATTTTTAGTAAAAAGAAATGTATTATCAAATTTATGCAATTGAACTTTCAAATATAATTTTTATTTGTAATAACCTCTCCATCAAAAGACAAGCAAAACCAGCTCATGCAAACAAAATATATATTTATTACAGGTGGTGTGGTTTCAGGACTTGGCAAAGGAATTGCTGCAGCCTCAATTGGAGCTTTACTAGAAGCAAGAGGGCTGACAGTTAGCTTAATGAAGCTTGATCCATATATAAATGTTGATGCCGGCACGATGAATCCCTTCCAGCATGGCGAAGTCTTTGTTACCGTGGACGGTGCGGAAACAGATTTAGATCTAGGACATTATGAGCGATACACAAATGCAGTACTGACTCGCAAGCATAACCGTACAACTGGCCAGATATATGACACAGTTATTCGAAAAGAGCGTGCTGGTGATTATCTTGGAGCTACTGTGCAGGTAGTTCCGCACGTGATTGATGAAATAAAAAATACTATAACGGAAGCTTCAAGAATTTTTGACAAAGAAACAAAAACATTTACTGCTCCCAATGCCGACATTTGTATTGTTGAAATCGGTGGAACTGTAGGTGACATTGAGTCACTACCTTTTCTGGAAGCCATTCGACAATTTAGGCACGATCATGGAAAGGAACATACCTTGTTTGTTCACCTGACTCTAATTGTACAAACTGCAGAAATGAAAACCAAGCCTACCCAGCATAGTGTCGGCAAACTTCGTGAAATCGGCATACAGCCTGATATTCTTATTTGCCGCACTCCAGAAATGCTTTCAGAAAAAGTAAGAAGCAAAATATCTCTATTCACTAACGTTCCTGAAGATTCTGTTGTGAACGGTCTTGATGTGGAGTCGGTGTATGAAGTCCCCCTAATGTTTCACCAGCAGAATCTGGACAACATTATAATGAATAATCTTCAGATGTGGACAGGAAGTCCAAAACTACAACCTTGGATTGATTTGATTGAAAAATATAAAAACCCTCAAGACGAGGTAGACATAGCCTTTATTGGTAAATACGTAGCACATCTTGATTCATATGAAAGTCTTAAGGAAGCATTACTGCATGGAGGTATAGCAAACAGACTGAAAGTAAATCTTCATTATATTGATTCCGAATTCCTAACCCCTGAAAATGCATTTGAAAAGTTAGAAAAAATGGACGGTGTGCTGGTTGCACCAGGATTTGGTGAACGTGGTATGGAAGGAAAAATTACTGCCATCCAGATTGCCCGCACAGGCAAAATTCCCTTCTTTGGGATCTGTCTTGGTATGCAGATGGCGATAGTTGAATTTGCACGCAATGTCGTAGGCATTTCAGGAGCTAATTCAGGAGAGTCTAAACCTAATCACATTGAAAATGTAATCGATTTGATGCCTGAACAGGAGGGACATTTGGAAACAGGTGGCACCATGCGCCTAGGGAGCCAAATTACAGTCCTTAAAAAAGGATCAAGAATTGCCAGAATGTATAACAAAACTACTATTTCAGAACGCCATCGACACCGATATGAGGTAATGAATGAATTTGTTCCTAGACTTGAAGAGGCTGGTTTAAAAATTTCTGGACGTCATCCTGACAGAAATTTAGTAGAAACGATTGAGCTCCCGGAACATCCTTGGTTTGTAGGCTGTCAATTTCATCCTGAACTTCAATCAAAGCCACTGAGACCACATCCAATGTTTTCTTCTTTTATCAAAGCAACATATGATAACAGGCAGTCTCGCTTGAACGACTTTCCTACTTCAGCAAAAAAAATTAAATCCTCTGTTTTATAGATAAAAAAATATGAAAATATTTTTCTGCATTTTCTTATCATTTATTGTCTTAACATTGGAACCATTTTCAGGTTCTAAAATAGTAATCCATGGTATGCCTACAAAAGGATTTAAAGTTACAAACAATACGCTTGATCACCTTATGAGAGAAGGTTTATCAAAAAATATTATAGCAAAAATTGCACTTTTAAAGAATAAAATTTTTAAAAATAGGGATGAATTTATTGATGCTATGCCAAATTCCATTACAACAATTGATCAAGAAAGTTTGCTTCGTTATGCCTCAACTGAGAAGATTAAAATACAAGCTGATGAATTTACCACTGATCTTAAACAAAACGCTGCAGTGTTTCGGGGCAATGTTAAAGGCTTTATTCCTAGGGAAAACATAGAATTGACTACTGCCAAACTTCGCCTAGTTTCAGGAAAAGATACGAACATTGAAAAAATGTTTGGGGAAGGCGGCGTACAGGCAAAGCAATGGGATAGAGAAATTCGCTCAGATTTTGCGATTTACACACAGGTTAATCTAGAAAATTTTGAAAAAGAAACTAAAAATTCAAATAAGCTCGCCAAACCTCAACAAACTTTGCAAATGCAAGGAAATGTAATCCTCAAGTCTTCACAAGGCAATGTTAACAGTGACAATGTTATTTTGGACCTCCTGAAAAAGCATGCAACACTCGAGGGACTGGATACCAGCAAAGAGGGTCGAATTCGGATTGAGGCAAACTTAAGTGATCTTGAAAAAAACCGCATTGAAAAAGGGCCTGAACCAGAATCTAAAAATACCATTGAGGCTACTTCTCAAAATTTAGAACCTACTCAAGTTATTCTGTTAGCATCCCGTGCTGTTCTAGATAATAGTAAGCATCAGGCAATGTTTGAAGGTAATGTTGAAATGGAACGAACTCCGGGCGATCTTTACATACATGCAGGTAAGATTACTTTATATTTAAATGAATCTCAGGAATTACAGTTTATTCAAGCAATACAGGAAGTTTGCTTCGAACAGCCTGGCCGTGTAGCAAAAGCTGATCAAGCAAGCTTTGATGAAATCACCCAAACTATTTTACTTGAGGGTAAAGCGGAAGTTCAATCTGGACAATATCATCTTCAGGGAAACTCAATAAATTTGTACCTTGATGTTAACAAAGGCATTGCACAGGGTGACAATAAAGCACCCATTCAAATGACAGTGCTGGGAGAACAGGAACCTGCAATATTTGCCTGTAGATGAAAATAGGCACCTCTTCAACAAATCAGCAACAAACTCTAAATAT
>CACFAY010000061.1 GCA_902564345.1 uncultured SAR324 cluster bacterium
ATTCCTCGTTTCCAAAAATGGGAAGCAGCATCATTACAGTATACTATGATTCCTGATTGGTCGATAGCCAGTACTGCCTGCTGCAAATGATCAGTTAAGTTTGCAATGTAGTCACTTGAAAGCATTTCTTGATTATTATAAGCCAAAAAACTTTTTTATTTCATGAATATAAAGCCTATTTTGATCGTCAACCAAGGACAAGTTATTTAGCCTTTTGATTAATCTTGATGTTTGAATAGTGGAGTTTGATGTATTAAAATGTATAGGCATTTACAAAAAAAAATAATTATGTCACAAACAGATCAATTAGGTCCTATTTTTTTTAGAAGAAAATCGGAACTGTTCCAAACAGTTCGTAAAAATTTTTTGACAGGAACAGAAACTGAACCTATTTTACAGAAGAATAAAAACAATCTTTTAATTGAGGCTTCAGCTGGTACAGGAAAAACTTTTACTCTGATTGAGCTTGTTTTGGAATTAATTTTAACAAAGAACATACCTTTAAAAAGTATTTTAATTGTTACATTTACTGAAAAAGCAACAAGTGAACTTAGGCTAAGGCTCAGAACAAAACTTAGGGAAATTTTAGATGCATATGAAAATAAATTTACCGAATTTCAGCATGTTCCAGAAGGATCATATTGGGAAATAAAAAAGGTTCAGAGGGATTTGATCAAGGCAGCATTGCTAGATTTTGATTCCGTCCCAGTTTATACAATTCATGGTTTTTGTAAAAGAATTCTGCAGGAATTTGCTTTTGAGAATCGACAACTTTTTGATCAGCAGCTTGTTGACAATAAATTGCTTTTTGAGGAAGTGATGCGCAGATATTTGCGCAAGGAATTGCTATCAAATAATAGTTCCATCTCAAGTCTTTTTTCACTTTATGTAAGACAGTCAGATGGCTATTTGAAAAACTTGGAAAGTGAGATTAGTGCTGTAATTGATTGTGAAAAAAGTTTTCAGCGTCATAATCTTATGGGGGGATCGGGAAAAATTTTAAGAGCTTGGGTGATACAAAAAAATTCTTGGAGATGTTCGTGGAGAATTGAGAAAAACAAAGATGGAACAGGGTTTGTTCGATTATGAAGACCTTCTTCAACTTTTGGAGGAGCAGGTCAACCACAGGGGAAACTCTACTAAACCTACACCACTTACTAAAGTCGTTCGTGAAAAGTATGAATGTGCAGTTGTTGATGAATTTCAGGACACTGACAATCTTCAGTGGAATATTTTCCGTAAAATATTTTTGGAGAGTCAAAAACATAAATTAATTGTAATTGGTGATCCCAAACAAGCTATTTATTCCTTCCGAGGTGCCGACATTTTTACCTATATGCAGGCAAAGAGAATCTTTAAGAAAAATTACTCTCATGCTCCAGTTACTCTTACAAAAAATTATCGTTCAACAGATTTACTTATTCAAGGACTTAATCATATATTTGGCAGTAGATACTGGCTTACTGAGGAGGATGGACTTGAATATACCCATGTAGGGTGTGGCAACCATCAATTGGAACTAAAAGATAATAATAAGGAACGAAGTGCTGTCCATTTGCTTGAGTTGGTCCCTCAATTCACAATCTCAGGGAAAAAACTGGTAGAGCAAATCAGACGGAAAAATCTTGGAATTTCAAATGAGATTCTTAACGCATTGATTCCATTAAATGGTCAGAGATTTTACGGAGAAGATGCTTTATTAAAGTCTGTTGAATCAAAATATGGGGCTGTAGTTTCTGATACAAACAAAAATGCGTTATTAGGCCTTTTTCTGGATGATCAGGCAGAACTTAATACCTTAAGATTTGCCAATGCAATTGCCTTGGAAATAAAAAAATTGCTTGCAAAAGGATTTCCTGAAAGTGAAAGGCCGATCTGGAAAAATGACTCAGGAGAAAGTATTTTGCAAGAAAAAGACATTTGTGTTCTTTTTCGCAAAGCAAGTGAAGGTGAAAAAATTGGAAAAGCTCTACGGGCATGTGGAATAAGCTTTGCGTTCTACAAGCAAAGGGGTTTGTTTGAAGGGCGTGAAGCCCGTGAAATATATGATCTTTTGGAAGCAATAAATCATCCTAACGACCATTCTAGAAGAGCAAAAGTCCTTTTGACAAGGTTTTTTGGAATAAATTTTCAAGAAATGGCTGAAAGATCATTTGAAGATTCTCACTTAACTTATCTTTTGTATGAATGGAAAACTATGGCTGAAGCCAGAGAGTTCAGAAAAATGTTTAACCAGATATTACTGAGTACCAAAATGGTTGAACGAGAACTTTTTTTAGCTGGAGATGAAAGGAGCGTAACAAATTATACTCATTTGTTTGAATTTCTGATAAGGCAAATTTTCGAAAAACACCTTGATTTGAATGAGTTGAGTTCACTGCTAATGAAGTTTATTAACGGACAAGAAGACCCGGGAGAAAACGAAAATATACTGAGACTAGAAAGTGAAAAAAATGCAGTTCAATTGATGACAATACATGCCTCTAAAGGGCTCGAATTTCCAGTTGTATTTTTATTTGGAGGTTTGACAGCAAATAAAAAAGGTTCAACCCATTTTTACCATGATGAGGTTGAAAACCCTGTAATTGATTTTTTAAGCAGAGATATTCCTGAAAAATTTCGTTGGCAGTTGGATGCAGAAAAACAACGTCTGCTATATGTTGCAATGACTAGAGCTTGTGCACGTCTTTATCTTCCATATGTGGGATTTATTGAAGGAAATACTAACAGGCTAGTATGTAAAGTGAGTGGTGACTACTCAGTGGTCAACGATAGGTTACAAACTATTGAAACAGATTTGTTCAAATTGGGAGGTATTTCGCCCTTCAGCAGAAGTTTATGTGGTGATAGTGTTTCAGAACGAATGCAATTTTTTGAAGATGAGAATAATAAAAAAATACCAGGATTTGAATTAACAAAATTTTCAAAAACACATGGTTTAATGGAAAAAGTCAAAATTGCGCAAGAATCCTTAGCTAAGTTGCAGCAGAAAAAAAGAGGCTTTTTTTTAAGCTCATTCACAGGCATCACTAGTAGTAAATATGAAAATTTTACCAAAGAAATAGCTGGTGAATCATTATCATTTATGCCGTTGGAAATTAGGACAGAGAGTCAATTAAATGATCGCAGAGAAGATGATGAAAATTTTTTTCAGCATAATTCGGATACAGATGATGTAATAAATTACTATCCTAGTGTATCTAAAAATGATTTGCTGCCAGGCGGCATTCAAACAGGAAACATGATGCATGTGCTACTGGAGAATGTCGATTTTGAAACGCTTAGAAAAAGTAGTTCTCCTGAGAACTGGCTTGAACTGCCAAGAGTTTGTGAACAGATTGATTCTATCCGAAAGCTTTATCAACGTTCTGAAGAAACAATCCCGATAATAGCAGATATTATATGGAACACTATGCGGACCCCAGTGAGTCTAGGAACTAATAAAGACTCTGAACAAGTTGAGCTTGCTTATTGTGATAAAAATTTGCGTGAGACTAATTTTTATTTTCCAATTCCCTCAAAGGATTCTATCGAGAGCAAGGACTTAGATTTACAAAAAAAAACAGCAGAACTTAAACTAGGTGATTGGAATGTTGATAAGGGCTTTCTTCGGGGATCAATTGATTTTGTATTTGAACACAAAGGGAAGATATATTTGATAGATTGGAAAAGCAATAAGCTGAAAGACTATCAACCCAAAACACTTGGGAAAGAGATAATAAAACACTATATGCTACAGCTGCAAATATATACGCTTGCAACTTCTTTTTGGTTTAACCTTGATAATAGAGAAAAATTTGAAAAAAGGTTCGGAGGAGTTCTATATATTTTTTTAAGAGGTATGCCCCAGAAAGAAGGAGTATTTTTCTCTCGCCCAGAATGGAAAGATCTGCTTGATTATAAAAATATACTTAGTCTTATAAAATACTGAATTAAATTAGGAGATAAAGTTTTTTTAAAGACTTCAGAAATTTCTCTAAGTTAATTTGCTATAATTAATCAACAAGTTTCTGTTTAAAAAGCTGCTTAATTTTACCGTAAGTTTTTAGATCTTTCTTGGACATCTGCTGAGCAAAATCCATAGCACGAGGGAACAAGTTTTCCTGAAAATGGCACTCATCAACCAAACCCAATTTTTGAGCTTCATCACCTCCAACCTTTCTTCCTGTAAGTAGAAGTTCTCTTACAGCATTTTTGTTTGCCAGTAAATCTGCCATCAAAAAAAGTTTTTGAGTTGGAGGAATTCTTACATCAATTTCAGTAAATGCAAACCACCCTCTCTCAGCTCTCATCAAACGGAAGTCCATTACTGAGGCCAAAAAAGCACCTCCTGCAATGCAGTGCCCTGTTATACAGGCAATAGTAGGAAGTGGTAGGAAAGCCCACCGACTAAAGACTTCTTCGACTTCTCTAAATGTTTTTTCTAATTGGTGTTCGCTCTGCTCTCCTATCCAATCAAGGTTCATGCCTACACACCATGATTTTGGATCACTACTTGTTAAAACAACTGCTGAATTGTCCTTTACTTTTTCAAGCTCTACCAAAATATCTCTGTGATCAGAAAGTGATGCTGAGTCAAGGGCATTTCCTGTGGAAGGATTATCAAGAGTGACTATATAAACGTTACCTCTTTTTTCTAAATCAAGTTTAGACATTTATTTAGTTTAAATTCAAATTAAGGGAATTTATTACTTATCATTCATTTGAACTTTATGTTTTTTTTAAGTACCAAAGTGGAGGATCTTTTCCATAGAGAAACAGAGAATGATATGCAATTGAAGAATATTGTAAACAAAATCATTATTTCATATTGATTAAATTTTTCAACAGAGGTTTGATAATCTAGTAAGGTTAAAAAAATATTATAAATTTATTAAATATTATTTTGCTAAAATTGGCAGAAAAATTCTATCATGAAATTAGTTTCCCCTATATCTTGAATAAGATCAGAATTCATATAATTATTATTTGCCTAAAGTTTAAATAAAAACTAACTAATAGTTTAATTATCAACTTATATACAATGCTGCTGCAACTCAGAATCGAAAATTTAGCCACCATAGAGGAGATTGATGTTGAATTTAATAAAGGATTTTCCATTCTTACAGGTGAAACAGGTGCTGGTAAATCTATTATGATTGATGCGATTATGCTTGCGCTAGGACATCGTGGAGATTCTACAATGATACGCTCTGGTCAGAAGCAGACTGTAGTCGAGGCAATATTTTCTTTAGCAGAGGAGTCAGAACAGAGTAGTCATTTGAATGTTCGAAGAGAATTGGCAGAATCTGGAATTAATGTTGATGATGAAATAATTATAAGGTGTATTGTTCCCGAAAAGGGAAGACAAAAACGTTTCATAAATGGGAATTCAATCACTGGAGAATTTTTGAAAAAGATCGGTAGGAAGTTGATCAATATCCACGGACAGCATGAAAATCAGTCTCTGTTCCAAACTGCGACTCATCTAGATTTTCTTGATGGTTTCGGCAAGCTTCTTCCACTGCAAAAAAAAGTTGGTTTTGTATATCGTTCTTTACAGGAAGTAAAAAAGGAGCTATTTGATTTAGGGGAAAAAATAGATAAACGTGAAAATCGCCTTAAAGAACTCAAATCTGTAATTGAAGATTTATCTGATTTAAATTATCGGCCTTCTGAAGAAAAGGAACTAAGAGGGGAAGAAAATAGGCTGACTCATTTTGAAAAACTTATAACTATTTTGAGTCATGTCAGAAATCAATTGCATGAGATCGATGGATCAGTTCTTGAGCAGCTTGAAATATCTAGAAAACTGTTGTCAGAAGCGGAGCAGATTGACCCTGAATGTTCTAAAATGAATACAGGAATTGAGACAGCATTTTTTCAACTTGAAGATAGTTATAGGGATCTAGTCAGCTACTGCAACAGGGTTGAAGCAAACCCACAGCGTCTGAACTGGATCAATGAACGCCTCAGCCGAATACAGCATTTTGTTCGCAAATTTAGTTTGTCTGATGCTGATGGTCTTAAGACATTGTATGATAATGCGCTTAGAGAATTAGATTCAATGGAACAGATTGACGATAAACAGCTAGAGATTAATAAAAAGATTGATTCATTAAACAGACAACTTCATAAATATGCAGAAGAACTTTCTATGGAAAGGCATAAAAAGGCTAAGAATTTGGACCATGCCGTTATAGAAGAATTGAGGCAACTAGGAATGAACAAGGCATTATTTGAAACTAAAATAGTTTCATCATCACTTGATGAAGACAAAAATGCGTGCACTGAAAAGGGCATAGATAAGGTAGAATTTTTATTGTCTGTCAATCCTGGACAGGAATTGCGGAGTCTAGCTAAAGTAGCTTCAGGAGGAGAACTTTCAAGGATAATGCTTGCATTAAAAACCGTTCTTACATCAATGGATTCAGTTGAAATTTTGATTTTTGATGAAGTAGATTCAGGAATCAGCGGAGGAATTGCTGAAATAGTTGGGAAAAAACTACTCAAACTGGGAGAAAGGCATCAGGCACTGTGTGTTACCCACCTTCCTCAAATTGCTGCTTTTGCTGAACATCATTATCTAGTCAGTAAACAGATGCGGGATAATCAGACTTTTTCAAAGATAAGCGCTCTTGAAAAAGAGTCAGACCGTATTAATGCCCTTGCAGATTTGCTTGGTGGTCAGCATATTACAGAAAATACGTTAGA
>CACFAY010000062.1 GCA_902564345.1 uncultured SAR324 cluster bacterium
AGATATCAAAATTGGAAATAGAAGAGCCTCCAGATTAGTTGCGAATGCGACAGCACCGATTACAAGTGCCGCACATGTGCTTTCAGCACAAGAGCCAAATAAATCAGCACCCATCCCAGCTACATCTCCAACGTTATCTCCCACATTATCAGCAATCACTGCAGGATTTCTGGGGTCGTCTTCAGGGATTCCTTGTTCAACTTTTCCTACAAGATCAGCCCCAACGTCTGCTGCCTTGGTGAAAATTCCTCCGCTTACTCTACCGAAAAGGGCAATGGAAGATCCTCCGAGCCCAAATCCTGCCATTACTTCCATCAAAATATGCTTATCTATTCCGGGCAGGATTGCATCGAGAACAAGATAAATAACTGCGAGACCCAATACGGCAAGTCCCACAAGACCAAAACCCATTACAGCGCCTGAATTAAGAGCGACTTTGAATGCATCTGAAATTGAATTTTTTGCAGCAGTTGTAGTTCTTGCATTACCAATAGTTGCAATTCTCATCCCGATGAACCCAGAAGCAATTGAGATAACACAGCCAAGCAAAAATGATATTGCGGTGTAAATACCTTCACTCACATCAGGAGTATGAGGATCATCAATAAGGAACGCTATCAGTAGTGCGAATCCAGCCATGAAATATACCATATACTTGTACTCTGCTTTGAGAAAAGCCATTGCTCCTATCTCGATGGCACGAGTAATTTTAGTAAGCTTTTCAGCTTCCTCTTTATTTTCAATTCCATTTGTAAGTGGGATCGATGAAACTTTTGTCCAATAAAAAAGGGCTGTACAAAGCCCGAGTATTGCTGAAGCTATAATAATTGAAACCATTAGTTCTCCTGATTTTTTGTTAAAAAAATAATTTTTCAGCGCCTACATAATAAAGTACGCTCTTGCGCAAGGCATGGAATAAGCATTCTGCCCTTAAATTCTCTAACTTTAAAAGGTTAAACTTTGTTATTATTATTTTGTAGTTCAGGAATTTTTAGAAAAATACAAATTAATGAGTGCAACTATAATACATATTTCCGATTTGCATTTCCACTCATATCCTCAAAAGTTTGTTGAGTTAAATGCAAAAAGAATTTTGGGAACAATAAATTTACTTATTCGGCGTGCTAGAGAATTCCCCTTAAAAAGAGCAGAGCTTCTTGTTAAAAGAATCAATGAAATGGAATGGGACCACCTCGTGATTAGTGGAGATATTACCCAACTTTCATTAGAAAGAGAGTTTGCCTTGGCAAGAGAAATTCTTGATCCGCTGCTGATAAAAAAAGATCGTGTTACAATTATTCCGGGGAATCATGACCGCTACTTGAATACTCATGTTGGTGAAGATTTGTTTAACAAATATTTTGGGGAATTTTTTGGAATAAATGAAATACATACTTCAAAGATTAATGATGATTGGTTCTTGTTAGGATGGGACAGTGCTCATCAAAATGATTTAAGAACTTCTTCTGGCACAGTAAAAAGCAGCACTATCAGGGCTACTGAAAATATGATCCAAAGTCACTCGGATAAGACAAAATTTATAGTAGCAAACCATTTCCCTTTGACATTTCCTGAAGACTGGAAGTTTGACAGATTTCACGAGTTGTATAATCTTGTGCCAGTAAGGAATTGGATTTTGCAAAACCCCCAAATTAGGCTTTATTTGCATGGTCATATACATTCTAACTGGGTTCACAGTTTATCCAGAGATTTTGCTCCAGATTTGACTCTCGTAAATTCAGCTGCGTCATGCTCTAAACTTTTCAAGGGGCAAAATTCATCATTTCATCAGATTATTCTAGAAGACCAAAATGTGAAGGTTAATCCAATTTTGCTGAATTGAATTGTGCGTTATTTTCTTGTTTTTTTCATTATTGTTAGCTGTTCTAATGTTATTGGAAAAGAGTCTGAAAAAAATCCTGAAAATCTTTGTAAGATCGCAATTAATGAATATACAGATTACCAGGTTATGGGAATTTATGGCAGTCCTCTTGAATCAGAATGGCATCCTGTTGCAGCATATATTCTGGTCAAAGAAATGTATAGGTTTAAGGTCCTATGGAAAAAGTTTAACTATAAATCACCCCCTTGGCGATTTGATTTTGTTGAAATGACGGGTGGAAAAACTGTGGTTTTTGTTTATAATCTTAAAACCAGATTTAATTATTGTGCTGGCCCGAATTCCTTTTATGTCAAGAAAAAATAAATAACCTCCCCCCTTTTTTTTAATGCAACTTAGGCAGTGTATACAGGCTCGATAACTCTTAGCCATTTTATATAATTTCATACCTCAAAGTTACAGCTTTAGAATTTTAATATACGTATGTCTTACGAACTATAATCTACTAAATTTTTTAGTTAATTAAGTCTAAAAATTAAACCATTTTAAATGCAAAAATTTTAAAATGATTCTAATAATCAAGAAATAATTGCAAAATAAATATATATCAACTAATTGATATATTTGCATTATTTATAATCTTTAAAAAAATAATAGTAAAAATTATTTTTTTTGTTGACAAGAAATTTTTTCAGGAGTATATTTTGCATTTCTAGTGTAATTTAATCAATAAATTCAGTAGTTTAGTTAGTTTAAACTAACTTTTTAATGTTGTACAGTAAATTATTTATTTTTAGTATGCGCTAATATTTTTTGTTTTTCAAAGTTTCTGTATTTTTTTGATATTTAATATTTCATAGGGTAATAAACATGATTGAGGGAAGAATAAGTCAATTAGATTTTGAAAACCGTTCCGCAATTCTTGTTGAAGAAAACGGCAACCATATTAAGGTCAATTTTGCCTTACGTACTAATGTGGAGGTGATAGAAGATGAAACTGTAGGCCTGATGGGAGGAGAATTGGAAGACCTTGAAGAAGGTTATCACGTAGAAATTGAAGTTGCTTCAAAAAATGAAGATGGAAGCATAGTCTGCGACTCCATTGCGTGTGTTAGTTGATAGATAATTTATTGAGATTTAGCACACAGCAGAATAGTTTGAATTTATTCACACAATTTAAATCGTCCTTAATTTTTATTTTCGCATTGAGGATTCCAAACGGCCATTTATGGTCGTAAAAACATGAACACTTTCTGATTCAAAAGGAGATTTAAACATGGAGAAGAAAAAAGATTCAAGTAGAAGAGGATTTCTTCGCGGAGCACTCGTAGCTGCGGGAGCGACTTCGGCTACGATACTGACAGCAGGTGCTGCCGTTGGTAAAGCTGGAAAAATTGCTTCAGCTATCCGGTTTGAACCATATAGCTCCTGTTCGGTAGTTGAGAAAGGTTCCTCAGGACCACCTGCACAGTATGTGCACTTATCCATAACACCGCGTTTGCCATAAGGTGACCCTTTAGGAAACTGTGGCGCTCCAAAAGGACACGCATACAGGCAGTATCCACAACCAATGCATGTGTCCTTATTGACATGGACAATGCCATCAGCCCTATGAAACAAGGCATCAACCGGACAAACGGATACGCAAGGCGCATTCGAGCAGTGCATACATGGGACTGCCACATTTGTTTCTCCTGGTTGTCCCTCGTTAACGGTAACAACCCTAATTCGAGCAATACCCATAGGAACATTGTTTTCATTTTTACATGCAACTTCACAACCGCCGCACTCAATACAACGCTTTGTGTCAACATAGAATTTCATTCTAGCTGGGGCATGTTTCCCTCCTGGTCCAGAGGCTGAACGGGCAGGGATGGTAGTATTTGTTGTTGCCATATTCCTTCTCCGATGTCAGGCCTTCATTATTCTGCAAAGACCAGTTTTAGTTTCTTGCATCTGAGTGATGCGATCATATCCATAGTTAGTTATTGTGTTTGCTGATTCCCCAATTCCATAAGGAACATAACCCTCTGGATACTTGTGTGACAGGTCTTTACCTGACATTACACCTCCCCAGTGGAAGGGTACATAAACCATATCAGGAGTCACCCGTCTTGTTAGTTTAGCCTTAACCTTAATGCGACTAGGCTGAGCATCCGTATCCTCGGGAGATTCAACCCATATCCAGTCTCCATGTTTGATACGATTATCGTTTGCAAGCCTTGGATGGATTTCTGCATACATTTCAGGTTGCAGTTCCACCAACCACCAGCAATTCCGCTCACTGTTTCCACCTCCTTCAAACTCGACTTGTCTGCCCGAAGAAAGGATAAGCGGATATTTCTCTACCCAATCCTTTTTTTGAAGACTTTTAAAAAGAGTAGGTACACGATAGTGATCTTTCACGTCGTCATATGTGACCCACTCTGAAACAAGATCAGGTCTAGGACTGTGAAGTGGTTCGCGGTGTTTCGGAACAGGATCATCCTTAAAAGTCCAAACATTGAAGCGAGCACGACCATTCCCGTAAGGAGCTAGACCTTTAGCAATGGCCTCCTCAAAGACTTTTCCCGTAAGGTCTGTTTTCCAATTCTTCATTTCTGCATAACCAGAGTTGACTGAGCTATCAACAGGTGCAGAGCCTCTGCCCGCCAAAAGTGTTGATCCATCAGGGGCCTTTGGTCCCCACCTTGCTCGAAAGCCTAATCCTCCCTTAGCTACTGGGATGCTTGTCCTATAGAGAATATGTGTACCTGGATGTTTTTCAGTCCAGCACGGCCATGGCATTCCCCACTGCTCGCCGTCACATGCGCCTCCTTCAGCTATTTTAGTTTTAAGGTCAAATGCGTGACCCCATTCCTGCTGCCTTTTCATTCGTTCTGGTGTTTGACCAGTCATGCCAATGGTGCGCATACCAAGGTTCCACTCACGCGTAATATCCTCTGGAAACTCTTTCCAGGCTCCATTTCTATTCTTTTTGAATTCCTTACCAAAACCTAATCGATCTGCAAGGTCAAGGATTATATCAAGATCCTTACGAGACTCCCAAACAGGTTTCACAATCTCATTTCGCCATTGGATATCCCTATTTGAATTAGTAACTGACCCTGCCTGCTCATATACAGTTGCAGCAGGAAGAATGTAAACCCCATCCTTACGATCAGGCAGAATTGAAGTGGTTGTTACGAATGGGTCAATATCTACAAGCAACTCAACTTTGTCCAGAGCAGTCTTGATACGGTCCATTTGTGACTGACTGTTGCAGGAGTGACCCCAGTAAAATGCTGCATGCACATTGACGTCCTGACCAAGCTCCTTTGGATCCATCAATACTCCTTCGTACCAGCGTGCTACAGTGAATCCTTTCTTACCCATTATCTTCTCATCCTTAAAACGAGATTTAATCCAGCTGTGTTCTACGCCCCAAACATTTGCCCAATGTTTGTAGGCAGTATTAACACCCAAACCATAGTAACCAGGGAGGGTATTTGATAATACACCCAGATCTGTAGCTCCCTGAACATTATCATGCCCGCGGAACACGTTCGCACCACCACCAGGCTTGCCCATGTTACCGAGCACTAACTGAAGTACGCAATAGGACCTAGTATTTGACGTTCCATTAGTATGCTGAGTCCCACCCATGGCCCATATTATGGTACCTGGTCTATTTTCAGCCAAAAGTCTTGCCGTTTTTTCCAGATCTTTAACTGAAACTCCTGTAATATCAGAGACAGTTTCCGGACTGTAGCGTTTAAGTTCTTCCTTCAGAATTTCAAAACCATAGGTGCGATCATTGATCATCTCCTTGTCTTCCCATCCATTCTTTAGAATCACATTAACTAGTCCGTAGATTAAGGCTACATCTGTTCCAGACCTGAATTGCACAAACTTATTAGCAAATGCGGCTGTTTGAGAGAACCTAGGGTCTGCTACAATGATCTGAGCTTTATTTTCTTCCTTTGCCGTCAGTATATGCTGCATAGCAATAGGATGTGAGGTACTGACGTTCTCTCCTATAACAAATACAGATTTACTATTTCTTATATCATTCATGGAGTTTGTCATAGCTCCGTAGCCCCAAACATTAGCCAGACCAGCCACAGTAGTTGAATGACAGATTCGAGCCTGATGGTCTATGTTATTGGACCCCCAGAAGGCTGCAAATTTACGCAGAGCATATGCTGTTTCGTTATTGTGATGAGCTGAGCCCAAGATCATCAATGCATCTGGTCCATGTTTTTTACGTATGTCCTGCAGCTTGGCTGTGATCTCGCTCATAGCTGTGTCCCAACTGATTCGCTTCCATTTTCCTTCATCCAGTTTCATGGGAGACTTAAGTCGTTTTTCACTGATAACGTGCTCTCTGGCTGCCGCACCCTTTGAACAAAGGCTACCCTGATTAATGGGATGCTCGAACCAAGGTTCTGTGCTTACCCATGTGTCATTTTCAACCTCTGCAATGAAACCGCACCCTACGGCACAGTTTCCACAAATGGATTTAACTTGCTTTAGATTGCGAGGGTCTTTCACTGTTGTGCTGGCTGCTTTTGCTTCCATCACCAGTGATGGCCCTGCTGCCGCCAGTCCAACGCCCATTCCGGTTGCAGCTATAAATCCTCGACGGCTTACTCCTTGTTTCTGTCTTCCAATTACAGCAGGATTTTGGTACTGCCCGCTGCTTTCATTAACT
>CACFAY010000063.1 GCA_902564345.1 uncultured SAR324 cluster bacterium
AAAATCATTGATTTATCATATCAGGCAAATAAAACAATATGACAAGTATTTGGTCGTAATGTGGGTTAAATTAAGTATATGCGTTGATTTGAGCATCCAAAAAATAAATAAATTGATATTTTTCTTATAGTTACTCTGTATTTGGGTAATTATATTATGTAAGTTATGTATTTCATTAATATGTTTATTATGTAATTTACAGTATTTGTGTTCTCAAAAAATTATTTATAACTTATCTATTCTTTTATTATTTGGTAATGTTGATGTCGTTTATTGATAAATTTATATGTTCGATAATGTAACAAATCGAACATATGTTAAAATATAAAATTATTCAACGCATAAAATAATTGTATAATACTAATTAAATCATGACCTATGTAATAACTCCTGATATACCAGATAAACTACTAGAATCTTATTTGTTAGAGTCAGAAATTGCGATCGATACTGAATTACACGGACTTCGTCTTTTGCGAGATGAAGTCTGCTTGGTTCAGATATGTGATGATAAAAAAAATGTTTGCCTGATTAAACCAAACAAAAACCAAACACCACCTAATCTAAAACGCCTTTTAACTGATCTTGATGTCACTAAGGTATTCCACTTTGCAATTAGTGACGTTGCTTTCATTAAGACTTCGTTAGGTATTAATGTTGAACCATTTTGCTGCACTAAAGTAATGAGTAAACTTATTAGGACATATACTAGAGATCATGGACTTAAGGACCTTATTTTAGAAGTACATGGTAAGCAAATTTCCAAGGATCAACAACAGTCTAACTGGGACACTTCAGAACTTTCCCAAAAACAACTGGAATACGCAGCCAATGATGTCTTATATTTAATTAAAATTTATAAAACATTGATTGAAATGATGAACAATCGCGCAAAATTAAAATCAGGTGTTTATGTAGGCGATTTAAATAAGAAAGCACAATCAGTTTTACCTGTAATTGTTGATTTGTTGATTCACGGATATGGTGATAAGGATGGAGGTTGGGAGAGCAGTTTATTTTCTCATTGAAAATTTTTCATGATTATAAAATTAATTTTAATCAATTTTTGATTCTAGATTGCGCAAATGTTTTTGTTTGAATTTTTTTTGCAAATCATCAAAACTGGCATCTTTTAATGATTGCAGTCTACGCAATTGTTTAACATGCCTTAGTGCTTGTATAGAGCGAATATCTGCACCTTCTCCTGAAAAATGTTGTACTGATAAATCACGAAGTTCATTAGCATTGATTGCAGGAAGTTTATGTTGTAAAAAATATTTGTTTAATATGTTTTGCAATTGAGCAGAAGTTAAGTTCTTACCATTTTCATCAACCCAAAAAGACTGACATCCCTCTATATTATCAATTAGTTTCAAGTATGATTTTAGTACTTTAATAGAAACAGGACTGAATGGAACATCACGAAACTTTGAATCCTTAAAATACAACCTAACCTGCCAATCATCTAGTTCTGGTACAGCAGATCTTATGCGAATAATTTTCACTAGAGACATACCTAGACCGTAAATAAATTCTAATAAAAGGCGTTGTTGATGACCTTTTAGTGATTTATCAAATGAAAATTCAAACAGTTTATTAATTTTACTTATTTCAATACCTTGCTTACCAATTTCATTAAAATCCCTTGGAAATTTAAAATGCTGTATAGGATTTTTAACATTTTCCGATTCTGACAAAAACTGATAAAATACTTTGATACAGCTTATACAGGTAACCATTGTGCTTCTTTTCCAATTATGCTCGGTCATTTGGTGTTGAATAAATGCCTCAATTTCTCGCACACCAAGATTTTCAATTAGCCATTTTTCGGAAATTGCTAGTTTCTTATGAAATCTATCACAGAAATTTACAAACATGTTAATTGAGTTTAGGTAAAGACTTATACTATTAGGTGTCAACATTTTTTTTACTTGCAAATGTGACTTATAAAGATCCATAATCTTATTTAGTTCTGCCTTATCCATAAATTAAAAGAGATAATAAATGAAAAAAATTGAAGCGATTATTAAACCGTTTAAACTTGAAGAAGTAAAAGAAAACCTGGGTTTGATTGGAATCCATGGTATGACAGTAATTGAAGTAAAGGGCTTTGGTAGACAAAAAGGCCATACAGAACTATATAGAGGGGCAGAATATATTGTTGATTTTCTACCAAAGGTTAAAATTGAAATCGTTGTTAGTGACAATGACTTGGATAAAGCTATTGAATCAATTCAAAATGCAGCTAAGACTGGAAGAATAGGAGATGGTAAAATATTTGTTACAGACTTAGAGCAGGTTGTCCGGATTCGTACAGGAGAAGCCGGAGAAAAAGCATTGTAATAATAGGCTACTTGCGATTTTTTTTTGCTGAAAAACTTTGGCAAATATTTCCTGAAATCTGAATTACGTATGAAGAAGGTTCGATTTTAGACTTGAATCCTAATTTCAAACAGCCGTAAGGTTTTTCCGCATCCCAAGAAATTTTATAATATTTACAATCTATACAACGCACCCTCATGTGTGCTCCATATGGTCCTATAAAGACTCTCCCCCAGTAGTTTTGATTACATTATCAAGTATTTTTGACAATGTAAATACGTCAAATGGTTTAACTAGATAGTTATTCATTCTCAATTTTTTTCCTCTAGCAATTATATCATCAAATGGTTCCAGTAGGGTTAGAATTACTGGTAAGTCTTTTAAATTATCATCAACTCTGATTTCCTTTAATAATTCTAGTCCATTCATTTCTGGCATCTGTACATCTGCTATAACTAAGTTTACTATTGTTTGTTTTAATAGTGATAGTGCTTGAGTTCCATTTTCAGCTTCGATACAAGAAAATCCAACTTTTTCTAGAGATTCTTTGATTAATCTTCTTCCAGTACCATAGTCATCAGCTATTAGACATTTGTAACTACTATATTTAGCCATTATTTTATAATTTAATTGAACATAATATGTTTATATTTATAATATATAATAAATAAATGTAATAATTTGAACTTACTATCTAAATAAAATAGATCTAATATAATTAATTAAATTTTATAATTATTTATAAAACCATAGTAATGAGTATTTATAATTTTGTAAACTAAGTAATAATGTTGTAAATTTGTTTTATATATATGTTTGTTTTAAATATCATATTTATAGATATTTATAATACTACATTATATTTATGAGTATTTTTTAAATTACATCAGTATTATTATTTTACTGATCTGTTAATTTATTTTCAATAATATGATTTATATTCACATATGTATTTTTATTAAATTTACATAATATGTTTTTAGTTTAATATGTGTATTAATTAATATTTACTATTATGATGCTAAATATTGAAAATCTGCACCACTTGGTTCCTGAAATACCTGTAAATCAAATTCTTTTACAACTGCCAATATATGGTCAAATATATCAGATTGAACAGATTCATATACAGTCCAATTTGTATCTTTACAAAAAACGTAAATTTCTATAGGTAATCCTTTTTCTCCTGGTGATAATTGACGTACTATAAATGTCATTTTCTGATGTATCATAGGATGTTGCCTTAAATATGCCTCAATGTAAGTCCTAAATACTCCTATATTTGTCAATCTTCTACCGTTTACCAGAGTACTTTCATTTACGTTATTAAGTTTATTATATTCGAGTATTTCATGCTGACGATCTTGTATGGACTTATTAATTAATTGTATTTGTTTGAATCTTAAAAGCATTTCATTACTACAAAATTTGATACTGCTTAAATCAATATAAACAAATCTTTTAATCCTACGTCCTCCTGACAAATTCATGTTACGCCAATTCTTAAAAGATTCATTTATGAGAGCATATGTAGGTATTGTAGTTATAGTATTGTCGAAATTTTTTACTTTGACTGTAGTCAATGTAATTTCTATCACATCTCCGTCTGCACCATACTTTGGCATTTCAATCCAATCTCCAGGCGCTACCATTTTATTTGCAATTAATTGTATTCCTCCTACAAACCCCATTAGAATATCTTTGAAAACAAACATCAAAACAGCAGTTAATGCTCCTAAACCACTTAAAATGTATAGTGGGGTTTTCTGAACTAATATTGAAATAATCAGAATTAATGTAACAAAGTACAGAAGTAGTTTTATTACCTGTATAAACGGTTTTATTGAAATTTCCTTTGAAATGTTCGAGTTTTCATATATTTCTAAAATAGAATTCAATAATGCATCAAGAGTTAGCATTCCAGTAATTAATAACAGTATATTAACCATTATAAAACTGAACGACTGCGCAAAAGTGCTTTCTAATATTGGCGTGATAAATATATATAAAATTATTAATGGAATAAAGTAGAGTAAACGCCGGAAAAAATATTTTTCAATTAATACATTATCCCACTGCTGATTTGTGAAACGGGAAAATCTTTCAAATGTCCTCATTATTGGACCTTGCACGATTTGATGAACGATCCAGCATCCTAATAGTAAAAACAGTATTAATACCACCCTAATCAGAATTTCAAAAAATACATCAGAAAATCCTAACTGTGTAATTTTTTCGTTAAATGAATCCTTTAGTAAATCACTTAAATATTGAATCATATTCATTCTGGATAAAGTGGCGATAAGTCTTTATTTTTATTATTATTATTTGGTGGTATATCGTTCGAAGTCATTGTATAAAAATCATTTTTTAATCCTTCCAATGCACCCTCATTTTGCTTACTCCCATACAGTACCGAATTAAGAGATTTGATCCCTTTTTTTAATTCAGGCAATCTATCTCCAATTTGTTCCAGTCCCTGAGGAGGATCATCCGACCATACCGAATTACCCCATTTTAGTAATGCCTCCTGCACAGCAAATGGTTCTCCGTTATTTAGTGCTTGTTCAACTTTTTTTACAGCAGACTTAATATTATTATGATGATTACCTTTTAAATTATTTGAGATTTTAATTTCTTTGTTAATTTTTTTATTTCTATTGAAAAACCATATTAACAATGTTCCTGACCAAAGTAGTGCAAATAAAATTGCCATGATTTTCCATAGCATAGGTGACTTAATTTCATCTTCACTCTCCTCGAAAACTATTGCTGTATTTTCTTTTACAGGTTCTTCACCTGCTTCTGATGTAATTTTTTCATTAACTTGACCAATCGTTTTCTGTACCTGAATTTCTTTAGACGGAATTACTTCAGTACGAAAAATATTAGAAGTTACATCCCACCATCTTATTGAAATTTTCGGAAGAGTTATTATACCATCCTGGTTTGGAATCAGTGCCCATTTTTCTTTGCGAATACCTTTAAGACCATTTGTAGTATGTTCTGTTTCAATCTGTGGTTGATCTGCATAACCTTTAATTGTCTTGGGATAATAAACTTCTAATTCAGGAATTTGATTTCCTGTAACCCCCTCAGCAATAATTGTTAATGTTCTAGTTACCGGTTCTCCAACTTTAAACACGGGGGTTTCAGGTTGCCATTTATCAATTATTTCAAGATTATTTGTCGGCAACCACCAACCCTTGTTTTGTTTTGGTGCAGGCATAACTTCAACAGTTTGAGACTTACTCATGCTGAAAATTCTCTGTCCACTGGATTTAAAAATATTGCCAAAACTACCAAAATTACCAAAATTTCTGTTTAAAGACGATACCAACTTTTTTTCTCCCTGATATCGGAGTTGTGGAATAGTAAGTATTCCACTTTTATTAGGTATGATTGCGTACGTAATTTCAGTAATAAGCTTTTTTTTCCCATCTTCAATAGTTTTAAATGTAGCTTGATTTACTTTTTCAACATGAGCACCAGTAGTCTCCAGGGGTGTAATAGTTTCATTTTCCAATTCTATAGCGGTCCTTATGATTCGAACTCGCGCAAGAAACTGCTGTTGCAGATAAACTTTTCTCGGTTTAATAACAACCTCTAAGTTTACAGATTCCTGTTTCGACTTAAGTGTAGATTCAACAGCTTTCAAAAGAATTGGAGCAGTTTCTTCTTTTCCGACCTTTAATGATGGAATAACATATTTTCCAGCATTCGGAGCAATCAAAACATACGTCCAGTTTACTGTACTGGTAAAAGAAGTGCCTAAAATTGATGTTTTATTTTGTACACTGCGATTGATAATTTCCAAACCTTGAATTACTCCTAAATCAGGTTCAACAGGATCAACCATATTCTTTGCCTCCACTTGCAACTGGAACAGTTCACCTACCATCACAGGATTTTTGTTTATCCAAGCTGTGACTTCACCCATCAGCGGATCAGCAATTAAAACCAACATCAAAAGCCAAATTATTTTCTTCATAAGTTTACCAGTACTGTTTACTTTCTATTTGT
>CACFAY010000064.1 GCA_902564345.1 uncultured SAR324 cluster bacterium
AAGCAATCGATATTCCATCTCTTGCTGCAAATATTTTTGGGTTCCATTTTGTACCTAATTTTAAAGAATAGTAAATTTATGGTTTCACTAGCTTTCGAAAAATCTGGCTGGCTAAATCGTTATTTGTCATACCGAGCAGAAAACCCGTTTGTCCTTTCTGAACAATACCTAAACTTGGAAAAGGGAAACAATGACGAAAAAATTTTCGATGAGTGCCTTTACAAAGAGGTCAAGGAAAATGGAATACTGCTTGGCTGTCCAGTAATTACAAGATCTTTGGCAGAAATGAAAGAAAAGCTTGATTTGCCAAATCAAAGAGGTGGAACAGTTTTGCTTTACATTGAAACTATGTTCTCTATTGCAATGGTTGAGAATAAAATTCTTAATTCTATTTCTAATAATGATTCTTCAGAATCATATCAAATACGCCTTTTGAATATTTTATTACTGGTATTAAAATATCATTTCCCGCATAGCTATTATCGAATACCTAGAGAGGTTCCGCTAACGAAATTGCTCAAACATAATGAGTCCCTGAACGGAGTATTGATAAAGCTGGAAGAAGTACTAATTGATTCTGTTACCTTGCCAGGCTATTCCTCATTAGGGAATCGGCAGAATATTTTTGCTTTTTCAAAACTATATTTTTTCCTACTATGGGCCAGGGAAACAATTAAAAGAGATTTTTCTAGTCTTGCCAAATATATTGAGATGGATAAGAAGCTTAGAGAGGAAATGATAACTGCTTTTGCTGCACTAATCTGGGCAGATGATTTCATTGCAAGTGCAGAGGAGCAGGTTTTTGAAAAATATATTGAACAGACGGGATTGGAAGAATCCATAAAGAATGAACTAGGTAAGCGTATACTTGAACCAGTAAAAACAGCTGATTTTAAATTTTCTTTTTCTTGTTTAAACATACGTAGATACTTGGTTGAACAGTTAATTTTACTCTCATTCATTAATAATCAGGAAGCATGGCAGGAGCGTGATCTGATAGAAAATATTTCTCAAAAACTGGGATTTTCTCTGGATGAATTAGAAGAATTATATTTCACGGTCGCAGAATTTTTTTCAGTTCACAGTGAAAGACTTGAATTCCTTAAAAATAATGCCGCTGCAAAGCAATTTCAGGATTACATGAATGACAAAGTATTCTTTCTGGTAAAAAAAAATTTGGGGAATATCATGAAGGAGATTGAGGAAACTAAGGAGCTTTCTGAGTTACTTGTTAAAGCAACTATAAAATCTTTAACAATGGAAGAGAAACAGAAAGTACAAGATCAGCTGATGGATATTGCAAAGACAATTCCAGCACTGGCTATTTTTGTGCTTCCGGGCGGAGGTATTCTTTTACCTATCCTAATAAAAGTACTTCCATTTAATATACTCCCAAGTTCATTTCAGGAAGAAAAAGCATCCAGATAAAAATCTGTTAAATGGATATACGATTCTGGTTTGTGGTATATAATCTTTTATTGCTACCATTCCTTTTAGTAGCATTGAAGATTATCGCACTATTCAAACGTAACATAAGAGAAAGTCTGGAAAAAAGAGATGGTATTTGGGAACGTCTTGAAAACTCTGTTTCAAGAAGGGACTGGCAAAAGCCTTTGATCTGGTTTCATGTAGCCAGTGCAGGAGAATTACTTCAGGCTCAGCCACTAATTAAGGGCTGTTCTGCTCAAGGTTCAGATTGCGTACTTACATATAGTTCAGTTAATGCATTTCGCTGGCTCGAAAAGGCGGAACAGAAAAAAGATCTTAATTTGCTTGCAGCTGAATTTTTGCCTTTAGACCTAATCTCGAATGTTCGTAGATTGCTAGGTTTGATTCAACCGTCACGCTTAATCTGGGTTAGCTATGATTTGTGGCCTAATCTAGTCTGGGAAGCGCACAGGCAGAAGATCCCTCAGTCTCTAGTCTCCGGTATTGTTCATGCGTCTTCGCTTCGAACGGTAAGCTTTGTTGGACGTTCTTTGTTTCGTTCTCTTTATCATAATCTTGAGCATATTTTAACTGTTTCTGAAGCAGATCGAAAAAGGGTTCTTTCCGCATTCCCAGATCATCCATATGTCAAAGTTATGGGAGATACCCGCTGTGACAGTGTTTTGGAGCGAAGAGATAATCTTAAAGTTCCTAAACTTCCTGCAGTTGCTGATAATAAGATTGTTTTTATTGCAGGCAGTACATGGCCTCCAGATGAAAAATGCGTATTCCCTGGAATGAAGGACGCACTTGAAAGCTATCCAGATCTGTTTCTGATTATCGCACCGCATGAACCAACAGAATATCATCTAAGCAATGTGGAAAATTTTTTTGCTGGAATTCCAATGTCACGCTGGTCTAATATTTCATCTCACACCGGCCATTTAAGAATTTTGCTGATAGATTCTGTTGGTATTCTTGCTTTAATGTATCATTATGCTCAAATGGTATATGTTGGGGGAGCATTTACAACCGGAGTCCATAATGTTCTCGAACCTGCAGTTATGGGGGCTACAGTTTCCTTCGGTCCAAAACACAGCAATTCGATTGAAAGCCTTCAAATGCTAGAAAAAGGACTTGCAAAATGCATAAATAATTCTGATGAATTTCGCAGTTGGCTTTATAATTTGCTGGATGATAGAAAGCTTTGTCTGGAATTGGGGAAACAGTCTAAAGATTTCGTTGAAAGCCAAGCAGGGGCCTCTGAGAGATGCCTACATTTATTGATTAACTGATATAAAATTTTAGTCTAAAATGGCTTCTAGAGTTGTTTCTATTTTATTAAAACTCTATTTTCTTAAAATGATAACTTAGTCTTAAATGTTTGGGACCAAAAACTTTAAGCGTAAGATTTTTAGAGGAAATGTTTTGACAAAGTAGAGCTTCTAAGTGAGAATGGTGGGTCAAAAATAAGGGCCTCTTTTTTTAAAAAAATAAAAGCCCAATTGTAGTTAATTAAGCAATCTTAAGAAGATTTTAAATTATGAGTGAAATTACTTTTGATACTGAGCTCGACTGCAGGGGTTTGAATTGCCCCATACCTATATTAAAAACAAAAAAAGCTGTTGATGCCCTTAACACTGGCCAGATACTAAAAATGCTATCGACAGATCCAGGATCTGTTAACGATGTGCAGTCTTGGTCTAAGCGCACAGAAAACATGTTACTGGACCATACTGAAGATGGAGGAGTTTATAGTTTCTTG
Organism: uncultured SAR324 cluster bacterium; assembly: GCA_902564345.1. Taxonomy (GTDB): domain Bacteria; phylum SAR324; class SAR324; order SAR324; family NAC60-12; genus Arctic96AD-7. The sequence continues at coordinate 3,194 of CACFAY010000064.1, forward strand.
ATTCAAAAGAAATGATCTTTAAATTCTTAAAGTCCGAAGGACTTTTGTTTTTGATCAGTTCCAGTTTTTGATTAGAGTTTGATTGTAGAATTAATAAAAAAAACATCACAACGGAGGTATGATGAGTGATGAAGAAAAAATGACTGTGTTTGTTACTTCTGGTCCAGATACACCACAGCGTTGTGCAACGCCCTTTTACATGGCAAACATTGCTGCGGCAATGGACAATGAGGCCGAAATGATTTTTCAAATAGACGGAGTTTTGCTGATGAAAAAGGGAGTGGCAGATAATCTTATGGCCAAGGAGGGAGGTAAACTGGTTATTGATTTTATACGTGAAGCCAAAGAGGCTGGTGTGGAGATGCGCGTCTGTTCAGCTGCTTTGCAGCTTCACGAAATGACCGAAGAAGATTTGATTGAGGAGTGTGATGGTGTAGTTGGTGCAGCGTACATGGTAGATGTCGGCTTAGAAAGCGGTATGGTGCTAAATTACTAAATTTGGGATAAACGATGGCTGAAGTTAATAATTGTCTTCTTCCTGACGAGCTGCAGTATCACGTGGAATTCAACGTATGGCTGCGTGATAATGGGGATGGAACTTTTGATATGGGAATGACTGACATTGCACAGACTATGGCTGGCTCAGTCATTCACTGCCGTGCTAAAGCGGTGGGAAAGACTGTTAAAAAAGGTAAAAGTATAGCTACCGTTGAAAGTGGTAAATGGGTTGGTCCAGTAAAAACTCCCCTTACAGCTGAAATTATGGCATGCAACCAAGATGTTGAATCAGATGCCACAGTTCTAAATAAAAGCCCATATAAACAGGGTTGGATAGTCAGGCTTAAGCCAAGCCAAATGGAAGAAGAACAGGGAGACCTTGTTTCAGGTGAAGATGCGCAGGAAGGATTTAGAGTCTATATGAGTGAAAAAGAGCTCGGAGAATGCGTTCATTGCGAAGGGTTTGATGGATAGTAAACAAATTGCTGATTCAAAAAAATCACTTATCCTGTCAGTTTTTACTCACCCGGCTTGCAGTGGTTGTGGAGCAGCAGTGGAAATGGGATGGGAGCTTGCTCAGGATCTTCAAGGGATAGTACTGAAAACGGTAAAACTGGAGAACCGAGAGGGGCTGGAAAAGGCACAGCAATGCGGTATAAAAACTATTCCAACAATGATTATTTACAAAGGTGAAGAGGAATGTGAACGTATGGTTGGTCTTCCTGAAAAAAAGAAACTAGAAGACTCACTCAAACTTTATTTAGATTGAAAAGATATGTCTATTTATTCTGATGCCAAATATACAGATGTCCCTTTGGAAAAAAAGCAGGAGCTTTTTGATGAGGTGAAGGCTGACATGCGTTATGACCACCAACTTTACGGTTGCTATGAATGTGGAATATGCGTTGCGGCCTGTCCATCAGCACGTTTCTATGATTTCAGTCCGAGAGTATTTGCACAGGTAATGGCTAGGGAAGATGTAGATACTTTTTACGAATTGCTCAATGACAGTGTTTGGGACTGTTCCCAGTGTTTTTCATGTACCCGTTGTCCGAGACAGAATAATCCGGGTGGTATTATTACTATAATGCGTGAGGTGGCAGTCAATCATGGCATGCAGTCAGCTAAAGATGCACTGAAAGCTTACAGCCGTATTATTTATAAGATTATGTCAACTGGTACGCAGGTCGCTCCAGACATGTTGCAACCAGATTTCTTTCCGGATTGGGGTCCTGATGTAAAACAGGTGTCTGACAACCTAGATGTCTGGCGAAGGTGCGTTCCTCCTGAAACTATGCATACTACAGAACTGGCATGGGATGTTAGCGAAAAAACTAGGCTCGAACTCTATATGATTTGGAAGCTCACCGGTAATCTGGAAATGATCGAAAAAATTGATGAGGGGATTTTCATGATCCTTGAAGAAGTAATGGAAGAGTTGCTGGAAGAGAATGGCTACGATATCGATGATTATGAAAACTTACTTGAAGATGATGAAGATGATAAATGATTAATAATTATTAATTAAACAATTTTAAAATGGATTAAACAGTTGATTTCACTTTGAGAGAAAGAAAGGGTAATTGATGCAACAGACTTTAGCAAAAAAAGAATTTACTCCTCCCCAAGTTTCATCACGGGAATTCAAAAGGGACAACCTCCCACCCACGGATGATTATCGAGAGCAGTTATTTGAACTCGAGAAGGCAGGCGAACTTGAAGTCCAGAGAGTTCCTGAGCCTTATGTCGAACTTGAGACCAAATACGGTAGAAAAAAGAAAATTCCCCACCAGATGACTTGGCACCATAAATCATGTGGACAATGTGGTCACATTCCGGGGTATTCTACTTCTATCTTCTTTAAGACAAACTGCCTCTTCGAGCGCATGCTCGTCATATTCGTCAAGCTTGAATTTGATATATTCAGTATCCAGTGCCTTACCACTATCGTCTACCTCAAGCTCTTCAGCCAGATCCGGCACCTGTTTTAATAAAACAGCAATTTTCATTATGACCTTAATAAATTTTGTTAAAAAATTATTTTTATTTCAAGAATAATCTACACTACCTGATATCCTAAAAAAACCTGCATCAAACTTTTAAATTATGTTCTAGTCATGTATTTGAAATAATTAACCCAAAGATTTCATTAGGGCAAAGATTAAAAACATCTTCAAGATTCAAATCTCACTCATATTCAGTTGAATATATCCAAGCTGAACATTAAAAATGGTAGAAATACCAAAAAACCTAGTTTAAAGTTTCTTATGTAATTTTACTCATCCTGTTCAATTTCGACAACTATTTCACCTGCTTTTTCAAAGGCCCTATATTTTTTAAGTGGATAATCGGCTGGACCTCTAAGTCTTTCTCCACTACAGACCTGAAATCGGCTACCATGTTCGGGACAGGTTATAGTACCATTTTCTGGATCAAAAACTCCGTCCGCCAATGAGAACCCAGCATGCGGGCATATATCTCTTACAGCACAAACTTGGTCTTTCCATTTAAATACTGCAATCGGAT
>CACFAY010000065.1 GCA_902564345.1 uncultured SAR324 cluster bacterium
AACAGCAAAAAAGCTATTGTAATAATTCCTGTAATTGCTGCTCAGCTGCTCCCATGATGGTAGTGCAAGTATGAGATGGGTTTTATGACTACTTACTTCAGCCGGAGTAACTTGAGAGTTTCTTGAGGATGATCTTTGATTGAAATTCATCTTCAGAACAACAGACCTTGTGTCCTGCATTTCAGTTTCTAAATCACTGCAACTGGTGATCAGGAAAAATGGAATGAACCCGAATATCAGCCAAAAAAAGTTGTGAATGAATAATATTTTTAAGCTATTTAGCACTTTTATCAATAGAAAGGATCTCATTTTAAAATGCAGATGAAATTCTTAAATTATATTAAATTTATGCCTAAAATGTTTGTAAGCTGTAAATGCAATATATAAACATTAATCGATTAATTTTGGAATAATATGGGTTTGAGCATCTTAGTAGTCTGACTGAGAAATTAAACTATAATATCAATTAAATGGAATGATGGGGGTTGAAATTTTATCGCTGAAATAGGATCTGAAACTTCCAGTTTAAACCTCCAAGACTACTTGCTCCAGAGAATGTCCAGTCTGAATGTCCGGATAAATCTGGATTGTTTCCTAATCCAATATCAGGGTCAGATGAGCTGTGCCTATTCCATGCCATAACGGTTTGGGAAGCTGTCAAGTCATGGACCTGCATACTTCCGTAAGATGAATTTCCAGTATGCGTATCGTCAAAGTCGTACTTGGAACTATTACCACCAATACCGCTATTAGCTGTAGCTGAATAGTTGTAAGGCCAGATTTCTAGCCTACCAATGGTAGATGATGTATTGGTAACAGTAGGGTAATTTGAAGAGACACTCATATTGTCTACAGAACGATGAATGACGTTCCCATTTAAAATTGTTGGAAATTGTAAACTGCTTAGAGTGATATTGTCCCAGGCATCAAAAAAAGTCTCTGCATAGTAATCTGTACCGTTGTAAGTCACTTCCATACGATAGCCGATTTTAACTCCATCTGCTTGCAGTTCAGAATCAGAATATGAACTGGAATTATCCAGTGAATAAACAATATTATTCCCAGACCGAGTTGGTGTTGTTGTCTCGTAGATAACGAATGTCTCTACTGTTGAAGATATAACGGTGAATTCAGGTATTGTCAGAGTATTACTTTGATTTCCATCACCGTCAGTAATTTTGATCGTACAGTCAGAGTAAGTTCCATTACTCAACGTGTTAAAGGTAATGGTATTGTTGCCGGTGTTCGCAGCAGTATTACTTGAAGAACATGAGCCTCCATAAGTAATGGTTCCTGCTGCTGTTGATGCAAAAGTGTAGTCTGGTGTGGAGTCACTGGTAGTAGACGTTACTGCAGTGACTTGATCTATAAACGGAGCACTGCTGTCAGTCCCCCCCGGGTCTATAGTTACTGTGTTGTCTTCCTCGTTACCGTTTTCGTTAGCTGTACCTGCAGACTGTAAAGTTACTCCTAACCTAAGATTATGGGTGTTTGTACCTATGGAAAAAGATGTAGACTCCCCGAAGTATGAAACTCCACTAACTCCTGATATAAGTTGGTCCGGTGTGTATTCATCACTAAAGATAAAGGCGAAGATTTTCATCTGTGTGTTTAGAGGAATTTCCAGGCTTACCTGATTTTCTGATGGATTCATCAACTCCAATGCAAAAAAGCTGTTGTAATAATTCATGTAATTACTGCTGAGTTGCTCCCAGTAGGGCAGGGCGACTATAAGGTGAGTTTTATGATTGCTTACTTCATCCTGGGTAATTTGTGAACTTCTTGAGGGGGATCCCTTGTTGAAATTCATCTTAAGTACAACAGACCTTGTGTCCTGCATTTCGAGTTCTAAATCACCACATCCAGAAAAGATGAAAAGGGTGATCAAGCTTAATATCAGCCAAGATAAATTACGACTAAATAACATTGTTTTGCTTGGGCTGTTTATCTAAATAAAAACTAACCGTAAAAGACAATGAGATTGCCTAAAAATTTGGACAATGACTTATTAAATTGCTATTCAGTAAAAAAGATTATTTAACTGAATAATTTTGTCCCATCTTTTTTAAGGTATGCTGAATCAATAGCCGAACTAGTTTTAAAGTTTTGCAGGTTGGGAAACAAAGTTGACATGATTGAATCATTAGCTCCAAACCAACTGCATAATGATGCGTTCATTTGATCCACAGAAATTTTAGGAATGAAGCGACCTTTGCTGGTCGCATCATCTTCACCTCCCATAGTAAAATCAGGTAGGGATCCATAAAATTTGCCCCCGTCAAACTCTGAAGCATTGCTTACAACCATATTGATAGTACTCCAAGCATGATCGGTCCCATCACCATTATTACTGATGGTTCTTCCAAAATCTGAAAGTGTGAATGTTGCAACATTTTGATCTACATTCAATTCCTCTAGGGCTTTTTGAAATTTATAAAGCGCTAGGCTTAATTCCCGTAAGAGGATTGGATGATCTTGATCCTGATTCCCATGAGTGTCGAAACCTCCAAAGTGAACATAGAATATTTGCCGGTTAAGATTCATTTTATCTGCTGAAGAACCCATGTATATCAGTTGAGCCACTGCTTCCAACTGTTCAATAAGATCACCTCCTAACTCCTCTCCCATTCCTGTGTTAGATTCACTTGTTACACTGAATAAATCCTCATTGTAGGGACCTTTTGTAGTAAACGTCTTTTTTTGATCATCACTCTTCCAGTATTGATTTAGAAGAACATTTAAATCCAAAGATCTCTTAAGAATCGTGTTATAAATATTTATGAAAGGATCTGAATTACTATTGAGTGCATATAACTTTTTAAAAGCATTAACGCGGCTTTCGCTATGACTGTCACTATCTTTTTGTGTCAAATATGAATAAGTAGCGGCAGTCCCTGGACGAAAAAGTACCGGTTGTGTCTTGCTTCCAACCATTAACCTGACCTGTCCCTTGAAAGACACATTCAAACCCATTACATTGCCCCCATGCAGGCCCGACCACTTGTCAGCTAATCTACCTGCCCAACCGTTCAGGTTTGTGTCATTTGCTCTACCGGTAAACAATTCTCTTCTTTGGTGATTATGCGCAAATAAAAAATGTGGTTTTAATTTCGAGGCATTATTGTAGTCAGTTACATTTGCAAGTGGTTCCACCAGTGTACCTACATTCCCAATCAAACTTGCTTTCCCATCCCGTAACAACCATGCCAGTTCAGGCATCAAAGAATTGATACCTACTTCATTTATTCCACTTATCTCATAATATCCTTTTTTATATGCTTTGACGTCATCACCTTCCTGGTAATAAGGGTTACCGCTTCCTGTTGAGAGAGATACAGGAAGATTAATCATAGAATTATTGATAGCAAGGTCTCCTCTACCATCTTTATATTTATCGTATCCAGTGTTGCCCGATGTCTCTTTTGGAATAAAGGTGTTCCAGGCGTCATTACCCCCATCCAGAAGAATACATACTAAAGCTTTATAATCACTGAATGAAGGAACAGATGCCATCAGACTATTGTTTGATAAGCCAAACATCCCTAAAGTCCCTGCGCCCAAAATATTATTCAAAAAATTTCTTCTTTTCATAATAATCCTATTTTTGAATCATGTATTGACTAGAAGTTACGATAAGCATAACTGCGTCCCTAATGATAGCTAAAACCTCAGATACATTTTTTGTGTTATTCCAGTTTACTGTAAGCAGATGTTCTTTAATCACATCATGATATCCCGAAGGAAGTTTACTTCCTGTTAATTTCTCGTCAAGATGTTTTAAGAGTTCAATAATAGCTACTGATTTATTGGGATCGTCTTTATCTGAAAGACCTTGGAAATCGCCGTTCTGATCGCCATCAAGTGCCTGCTCAAAAACAGCAAGTTCTTCATCTACATTGATGTAATAATTGAATTGATTTGACTTTCTGGAATTTCCAAAACTTGTAAGATTATCACCTTTATCCACTATTTTATTCTTTTCCTGAATCTGAAATGCATTTGAAATAAGGTTATTGAATTTGATTAGGATCGTATCACTTTGAATCTGCAGGTCTGGGGCAACCATGCAATTTTCACTGAAATGATCGTTTGCAGGAACAAAATCAGGGGAAAAGAAATTGAAGACTGTGTCTGCTCTGAGAGGAGCCTGACCGAGTGTACTCTCCAACCATGGGAAATTATATGTATTGGTCATGGTTGCATCATTACGGCTTTTCCATCCTTCGATAGGCTTTACATCAAATGCTCTTAGGAATTGAGTCCATGCTAATAATGTTTCTTTGGCTTTCCCAAAGTTCTTATTGGTTTTGTATTCATTACCGCGAGCTTCATTATCGGTAAGCACAGCTTTTACTACTGCCTTTAAATCTCCCCTTACGCCACTACCATTGTCGTTAAATACCTGTGACACTCGCTCTATATATTCTGCTGATGGGTTAGAAGTAACCATTCTCACGATTAAATGTTTTGCCACATGAGGTCCCACATTCTGGTGATTGAAAATAATATCCAGTGCGTTTTTGAAATCTGAAGGGTCTGAACTATTTTCAGACTCCGCGGTGATTGACTTACTGAGGAAGGATTTACTTTCATAATCATGCCAACTGCCTGTGAATTCCATAGGTGTTGACCATTCTTCTCCAGCACCTCTATTTGTTCTACCAAATCTGCTGTTGCCGACCAGATCATAACCTGTCATCACCCGAGCCAGTTGCTCCACATCTTCCTGAGAATAAGCGGGAACAAGCTCATCTCCTGTTACAACTGCAGAGCCGTTATCATTCATTTTCCACAAACCTAATGAAAACAATTGCATTATCTCTCTTGCAAAATTCTCATCTGGGTGAGTTTTGGATTGGCTCATGTACTTCTTGTTACCTTGGTGAGATAAAAAAATCCCCATGGTTGGACTTTTTGCAACCTCATCCAAAAGATCTCTGAAATTGCCGAAAGCGTTTTTTGCCAAAATGTCATCGTAATAGGCCAGTGAATCGCCTCTGAAACGTGTTCTTTGTTTTGCTCCTGAAACTACCAGCAACTCACTCAAAGCAAAGGCTACCCTGTAACGAAGCTGGTCAGGAGCATGAAGGGCTTTCTCAAACCAAGCAGCAGTCTGGTAATCAGATGTTCTGCCGTGGTAATTATTATTAAAGCTTGCATTGTCGGAGTAAGTGGAAGGCTCAGCCATAATAGCAATCTTTTTATAATGCTCCAAATTTGTAGTTAAATTGTCTCCAGTAACATCATAAGCAGAAGAATATTGCAGTTGCTCATCAATCCAGGATGTTTCTCCAATTTGTAAAATTCTATCTAAATCAGTTTTTTTAGGACCAAATGTGGTTTGCAAAAGCAAACGGAACGCTTTTTGACTTTGATTATCTGATTCCACTAAATTCTCCACTAAGTTTTTTTCAGCAAATTCACATCTTGCTGTAATTTCAATGTCCGTTCCATCAGCATTGTTCACAACCGTTTCAGATGTGGAATTTTCTGATCTGTAACAGCTGTTTATACTCAGACTGAAGAGGAAAGTCATGCATGAAAAAAAATAAATTTTTAAGTAAATATTCATTATTTTAAAAATTTTTTTCGCAATACAGTTCGGTTTAAATTAATTTATGCATTTTGTTGTATTTGCTGTTTTATGGAATTTTTTATGGGTAATTGAACTTATTGATTATAATACTGTTCTAATTTATCGTCAATTACGACTAGTTTTACACCGGCATGTTTAAACATATCCCTTGATTCCTGAGCTGCATGGTATTTTTTTTTGGCAATCACCTTGGTTATGCCTACACTGATGATCAGCATAGCGCAGACTCGGCATGGTTCCATCTTGCAGTAAAGTGTGCTGTCTTTTAGAGAGATCCCGTGTTTGGCGGCCTGGCAGATCGCATTTTGCTCTGCATGAATGGTTCTTACACAATGCATCCTTGATGTACCATCTTCCTCAACGACTTCCTTCATCAAATGTCCCACATCGTCACAATGTGGGAATCCAGGAGGAGAACCTACATAGCCCGTGCAGATAATTTGTTTGTCTCGGACTATTATGCATCCACTACGGCCTCTGTCGCAGGTTGCGCGTTTTCCTACCTCATCCATCAATCCTAAAAAATATTCGTCCCAGCTGGGCCTGTTTACGTTGTTTTTTCCCATAGTTATTTCCTCTTCGATCGTTCTTAGAAATTTATATAGATCAAT
>CACFAY010000066.1 GCA_902564345.1 uncultured SAR324 cluster bacterium
ATTATTTTTTTACGAAAAAAGAGGCACAAAAAGGAACCGCATCTTACATTTAAACATTGGAACCACCGTTTTGAAAGTGATTTTAGAAATCTTGAAAAAGAACTTCATGTTGTGCAGTTTTTACCCAAAGATGCCACAAAGTTGTTAAAAAAGGCCAAAAAAAAGGAAGAAAAGGAAGAAAAACAAAAAAATAAGGAAAAGAGTGAACAAACTGTAAAGGATATACGTAAAAAACTGGAGGGTGGACAGAAGACTAAGGAAGTTCTCAAGCAGCATTCAAACTGCATCTATGTGCTGTCATTTATAGGTAATATTATGGCGGCTGAAGTAGAGTATCTCAGGGACCAGATTTCATTTCTTCTAGAAATAGCTCAGCCTGCAGACGAAATCGTAATACGCTTAACTAGTCCTGGGGGCGCAGTCCCACAGTACGGTTTAGCTAGCTCGCAATTGGAAAGACTTAAAAAAGCAGGGCTTCGCTGTGTAGTCTGTGTGGACACTGTTGCTGCCAGTGGTGGTTACATGATGGCTGCTGTTGCTGACAAAATTATTGCTGCACCATTTGCAATTGTGGGTTCAATTGGTGTCGTTGCCGGCATACCCAACTTTCACCGGGTTCTTCAAAAAAATGAAGTTGACTACCACTTGTTTACAGCAGGAAAATATAAAAGGACCGTAACTCCTTTTTCAAAAGTTACCAAGGAGGGTAAACAAAAAATGCAGGATGATATTTCTGCAATTCATGATGCTTTTAAGAAAGTTATAAAAGAAGGACGCCCGGATGTTGACATTGAGGAAATTGCGACTGGAGAATATTGGTTAGCATCAGATGCTAAAGAGAAGGGACTTGTAGATGAAATAATGACAAGCGACGATTATTTGTGCAGCAAAACTGAAGAATGGGAAGTGATTGAAATTAACACTGAAGTTAACCAGAATAGACTAGAAAAACTTATCGAAGGAGGATCTTCACTTTTTAGGCAATGGAGGAGTTCAAGAATCCCAGGTTCAGGTGAAGAAGTAGAAGATCTTTCGCAGCGCTTCAGGTAAAGACTACTTAGCTAAAATTTTTCTGAGTTCTGAACACTACATGAGTGAATACAAAATTAAAAATACATTAAGTAGATTACTGATCCAATAATATGAGCCACACATTTTTTCAATCAGTAAATCAGCGCCTGCAGCGGAGCGAACTAGCAGTCCCTGGATCAAACCCAGATATGTTTGAAAAAGCTATCAAAAGTGAAGCGGACTATATATTTCTAGATCTTGAAGATGCTGTTGCACCAAAAGATAAGCTTCAGGCCAGAAAAAATATAATTGAAGCTCTCAACGACATTGAATGGCAGAAAAGTGGAAAAACGATCTCATTTCGGACCAATGGGATAGACAGTCATCATATGTACCGTGATGTTATCGAGGTTGTTGAGAAGGCTGGGAAGCATTTAGATACTATCCTGATTCCAAAAGTTGGAGTCCCTGCTGATATTTATATGGTCGAAGCACTGCTGACTCAAATTGAAGAAGCATTCGGAATTACTGAGCCAATAGGTATTGAAGCACTTATTGAAACTGCACTTGGTATTTCAAATGTTGAATCAATTGCGGCCTCAAGCAGACGACTGGAAGCAATGCATTTTGGATCAGGTGATTTTGCTGCAAGCTGTCAAGCAAGTACATTTGAAATTGGAGGATTGAATCCAGACTACCAAGGAGATCAATTGCATTATGCCATGTCACGCATAGTGGTTGCCTGCAGGGCGTATGGCTTGCGTCCAATTGACGGTCCATATGGGAATTTCAAAGACCATGAGGGTCTTGAAGCAGCAGCAAAAAGAGCTTCTGCTTTAGGTTACGAAGGTAAATGGGCTATTCATCCATCCCAAATTGACATAGTAAACTCGGTATTCTCTCCTTCATCTGCTGAAGTAGATCAAGCCAAGAAAATTCTTGCTGCACTTAAGGAAGCAGGTGAGTCAGGAAAAGGAGCAGTATCAATAGATGGCAAAATGATTGACGCAGTCTCTGCCCGCATGGCTGAAAATTTAGTTAAGAAAAATAATGAAGTACAGTCAAAAATTTCCATTCGATGATATTTTATTTATAGTCAAACCATTTAATTCAAAAAAACATTGAGTTTAAAAATTTGGGAGAAGTAAATGTTTCACAGTCAATCAACACCATTGATAAAAGACATAAAAAAAGAAATAGTTTTATATATTAAAATTTCTTGACAGTCTCTTTGATTTGTGGAAACATTCGGAAGTGAAAAATAATGAATTAATCTTCAATAATTCAAGCTTAAAAGCATCATATAAAAAGGAATTGCTATGGCCGATGTTAAAATGACCTCAATTTACAAGTCCTTTGGAAACACAGAGGTTATTCACGGTGTTGATCTTGAAGTTGAAGATCATGAATTTGTAGTTTTTGTGGGACCTTCCGGTTGTGGTAAATCGACCCTTCTGCGCCTGGTTGCAGGTTTGGAAGATGTTACCCAGGGAGAAATTGAAATTGATGGCCAGCGGGTTGATCACCTTCCTCCTGCAAAACGTGGAATTGCAATGGTTTTTCAGTCATATGCCCTTTATCCGCACATGAACGTTTACCAAAACATGTCATTTGGATTAAGACTGGCAAAGACTGATAAGAAAATAACTGACCAAAAAGTGAGGGATGCAGCAGATATTCTGCAGATTACAGAACTTTTAGAACGCAAACCAAAAGAACTATCAGGCGGCCAAAGACAGAGAGTAGCAATTGGAAGAGCTATTGTTAGAGATCCAATGGTTTTTCTGTTTGATGAGCCGCTATCAAATCTTGACGCTAAGCTTCGTGTGCAAATGAGGATAGAGCTTACTAAATTGCACAGAGAACTCAATGCCACTATGATTTATGTTACACACGATCAGGTCGAAGCCATGACTATGGCGGACAAAATAGTTGTTCTCCGTGAAGGTTATGTTGAACAGGTTGGAGCACCTCTGGATTTGTATCATAAACCTGCAAATATTTTTGTTGCAGGTTTCATCGGTTCACCAGCCATGAATTTTATGGACGGAACAACCTCAGGCATTTCTGATAAGGCCGTAGAGCTTGACCTAAACAGTAAATTAAAGATTAAAATCCCCTGCACTCCAGGAAATGATGCAGCAACAGGAAGTCCCGTCAGTGTAGGTGTCCGTCCAGAACACCTTGAACTGACATCAGATAAAGAAGCAAAATTACGCGGTGAGGTTTTCGCAGTAGAGCGACTCGGAGGTGAAACATACCTTTATGTGAGCACTGAAAGCAACAAAGAGCTTACTGTTCATGCTGCTGGGGACAAAGTTGTTAGCGTGGGTGATTCTGTATCAATAGGATTCTCTCCAGACACATGCCACATTTTTGATGGAGAAGGTAAGGTATTTGAAAAATTAGCGTCTTAAAAAATTTTTCTATATCTATATAAATTCTGCCTCTGCTTTCATGGAAAGCTGAGAAAAATGATCAAGTACACGAAATTCTGCAGAATCTTTTTCCAGAAAGCTTCCTGTGAGTGTAAAACTATTTAAATCAAAAACTGGGCGCTTCCCCCTGAAGCTAAATTTATATAACTTTCTTCCAGTTTGTCTTTCCGCGAAGAGTGAAAGCATTGTTGCCAACAGCGGTCCATGTACCACTAAGCCTGGATAACCTTCTATTTCAGTAGCATATTTTCTGTCATAGTGTATTCTATGACCGTTAAAAGTAAGGGCAGAGTAACGAAAAAGTTGTATAGCATTTGTGTTAATTATCTCTTCCCACTCCCCAAGGCTTTCATTCCTATCACTCTGACCGGTTTTTGGTTTTGAATCAGTATAGACAATATGCCTTTTTTCAGTTGCACAGACCTGCTGATTTACTTCGAATTGTTTTAATACATCTACAAAAACCAGTTCACCACTTTTTCCTGTCTTACTTCTGATGTCTTTAATTTTCCAATTGATATATACATTATCCCCTACATTTATTGGTTGAAAAAACTCATAATCTCCTCCTGCAAACATTCTTCTTTTAAGAGGAACTGGAGGCATAAAGCCTCCTCTTGCAGGGTGCCCATCTTCTCCAAGCTCATAAGGCCCTACAGCAGGTTCTCCTAAGATCAGTAGTGCCAGAGGGAATACTGGTTCCTTCAATGTTGGTGGCTTACCTGGGAGGTTTAAGGTATGATGAAGACGTTTTACATTGACCTCAGTCAATTGTTCAAAATATTTTTCTTCTTTGTTTATCCATGATTTATATGCAGGCGAATTCATTTTCATATTATGATTCAGTTTTGGCAAATTCAGCTCTAATTTCTATACCGTTTTGATTCAGTTTAGGGACATGTCCTAGTACCTTTCTTGGTTTATTATTAAAAATTTCTGGAGGTGATGGGGTTTTTATTTCACTAGTAGACATTGAAATAATGGCACTTCGAAGGACAGGATGTTTCGATAAATCCTTAATTTCATTAAGTGTTCCAAATGCTATTCCATTTTTTTTCATTATTGCAATTGCTTCTTTATGCTTCATTTTACCAAAAACCTGACCAACAAAAGTATCCACATCTTTTCTGTTTTTTACTCTGGTCAGATTGTCAGGAAATTTTAAATAAAAGTCTGAATCTTTAAGAATAACTGTACAGAATCTTTTCCATTCACGTTCGTTCTAAATTGAAAGTAGAATTATCTTACCATCTGAAGTTTTGAAAGCTCCATAGGGACAAATTGAAGGATGAGCTAGCCTTAGCCTTTCAGGAGTTTTGCTCCCATAGTCAATCAATAATAGAGGTACTGTAATCCAATCTACAAGCGCATCAAATAGTGAAACTTCTATATGTCTACCACGACCACTTATACCTACTGCAATCAGTGCTTATAGGATTGCTGAATGCGAGTACATTCCTGCTGCAATATCTGCAATTGACAAACCCAGTCTGCCGGGTGCATCTGCAGAACCCGTTATTGAAGCAATTGCTGTTTCTGCCTGAATCAACAAATCATAGGCTTTCATATTTGCCCATTTCCCTTGAATTTAATAACCACTGATGGAACAAGTAATAAGCTTGGGATTTGTTTTTCTACTCTCTTTTAGGTCAATACCAATTTTTTGAAGAGAGCCTGTCTTAAAATTTTCAATCAATAAGTCAGCCCTCTCCAGTATTGATTCCATCAGTCTGATCTCTGAAGGTTGCCGAAGATCTATTGTGATAGATTCTTTTCCTCGATTTAGCATAAAAATATGCAGATTGGCTTTTTACAACGTCATCATAGTGTCTTGCAAAATCTCCTTCAGGACGTTCAATCTTAATTACCCTGGCTCCAGCATCTGCTAGCCTTGATGATACAAATGGAGATGCAACCGCCTGTTCCAGGCTTATAACCAGTAGGATATCAAGAATATCCATCAGTATGACCTAGGTAAACCGAGTACATGTTCAGCAATGTAAGAAAGAATTAGATTGGTCGAAATAGGAGCAATCTGATATAAACGTGTTTCCCTGTATTTTCTTTCAACATCATATTCTTCCGCAAAACCAAAACCTCCATGAGTCTGCATGCATGCTTCAGCGGCCTTCCAGCAGGCCTCAGATGCAAGCAATTTAGCCATATTTGCTTCAGCTCCAGAATGCTTACCATCTTCGTACAAAATTGCTGCCTTCTCAGTCATCAATGCAGCGGCTTCTGTTGCAGCGTATGCCTGTGCTATTGGAAACTGAATACCTTGATTTTTTCCGATGGGCCGGTTAAAAACAATTCTGTTATTTGCATAGTCGGTTGATTTAGCAGTGAACCAGCGTGAATCGCCGATACATTCAGACGCAATCAAAATTCTTTCCGCATTCATACCATCCATGATGTAACGAAATCCATTTCCCTGTTGTCCTATTAGGTTTTCCTGTGGAATCTCCAAATCTTCAAAAAATATTTCTGTTGTAGCATGGTTAAGCATAGTCCTGATGGGTCTGATTGTTATTCCATTGCCCAGAGCAGTGCGCATATCTACTATAAATACAGATAATCCTTCTGTTCTCTTACTGACTTTTTTACGATCTTCTGTTCTGGCCAGAAGCAGCATAAAATCAGAATATTCTGCTCTAGAAGTCCATACTTTCTGTCCGTTTATGATGAATTTTTCGCCCTTTTTTATAGCTTT
>CACFAY010000067.1 GCA_902564345.1 uncultured SAR324 cluster bacterium
GTTATTCAGGAAACATCTTGAGATCAACGGACAATGGTTCATCTTGGGATAATGCAACTTCTCCAACTGCAAATCGACTCAGGGGAGTCACCTATCTAGAATAACCATTACCAACCCAAACAGTTTGAATTGGATTACGCAAGTATCCATTCAATCACCAAAACTAAAAAGGTCAGTCACACACTCAATTGTGTGATTGACCTCCCCTACTTAATTCTTCACAGAGTCAGAGGAATTCCAAGTAACCTCCCCTCATTCTTGTAAAATCCCCCAAGTTTTGGTATATGTAAGGTTTACCTAAACTAACCTAATCGGGAACCTATTTCTTTTCCAGTTGTTGGAGATAATAACTAAGGTAAAACTCATTTAGTTTAAAGAATATTTTAATTATGAAAACTTATAATGGTAGTTGTAGTTGTAGCAAAGTAACATTTGAAGTTAGAACAGAACTTACAAGAATATCTAAATGTAATTGCAGCATTTGTAATAAAAAAGGAATAATTCATCATGTAGTTGATCAAAATCAATTCAATCTAATATCTGGGAAAGATAATTTGTCTTTGTATCAATTTGGAACTATGAGGGCAAAACATTATTTTTGTAAACATTGCGGAATTCATCTGTTTAATAATCCAAGAACATATCCTGAAAAGGTAAGTGTTAATGTTAATTGTTTAGATGATTTTGATTTAGAAAAGGAAATGCCAAAAGTTGTCAAATTTGACGGAAGAAACTGGGAAGAAGCATTTAAATCTTTAGAAAATTAATTATTAAAATACAGATGAAACACCTACTCATCATCCTCTCGATACTTCTTCTTTCTTCTCCTGTGATTGGTCAAGAAATTGGTGTTTTTTATCAATATTCAACTTCTTTTGGAATACAGGAAATATGGAATATTTAGGGGAATACAAGGATGGTAAGAAACATGGAAAAGGAAGTTATACTTGGTCTGATGGAGGAATTTATGTAGGTAATTGGAAGGAAGGGAAACAGCATGGTCATGGAACATACACTACACCTGCTGGAAGAAAGTATGTAGGGGAATGGAAGGAAGGGAAATATGATGGTAAAGGGACAGAAACTTTGTCTAATGGATGGAAGTATGAAGGGGAATGGAGAAAAGGTAAACCTTGGAACATCAAAATATACGGGAAAACCGGAATAATCATAATGGAGTATGTCAATGGGGTAGAACAAAAATGAAACACCTACTCATCATCATCTCAATACTTCTTCTTTCTTCTTTTCTTAATTCCTGTGAGAAAAATAATCACAAAGATGTAACCCTTTATCAGTCGATAATATTTCCTAATTATAATTTTAATCTTTTAGGGGTAAAAATTAAATTAGGAACATTCTTTCATCAGTTTTTTGAGTCTGAACTTGTTTGGAGTCAATTAAGAGGTAAAGAAAAACAAGATATTTATAAAGTTCAAGTAAGGAAGAAATATCTTTTTTTTGGGGATTTGTTACCACATGGTTTTGGGAATGTAAATTTTGTAAGTGGAGGAGGATACATAGGGGAATGGAAGAGAGGGAAAAAACATGGTCAAGGAAAATTATCAAACCCTAATAATCCCATTGCTAATATGACGAAAGATTCAAATTCAAAAAAATACTTTATATGGGAACTTATTGGATATGATGGTGGATGGGGGAATGGAAAACCTCATGGAAAGGGAACTGCGATTTGGATAGATGGAAACAAGTATGTTGGAGAATGGAAGAAGGGAGAGAAATGGAATGGAATAATGTTTACCAAATACGGAAAAATATATTCAAAATATTTAAATGGAGAGATGTGTCATATGACAGGTCAAGATTATCATTATGACCATTGTAATAACCATCCACATTTTAATTCGAAATAAATAATGGGAAAAAGGATAAAACAATAACCCCCACTTAATTCTTCACAAAGTCAGAGAATCTCCAAGTAACCTCCCCTCATTCTTGTAAAATCTCCCAAGTTTTGGTATGTATTGGTTTAACTTAAACACTATAGGAAAATAAGTTAATACATAATCATCATCCTCACTAGTTTATCTAATCCCATTATTTCCTATGAGAAACTTTTCTCTGTTTACAATTATCTCCCTAGTAATTGTAAGTTGTTTAGTTCTTCCAAAAACAGAAAACAGTTCTGATGAAAAATGTAAGTTAGTTACAAAAAGTTGGACTTTTGAAGTTCATGAGTTCGGAAATCAGAGCAATTGTGATACAGATTGTTCAGAATTTGTAAGAAGTATTCTTGAATGTGGTAAAAGTGAAGACTGCATAAAACTAATTACAGTTGTTACAGTTGGTTGGACTGTTGTTGCAGCATCAGTAGTGGGAGTGGGAAATACAGTCCATTGGATTGAAAAACAGGGTCGTTGTAAGGAAAGCATATTAAGAAATTCAATAAATCAGTTGTATGCGAATACGGTAGATGTTGGTGGATATATCTTAGAAACAGGAAAAGACTTTGTAGATTTGTTTAAGAAAAATGAATGAATTTGATTTATTCACTCATACATAAATTCTAAAATTATATGTTCACATAATCTACTGTAAGTAACCCCCACTTAATTCTTCACACTCAGACAATCAACACAAACACCCTTCACGATTGGACATCCGTCTAGTCTTTTGCAGATTTCTTCCTCTATCAGAACTCTCTTAGGAGGTTCAATAACTTGAACTGTTGAATAATGATGGTTGATTATTGGGGTTGGATTGTTCTTTGCAAGGACACATTATGTGGGGGTTAATTACTGTAGGACTCCATCTGAATTAAATTTAATTAGAAACATATCAGGACATGTACCACCACAATTAGTATAACCTGAATGCGTATTCCCTTCTAATCCTCCTGAAGTCTCTCCTGCTACGTAAACTGAACCAGAATTGTCAGTAGCAACTGATACTCCTCTATCTGTTGATGTTGTTCCAAATTGTTTTGTCCATTGTTTTGTCCCCGATGAATTATATTTAATCAAAAAAACATCAATATCTCCAATTACTGTGTTCCCATCAAGAGAACCCATAGTTTCTCCAGTTAAATAAATATTACCATTCGTATCAATCGTAACACTTCTTCCATTTTCATAAGTTGATGTCCCAATTTGTTTTGTCCATTGCTTATTCCCTGAAGAATCATATTTAATTAGAAATGCATCCCAAGAACCTGTACTTCCTGAATTTGAGTTTGCATTTGAATTGCCATCTAAATCACCCGAAGTATTCCCAGTAATATATATATTATCTGAAGAATCAATTGCCATTCCTTCAACCTTGTCACTTGAATAGGAATTCGATGAACTCAAAGTTTGTGACCATTGTTTAGATCCAGACGAATTGTATTTTGTTAAAGTAACATTATCTTCACTTACATAAACATTTCCACTTGAATCAAGAACAATACCTTCTCCATTAGTCTGACTGACTTGCCACTGTTTTACTCCTGAGGAATTAAATTTACCCACTGTGTCACCTGCACCTGTAAAAATGTTCCCTGAAGAATCAATTTTTACATAGTCTCCTCCCTCTCCAGTCATTGAAGCATTATCAAGTTCTTTTACCCATTGAAAATTTCCATCTGAATCATGTTTAACAACATTCACATCTGAGGCACCATTATAACCACCAAAAGTGTATAGATTATCAGAAGAATCAATTGTCAAACCATATGCTTGGTCATAACTTGATGTGCCTTTAAGTTTAGTCCATTGCTTAACTCCAGAATGATTAAATTTCATAAGCATAAAATCATTCCCACCAGTAACTGTTTGTCCATCAATATCGATTTTAACATGACCAGCAACATAAATATTTTGTGATGAATCAAGAACAATCCCTGCGACCTGATCCCCCATTGGTCCAAATTGCTGAGTTCCTGCCCAAGTTGTAAACCCACTTGATGTTTCATACTGACTACTCAAAGTGTTCCCTACAATATCTTTGACTCCAGTTTTTACTCTAATTTTGTAAGTAGTGGCACGTGAAAGATTGTCAGATGGGTCAACTGTAAAAGTTTTGTCCGAATTGGAACTAGTCGGAGAAGAAGACATCTGAACACAAGTACTAAAACTGTCAGAAGACACTTGAAAAGTTCCTGAGCAGGTTGTATCTGAAGTGTTGGTTGTGACTGAAGTGGTGTCCATTGCCTCGGAGAAAGTCACCGAGATGTTGTCACTGATAGAAACACTACTTTGGTTGTCAGTCGGTGAGATAGAATAAACACTTGGTGCAGTTGTATCATCTGAAGTGGTACTAGAGGTTTCAGATGATTCTTCTGAGTCTTCACTGCAGGAAATAAGAGTGAGACTTATCAGAAATATTGTGAGTATTTTTAGAAAATGTCTCATAGGTTTCCTAATTGGTTACTTTAGGTGAACCTTACATATACCAAAACTTGGGTGATTTTACAAGAATGTGGGGAGGTTACTTGGAATTCCTCTGACTCTGTGAAGAATTAAGTGGGGGAGGTCAATCACACAACTGAATGTGTGACTGACCTATTTAGTTTTGTTGAACTTGAATAGACAATTCTGTGATCCAATTCAAACTGCTTGGAGATTAATGGTTATTCTTAGAAGGTGACTCCTCTGAGAGTATTTGCAGTTGGAGAAGTAACATTATCCCAAGAAGAACCATTGTCAGTTGATCTCACGATGTTTCCAGAAAGACCTACTGCAACGAAGGTATTGTTTCCAAATCCGACACCCCAGAGGTGATTTGCAGTTGGAGAAGTCACATTATCAAAAGAAGAACCATTGTCTGTTGATCTAACTATGTTTCCTGAATTACCTACTGCAACGAAGGTATTGTTTCCAAATCCGACTCCTCTGAAATCATTTCCTGTCGGAGAAGTCGCATTATCCCAAGATGAACCATTATCATTTGATCTGACAATGTTTCCTGAAAGACCTGCTGCCACAAAGGTATTATTTCCAAAGGCAAATCCTCTGAGACGATTCCCAGTTGATGAAGTAACATTATCCCAAGTGGTTCCATTATCAGTAGATCTCAAAATATTTCCTGAATCTCCTACTGACACAAAGGTATTATTCCCGAAGTTGACGGCATAGAGAGTATTTGCAGTAGGAGAAGTATCATTATCCCAAGAAGAACCATTGTCAGTCGATCTAACGATATTTCCTGAATTACCTACTGCTATTAAGGTATTGTTTCCGAAGGTGACACCTCTGAGAACATTTGTAGTTGGAGAAGTAACATTATCCCAAGAAGAACCATTGTCAGTTGATCTAACTATGTTTCCTGAATCTCCTACTGACACAAAGGTATTATTCACGAAGTTGACAGCAAAGAGACGATTTGCAGTAGGAGAAGTTACATTATCAAAAGAAGAACCATTATCTGTTGATCTCACGATATTTCCTGAATTACCTACTGCCACGAATACTCCTGAACCTGATGAAGAGGAGGAGGAACTATCAGAGGAATCGTCAGAG
>CACFAY010000068.1 GCA_902564345.1 uncultured SAR324 cluster bacterium
AGCGAGGACTTTAATTTCAACCTTGATGAAAAATGGACACTTGATCGTAGCAAACTGCCATATCCTGAATCCTCCGAAGCCGCCAGGCAGATTTGGCGTACAAAAATAAAGTTTGATTTACTTACTCTAAAGTTGGCAGATACTAGTATAGAAGAAGGAAAAGAGCGTTTAATGAAACGTGTCCGAGGTTTATGGAAAGATTATTCTCAGTACGAAAAAGATGATATAATTGCTCTCCTTCTAAATTCAATGGCAGCAGCTTTTGACCCTCATTCTTCCTATCTCGCAGCTCAGGAATTGAAGAATTTTGATATATCGATCAAACTCTCACTTGAAGGCATTGGAGCTGTATTACGATGGGAGGATGGCTACACAGTAGTAAACTCAATCGTACCCGGAGGGGCTGCCTCCAGGCACGGGAAACTCAAATCTGAGGATAGGATCATTGCAGTTGCGCAAGGCGAGCAGGACTTTGAAAGTGTAATTGATATGCGCCTGAATGACGTTGTACAACTTATACGTGGGAAAAGAGGGACAAAGGTAGGTCTGCAAATTCTTCGCAAAACTAATAAAGGCTTTGATACACTAAAATTTTTCATCGTTCGTGACAAAATTGTGCTAAAAGATGGAGAAGCAAGAGCAGAAATATTTGATCATCATAATACACAGCTTAATAAAAACGAAAAAGATCTGTACAGAATCGGAGTAATTAAACTGCCTTCTTTCTATATTGATTTCAATGATAGAAGAAAAAATCCCAAAAATTATAAAAGTTCCTCAAGAGATGTAAAAGAGCATCTAAAAAGATTTGTAAAAAATAATGTTGATGGAGTGATCCTAGATTTACGCAGTAACGGTGGAGGGGGTCTTGATGAAGCAATCAATATGGCAGGACTTTTCATAGGCAATAACCCTGTAGTAATTGTCCGCCAGTCTGGAGGAAAAAGAATTACAGTTCACCGCAGTCGGGAAAGACAGGTATATGATGGTCCACTTATAATAATGCTCAATCGCTACAGCGCCTCTGCATCAGAAATTCTTGCTGGCGCCATGCATGATTATCAGCGTGCAATTTTAGTAGGTGACAATACAACTTTTGGAAAAGGTACTGTACAGAATATCTTTCAGCTTCCGGAAGGTTACGGGGCACTTAAAGTTACAATTGCACAGTTTTACCGAGTTTCAGGTTGGTCCACACAACATCGGGGAGTTGAAAGTAGTATTGTTTTGCCATCATTAAATAATGTAAGGGAAATTGGTGAATCTACTCTTGACAATGCCCTACCTTGGCGTGCAATTGATTCTGTTACTTACAGTGTTAAAGGAAATTTAAATAAAGATATCTCTGAGCTTAAAAAATTTTCTAAACGGAGATTAGGATCTTCTGAATATTTCAAAAAAATTGTCCAAGACACTCAGGAATACATTACAAACGTAAAGCCATTAGGATACACTTCCATCCTACAAATGCAGCAGGAAGATTTAAAGCGTAAGGCTCAGCGTAAACTGGAGGTAGAAAGTGCAACTGTGAAAGATGAAAAGGTAATTAATTCTGAAACAGCACAAAATGAAACAGATAATGTAATTAATCAAGACGATTATATCAATGAAAGTATGGCGATTTTATCTGACTACATAAATTTACAAAAGCTGTCAATAAAGAATGAATAGAGTTTCCTCCAATGAGGACAAAATAGATATTTACTCTAGAGAAGTTTTAATTACTAGAGATGAAATCAACTATAGAATAGAGCAGTTAGGACGAGAAATATCGCAAGATTATCAAGGTAGAGAACTTCATCTTGTGGGAGTTCTCAATGGAGCTTTTATATTTCTTGCTGACCTAGTGCGTCATCTCAGTATTCCTTGTCAAATATGCTTTTTACAAGCTTCAAGCTACAAAGACCAGCAGGTGAGTACGGGAAAGGTAATACTAATGCATAATCTGGATTTGAGCGGGAAAAATGTCCTTGTTGTTGAAGATATTTTTGATACAGGGTTAACACTCCAACACATAAAGGAGGACCTTAATATGCAAAAGCCAGCATCTCTTGAAATATGCGCTCTGCTTAATAAAAGGATTACGAATAAGGCATCTATTAACGTTAAGTATATCGGCTTCGAGATTGAAGATCGCTTCGTCGTTGGTTACGGACTTGATTATGCGGAAAAATTCAGGGAACTTCCACATATATCCTGCCTTGATTAAAGAAAGGGACTTTCTAAATTTGAATTTTAAGAAATAATTGACTGAAATTTTACAAATGAATTTACCACCTATGTTTCTTTACTTTTTAAATAAATTCTTCATCTCCTACCGTAATCATCTTCCAAA
The DNA here is from genome assembly GCA_902564345.1 of uncultured SAR324 cluster bacterium. Classification (GTDB taxonomy): domain Bacteria; phylum SAR324; class SAR324; order SAR324; family NAC60-12; genus Arctic96AD-7. Next base: position 2,336 of record CACFAY010000068.1, read on the forward strand.
CGCTCAATATCATCTTCCCCAAAATATTCCCCTGTCTGAACTTCAATGAAACTCAAATCAACTTTGCCAATATTTTCTATACGGTGGGATGAACCACATGGAATATTAATTGACTCACCACCTTTTTTGTTGTGTCGTTCTCCGTCAAGTGTTACGATTCCTTGACCAGACAACACAAACCAGTGTTCAGACCTTTTTTGGTGTTTTTGAAGACTGAGCCGTTTACCAGGATAAACCACTATTCTTTTGATCTTGTGGTCTATTTCGTCTGCCAAAACAGTGAAGTATCCCCATGGACGCTGATCAGTTTCGACAATTTTTTTCATTATAATTTCTGCTAATGTTTTTGTTTAAATCCTAGTACTGCATTCTAAGAAACTTACAAAAATACACAAGGTCTGTAAATTTTGTAAAATATAAGATGAAATATAAACCTTTTCTATTAAAAAAGTTAAATATACATGAGTTTGATTAACCCAACGTCAAAAAAAATTTTTCTCACTTTTTGTTTGATGGGTCTTGCAACAGAATTATGGGCAGTGAGAGCAAAAATAAGGTTTCTATTCCCCATAAGTATTGAAAGTGTAACTGATGGGTTTGAAGATACAAATATTAATACTTCTGAATTTGTACTGTCCTTTTTGATGCCTGTTTCCAGAAGTACTCAATTGGATTTTGGATATTCCTATTTCAATGCCCGTATAGAAGACACCGTCACATCTTCAGAGGCCTACACTGGCGTGTTTCGAGCACATCTACTTGAACTAGGTGCGGGTTATACAGGTATTGAGTTAACAAGAACTATATCTATGCTAATTGAAGCATCCACTCGTTTCCCTGTTAGTGGTCAGGCAGAAGTAAATGGTAATCCCGGATCTAGTGAGGCTAAGTCCATAAGTGGTATGGGATATTTTCTTGGTTCTGGAATAGCATACGGCAACATTGATCTATTATTGTTTTATCAGCAAAGAGATTTGACTTTTGATGAACTTACAGTTTTGCGTGACGGTGTAAGTAAAGATGTTGCTTTACATTCTACAGAATACGGTATCGGCATAGGTTATACATTCTAGGAAATCCTGATGTTTAATATACTTGTAAACAATGAATACGAATGGTTATTTGAGACGCTAAAAACAGAGTTGCCAGAATTTTTTTCCATGAAATTGACTGATTTTTCGTGTCATGATGATACCCAGCAAGAACAGCTTATTAAGGTAAATGCTATTATAGGTCAGAAAATAAATCTCAGTGATGCACAATATGCGGCTGCCAGCAAGTTGCAGATAATTCAAACATTAAGTGCAGGTTTTGACCATATTGACTTAAGAAAAGCAAAACAGCACAATGTTTATGTAGCAAACAACAATGGTGCAAACGCAGAATCTGTGGCTGAGCATGTTATAATGATGATTTTAGCACTTTACCGCCAACTGCTTTTTCATCATAATTCTGTAGCACAAGGAAGATGGACCTGCTTGAAATATCAGAACCGTGGACTATCAGGAAAAACTTTGGGAATTTTTGGACTTGGTAATACTGGGAAAGCACTTGCAAGACGAGCTTCTGCATTTGGTGTCAAAATCATGTATTTTGATATTATACGTCAGGTAATTACTGAAAAAGAATTAGGACTGAAATTTGTCTTTCCTGAAGAACTGCTGAAACATTCTGATATACTCAGCTACCATGTACCTAAAACAAGTTATACTCGCCACCTGATAAACCGCAACTCTATAAATAAAATGAAAGACGGCGCACTACTGATCAACGCGTCACGTGGTGATGTGCATGACGAAAATGCCGTATATGAGGCGTTGGTTTCAAAAAAAATTTATGGTGCAGGACTTGATGTTTTTGAGGAGGAACCTCTCCCGAAAAAATCCCCCCTATGCAAACTTGATAATGTTGTACTAACTCCACACAGTGCCCCTGACAAGGAGTGCTACATGCGTACGATTAGCAATGCATTTGACAATCTTTTAAGGGTTTCAAAAGGAGATAAACCACTAGCTATGGCTATTGATCATGAGGAAGCAACACGAAAGTTTTTGAAACAATTTCCGGGAGTAAAATTTTCTTATATTTGACTGATTTTAATGTTATTAAAATCAAATTGGACCGTGTTTTGCAGAATATAATATTCAAGTGTATTTTGCGAATCATTTACCAATAATCAATGGAACAACAAACACTAAATCCTTATTTTGAACTGGGTGTTGAGCCCGGAGTAACACAAAAACAGCTAAAGCAAGCTTATCGCCAGTCTGTAATGCGATATCATCCTGATACATCCTCAGGAAACGGAAATGCGCAGAAATTTCGACAAGTTACAGAAGCATATAAGTTATTGCAAAAAATGAACGCCTATCAATCTGCTCATGCCGGGAAAAAAACAGTTAGTAGGGCTTCTAATTTAAGACAAAAGTTTTCCTCAGTTTTTCAAAATAACAAACAGCAGCAGAAAGGTGTTTCAAAAGCATGGTGGGAAAAATCATCTTTCCCAAAGGGAACAGATGAAAAAATTAAGGTCAACCGCCAGAAAACAAATCTCTCCATGGAAGAACTCATAAACTGTGTGGAACTTTCTGAAAATCAATACGTAAGACAGGTTGCTCTTGAAGCAATTGCTGCTAAGAAAAATAAAGGCGGTGTGAACTACCTACTTCACCTTTTGCAAAATACAGATGCCTCCAAAAGAGCTGATGTGATAAAGGCGCTCGGCCAATGTGGAATTAAAAGAGTAAATCAGTATCTGTTTCCCTATGTTAAGGATAAATCAATAGAAGTATCCGCTGCAGCAGTAAAAGCGCTTGAAAGTATTGATTCAGCAAATAGATCATATGTTGTTGAAATACTTCGCAGTCAAGCTTCTAGCTGGAAGAGTTCATTTTTTCGTCCTCTTTCAAAAATCAAAAATCAATTATATTCCGTCACATCCTCAAAACGAAAACTAGGAGAAATGCTGTTAAGTTGTGGTTCTATTTCAGAACAACAGCTCGAAATTGCTTTACTTCTGCAGAAAAAATTCCCTCTTTTGCTTGGTCAAATTCTCCGCTATCTTGAATATGTGTCTATACCAGAAATTCAAAATTCAATTGCCTCCCA
>CACFAY010000069.1 GCA_902564345.1 uncultured SAR324 cluster bacterium
TCAGACATGGTATCTATAATCGATACTAAGGATGATGTTAAGGTTATAGATCTTATAACAGGTTTAGGACCTCATAATGTTGCATTTAATCCAGAAGGAACCCGTGCAATTATTTCTACAAAAAAAGAGGATGTAGCAACACTAGTTGATACGTCATCATCAGACCCTGCGAAGTGGGATATAATTACCACAGATATTGAGTCTGGCATAGAAAACAATGGTGTCCGCTGGGTACCCAGTCCAAGTGCCATAAAAGCTGCAATGAATAAATCTGATTCCAAGGAGAATCAAATATTGGAAATTGCTGCAACAGATTAAATTTTAGTTTTAATGGTGGTCAAAATTCAAAAAACTAGGTTTTGGCCACCAATTTGAATATGTCTTTAAATTTCTAATATAAAGATTTTTTAACAAACAAGAATATTTACACTAATTACAATTGATAGGAGTATTTAATGAAAAATATAGATCTTGAATTTAAGGCAGAAAATTTTTCCAGAAGAAAATTTATTAACTATGCAATGGCTGCAGGTATAGCAATACCAGCCCTTTCAGCGATTCCTGGATTAAATAGCGCTCATGGCGGAGTTTTTCAAAGACCTAAGGATTTAGAGAACCTAACTGAATTAGAAAGAATACACTTACCTAAAATATCCTTGCCACCAGTTGTTGAAGATGGTGCACAGGCATCAATAGTTTGCAGTGTTGACCATCCAATGGATGAAGACCACTATATTAAAAGTATTCAAATTATGAATTTTCAGGATCCTGTGGTCATTAAAGGAAAATTTTTCTTTACACCCGCTAATGGAGAAGCTTATTTAAGTACTCAAATCCGTCTTTCTGGAGGTGATGGAGAAGTTTGGGTGGTAGCAGAGTGCAATAAGCATGGTAAATGGGCAGCAAATAAAAAAGTGACCGTGGCAGCCGGAGGTTGCTAAAGTGCTATGCAGCTCTGTTTGGTCAAAACTATTTTTTTAAAGACCTGTTTTGCATGGATTTTTCTGTTATTTTTGCTAACTCATGTACCTAGCATATTTGCTTCTGCAACTGAGAAAATTAGGATAATTACTACAAACGATTTACACTCCTATCTAAAGCCAATCTATTATCGCTACCTCGATGATATAAAACCTTGGGGAGGTGTTTCTAGAGAAGGTGACTACGTCAATAAGGCTAGAATAGAGGGAAAAATTGGTGGTATGGCGTATGTAGCGTCCATGATCAAGAAACTAAAAGCTGAAAAACCCGGGAAAAATCTTGTGTTTGATGCTGGAGATACTTGGCATGGAGGAGGGATCACTTTTTTTGACAAGGGCGTTGCAATGGTTAAAATCATGAACGCCATTGGTTATGATGCAATGGTTCCTGGTAATTGGGAATTCTTCTATAAAAAAGATCATCTCCTTGATCTCATTGATTCAGCTAACTTTCCTGTAATTGCCTATAATCTAACAGACAGAGAATGGGAAGAACCAGTACTTGATCAATATATAATCCGAAAAGTAGGTAAACTGAAAGTTGCTATTGTTGGTTATACTTACCCTTGGACAGCACTAACATCAGCTATTGCAGGGTCTGCTAAATGGTATAAGTATGGAATCAAAGAAGATGAAGCTAGGGCTTTAATAGCAGATATAAGAAAAAACGAAGATCCTGACCTTTTAGTTTTCATTTCTCATGGAGGGTTCGGCCTTGATCAAAAATTTGCCAGAAGAGTAGATGGAATTGATGTCCTTTTAAGTGGACATACCCACGATGAAGTATTGGATCCAGTGGTATGGAATGATACATTAGTTTTCCAAGGCGGTGCCCATGGGAAATATGTAGTCAGTCTGGATTTAGAAATAAAAGATAAAAAAATTGATGATTTTGAGTATCGGCTAATTAAAGTAATGCAGAGAAGAATTGATCCTGATCCTGAGGTTTCAAAATTGATAGAAGAGGCGTACCAACCTCATGAGTCTACATTATCAAAAACGATAGGCCGCTCTGACGTTTTAATGCAAAGGAGAGACTTTTGGCAAAGTACAGTAGGTAATCTTATTACAGATGCAATGAGGGAGGTTCAGAAAACAGACATTGCTTTTTTTCCAGCCTGGCGATTTGGAGCATCTGTACTACCTGGCAAGATAACCAAGGAGGATATATATAATGTTATTCCGACAGAAGGTCGTATTTCCACTTTTTCAATGAGGGGAAAAGAAATAAAAAACCTCCTTGAAAATATATTAAGTTCAGTGGTAAATAGAGATCCATATACTAGGGTAGGTGGTGATATGATTAGGTTTTCTGGAATGAAAATTATATGTGATCTTGTTAAACCAGCCGGCAAAAGAGTATTGGAAATTACTATAGGGGGGGAAGAATTTGAACAACAAAAAGTCTACACAGTTGCTTCTGCCCATACAAGGTTTCAGAATAATCCTTTGTTTGGTGCTACTCATGTAAAGGATACCGGTAAAATGATCGCGGAAGAATTAATAAGTTACATTGAGAAAAAATCTGTAGTTAAAACAACCAGAGACGACAGAATCAAAGTATTAGCATTCGAGTAAATTAAAAACTTAGCATAAAATATTTTTAACTAGAGAATAAGTATGGCAGAAAAAATAAGACCTCCTCGCCTAAGAATTTCGAGGCGAATAAAGAAAAACAAGGTTTTCAAGGTTAAGGTAAAATTTGATCATCCCTCATTTACAGGACTTGCAATAGCAGATGATACATCTGATCCAGTATTTAACAGGGCAATCCCAGTTACTTTTATAAGAAATATGCTCGTATATTATGGAGATGAACTTGTCAGCCGCCTAAGGTTATCTTCAGGAATAGCAGATGAGCCATTATTTACATTTAAACTAAAAGCAATTAAGGAAGCACCAATAAAAGTTGTATTCATAGACAATTTTGGGAAAAGATGGGAAGCTTCCAAAAAAATAAAATTTAAAGGCTAAATTCAATTTCTCTAGCCATTTTTTAACAACTGAAACAAATTCATACCATGAAAAAATTTTTGATCTTTATTGTTGTTTATTGCTGTTTTAATTTTTTCTTATTTCAGACAGTTTTTGCTGGAACAGTTGTAGAAAAATTTAAAATTGAAGGTATTCGTACAATTGCCAGCACAAAAGCTTTGCAGTCAGAGCTGCTAAAAAAACTGGATGTTAAAATTATAGATTTAAATTTGAAAGATACAGATTCTGGATGGCCGGTGCTTAAGGTTGAATACGATCCAGATATTATTTCAAAAAACAAGATTGAAAGTGCAATAGGTGAAATTGAAGATCCAGCAGGACATAATTATAAAGTTCATAAAGGCCCACTCATTACAAATGCAGCTCCCCTTGAAGAAGAGAGTAATGCTATGATGAAATTTGGAGATATGACTATGGATTTAAAGCAAGTTAAGAATCCTACTGTCGATTTTGATTCTTCGATCTCACGCGGAAAGGATATGTTTGCAAAAAACTGTGCAAAGTGTCACGGGTTAAGTGGGAATGGTTATGGTGTAGTTGCTCACGGATTTACAACTTGGCCAAAACAGTTGTGGGTATGGCACAAAGCAGATAGCTCAGCAGACAGCTATTTATTTTGGATACTTGAAAATGGGAAATCAGATATGCCTCCATGGGGACTGATTCTTTCTGAAGATGAAAGGTGGGATTTAATAAATTATATTAAAACAATAAAAAAACCTGAAGAGAGTTAATAACTAATTTTCCAAAAATTTTCCTAAATGGTTGTTTCAGAAGATATTGTAACAAAACATTATTCTGGAATGAGCTTTGAGGATGTGCTCGAATATTTAGTTCAGGAAGTTAAAGATCGTAACTATCTTATCACTCGTATAAATAATATAGATAATATACATGATCGTAAAAACGGAGATTTTACAAAACAGATAAAATTCAAATTATATAAAATTGTGGAATTTTGTAACTTGGGAAATTGTAGCCAACTAATTTCCACTGACCTCACAGCAGGTGTTTTCATGCCTGTTAAATTCGCAGTGTATCAGCCAGTTAACAACGAACAAATACTTATATCCTTTTTAAAACCTACCGCGTTTGCTGGAATTTTTAATTCTAAGAAGATGATGAGAATTGCAGAAAAACTAGAACAAGACATGTTTGAAATTCTAGATGAGATTATTTTCTAGATACCAATTTCATTTAAAAAGGATTTTCCAAAATTAATTAATTATCTTTTTTTCTTCTCTTAAACCCCTTCAGAAAACTGACTCAGAAAAAAATTAGATTTTAGTGTAGATTTTACTCAAAGCTCCACAAATTTTGCCATGATAATTCTGGTATTTTCGTATATATTCGGTAATACATTAACAAGAAGTTATTATTCAATGCAGCTTGAAATTAATTTGTATAAGCGGAAAGTTAAATATCAAATAATTAGTTAAGAAAGTACATAAGTTAGTTAAAAAATATTTTTAGGTTTAGCACTGATGACTGCAAAATAACTAAATTACTTCTATATGATTTTGATGCTTAAACTTTTCCCATTGAAATAAAATTCATTTGAAAATCAAACAATCATAAGTGTCACTGAATCTATTTATGTATACAAAACAGGTTTACAGGTGTTACTTTGCAATTCCTAAATTTATGGTGTCTTTCTTATCGCTTCTTATAATCCTGTCTCTTAATGCAGAAGCATTTGATCATGAAGATTCATCAGTTAATTTTCAGTATTATAGCCAAGACGTAATCAAGCAGAATAGAGAGAAAAATAAGCCGTATTTTCTCCTGTTTGCAGCTCAGTGGTGTCACTGGTGTGATCTTTTCATTGAAGAAACGTTAAGCAAGGAAAAAGTATATTCTTACCTGCGCAATAATTTCACTAACATTTTCATTGACGCTGATATTCATAGCACAGCCTACCGCAAATACAAGGCAACTGGTGTCCCTTTCACTGTATTTTTAAATCCTGATGGCTCCATTTATTACAAGTATGCAGGAGCACTTTATGCTAAAGAATTCCTTGAAGTAATTCAAGATGTGCATAAAAATGTTTCCGAAAACAAGTCTGTGGATGGAGAGGAAAATTATCAAGTTGAGTACGAACCTCCAAATGAACTCAAAACGGCTGACCTTGAAAAAATACGTGAAATGTATCATCAAGGAGTTTTAGATAACTT
>CACFAY010000070.1 GCA_902564345.1 uncultured SAR324 cluster bacterium
GAATACTACACTTCACATGATTTTAAACCGGTACGAGAAGTAGCAAAATCATCAGAAACCGGAGCAGCAACAAATATAATATTTGGACTTGCTCTTGGTTATCACAGCGCAACAGGATCGATTATACTGCTAGGAATAAGTATTTTTGTACCCTTAACACTTGCAGGCATGTATGGTGTAGCTATAGCGGCTATAGGAATGTTAAGTACCTTAGTAGTTGGACTGACAATAGATGCTTATGGTCCGGTTGCCGATAACGCCGGAGGGATTGCTGAAATGACTGGTATGGGGGAAAACGTTCGTGACAGAACAGACGTGTTAGATTCCGCAGGTAATACCACTGCTGCAATAGGCAAAGGCTTTGCCATTGGTTCAGCTATTTTAACATCCTTAGCTCTCTTTTCAGCATTTCTTACCAGAGCAGATCTTCTAGATCCACAGGCAAACATTATGGAGAGTATAAATCTTCTTGATCCACTTGTTTTGACTGGATTATTTATAGGCGCAATGTTGCCATTCCTTTTTTCAGCAATGACAATGAAGTCTGTTGGCAAAGCTGCTTTTGACATGATTGAAGAAGTTCGTAGACAATTCCAAACAATTCCAGGAATTATGGAGGGAAAAGCTGAACCAGATTATGAGAAATGTGTCGAAATTTCTACTACGGCTGCTTTACGTGAAATGATACCTCCAGGTATTCTAATTATGGGCACACCTCTTCTTGTTGGTTTCCTTTTTGGAGTCCCAGCAGTTGCAGGGATTTTAGCTGGTTCACTTGTTTCAGGAGGAGTGCTTGCTATCTCTTCAGCAAACTCTGGGGGTGCATGGGATAACGCAAAAAAATATATCGAAAAAGGTAATTTCGGAGGTAAAGGAACAGAAACTCATAAGGCCGCTGTAGTCGGAGACACTGTAGGAGACCCTTTCAAAGACACTTCAGGTCCATCACTTAATATCCTGATAAAATTGTCAGCCATTCTCAGTCTTGTTTTTGTACCATTTTTTATTAACTATGGAGGATTACTAACCGGTTAATCTTGATCACTATCTTAACTGCAGTTTTAAAATTTATCATTTCGCTGCCCCAATACTTCAACCAGCATTTCTCTTTATGAAATTGCAGTAATGGATAAAAATATTTATCTGGATCACAACGCTTCATCGCCTTTGCTGCCTGAAGCCAAGACAGCAATGAGTAATGTAGCAGAAAAATCACTGGGTAATCCCTCAAGTCCACACTGGGCAGGACGCGAAGCCAAGATACTTCTTGAAACAGCAAGGAACACTCTTGCAAAATCATTAGGTGTCAAACCTAGCGAAATTATATTTACCAGTGGTGGCTCAGAAAGCAACAATACTGTTCTAAGACAGTTGGCGCTGGCCTCAGGGGAACAGCATCTGATCACTTCAAAAATAGAACACCCTTCTGTTCTAGAAACCTGCAGAATTCTATCTAAGTTACCAAACATATCAATAACAGAACTGCCTGTCGATTCTTCAGGATTGATTGATCCAGAATCACTAAAAAAGGTTATTGGTCATCAAACATCTTTAATTTCTTTGATGACTGCAAACAATGAAAACGGATGCTTGCAGCCCATAGAAGAATTAAGTCTGATTGCAAGAGAAAATGAAATAGCTTTTCACACTGATATGGTCCAAGCATCTGGAAAAATAAAATTTGATTTAAATAAATCCGGAATTGATTTTGCTTCTGTCACTTCTCACAAAATAGGAGGACCTCGCGGGGTAGGCCTACTTTATGTCAGACAAGGAACTAGCTTTGAATCTCTTGTAACCGGGGGTAACCAAGAGAGAGTTAGAAGAGCTGGAACAGAAAACGTGATACTTTGCGTTGGCTTTGCCAAGGCATTTGAGTGGTATCTAGAAAATCAGAATAGGCTTCAAAAACAAAATAATAATTTCAGGGAAAAAGTTTTAGATAAAATAAGAAGTATTGATGGTTTCTTTCAAAACACGAACTTGGAACATAGTCTACATCATACTCTAAACTTTGGTTTTAGAGGTATAAGTGCAGAAAGTTTATTGATTTCTCTTGATTTAGATGGAGTAGCAGTTTCAACAGGATCTGCCTGTTCTTCAGGAGCCATGGAAGCAAGCCATGTCCTCTTAGCCATGGGGAGATCAAGAGAGGAGGCTAAATCAAGTCTAAGAGTTAGCTGGGGCTGGTCAACAACTGCAGCTGAAATAGATTTTTTTCTAGAGAGACTAACAAATCACATTTATCGGCTTCAGCAAAAACAAGAAAACTGAATTTTTATCAAATGAAATTTTTCAGTGTGTTAAATCAAATAAATCCTCCCAAATTTTTTTTAATACTAACCATTTCTATAAACTTACTACTTTTTTTCAACCTCGGATGTAGAACTAAAGTGAACCAAATAAACTACAATCAATGTATTTATAAAATTGAAGAAGAACGAAAAAAAGTAAGATGGGGAAATGGATTCAGCTATAAAGCTCAGAGTTTTGAAGAGTGTCGTGCTCCAGCACGTTACAGATTAGATTCAGAGTAAAGAAAAAATTAATTACGTTTAGCAAAGTATTTGCCAATTTTTTAAACACTTGGTAAAGTTTAGAGTAGGTATGAAATGCACATTAAAAAAGTATTAAATTTTTTTTGGATAGTTATGCCAGTTTTTTATTTAGACAATAGTCATTTAATTAAGCAAAAATTAAATTTATTTCTATTTGTCTTCTTAGTAGGATCAGTATTTTCAGCAAATATCTTTGCATCAGGAGACGTGCTTCGAGGCAAGGAGAAATACAAGGTCTGTGCGTCCTGTCATGGAGATAATGGACAGGGCAACAAAATAGCAAATGCCCCGAGAATATCAGGCCAGCAGTCTTGGTATATTAAGCGTCAACTAATAAACTACAAGCAAGGTATACGTGGGACTCATCCAAAAGACATTACAGGCATGCAGATGCGAAGTATGTCAATGACTTTATATAATGAAACGGATATTGAAGATATTGTTGCATACATCGGTAAATTGGATGGCCGTGGTAAACATTCTGGTGTCAAAGGAAATATAGAGGCAGGAAAATCATCTTATTCAGTATGTTTGACATGTCATGGGGCAAATGGTGAGGGAAATACTGCACTTAATTCACCAAAAATTGCTGGTCTACAAGACTGGTATGTAGAGCGTCAGTTACATAATTTTAAAAATGGGATTCGCGGAGTTCATCAAAAAGATATCTATGGTCAGCAAATGAGGCCCATGGCAATGGCACTTGCAAGCGATCAAGCAATAAAAGATGTAACGGCATACGTATCAACTCTGAAAGGTGTCTCAATGGCAAAACCTGCTGGGGCTATGTCAAAACTTGTTTCTGCAGTTGTAAAAAGTCCTGTAAGTGAACCTCTTTATGCTCCTTGCGCATCATGCCATGGCTCTAATGGGGAAGGTAATCAAAGACTTGGAGCTCCTCGTTTAGCTGGACAACCAGGATGGTATATCGAAAGGCAACTTCGCAACTGGCGTGCCGGTATTAGAGGTACACATTCTGAAGATATATATGGAATGCAAATGAGACCCATGTCAATGACATTGATTAACGATTCAGATTTAAAAAGAGTAGTTGAGTTTATAACTACATTAAGAGGTGCGCCCCAAGAACCTACAATTCAAGGAGATATAGATTTAGGTAAAAATTCTTATACCACCTGTGCGGCATGCCATGGAGCGCAGGGAGAAGGGAACAAAGCTCTCAATGCCCCAAAGATAGCTGGTCTTCCAGATTGGTACATTTCTAGACAACTTAAAAGCTTCAAGAAAGGCATAAGAGGGACCCATATAAAAGATATTTATGGACAGCAGATGAGGCCTATGGCCATGGCGCTTTCAAACGATGAAGCTATGAATAATTTGGCTGCATATGTTGCAACATTTAAAGAAAATCTGGTAACGTCAACAAAACAAACTCCTGCACCGGCTTCAACAGAAACCACTGCAATATCATTTCAAGGATCAGCTGAAAATGGTAAGGCATTATATACTGTTTGCGTTTCTTGCCATGGTGCAGATGGAGCAGGAAACAAAGCACTTAATGCACCAAGAATAGCCGGTCAACAGGTTTGGTACGTCAAAAGACAACTCGCAGCATTTAAATCTGGAATTCGTGGAACTCATGCTGAAGATATATATGGTATGCAAATGAGACCTATGTCAATGACACTTACAGACGAACAGGCGATAACAGACGTTTCTGTGTATGTAAATTCTCTTCAAGGACCAGTTTCACCAAAAACTTTAGACGGTGATGTAATCGCTGGGAAAGCTTCTTATGCAGTTTGTGTGTCATGCCATGGACCAAATGGAGAAGGAAACAAAGATCTTAATGCACCAAAACTTTCAGGTATTCAAGATTGGTATATAGTTAGGCAACTTCAACACTTTAAAAATGGAATTCGCGGAGCAAATCCAAAAGATACATATGGAATGCAAATGAGACCTATGTCTATGACTTTGCCTGATGAGAAAGCAATTAAAAATGTTGCTGCTTATATTTCCACCCTCAAATAATTTGCATTTATAATTGTAAAATAGATTGTTTTCTATAAAGAATTTTCCCCTGAAAATTCAAATTTTCTCAACGCTTCTTAAAGTCAGGTGAAATAGTTATGAGTTCAAAAGATGTTTTATAATAGGTAAAGTTTGTTTAAACGTGTCACTCTTCTAATTTTTATTTTTGCTCTTACTTTTCAAGTTTGGGCTTCTTACGATATAAAAAACGCATACCCTGATCCAAAACTTAAGCCAAATGATGTAGTAAGACTTCAACTTCTTGCGATGCAGCAAAATGACGAGAGTGATATTGGCATTGAAGTAACTTTCCGTTTTGCATCACCTTCAAATAAAAAACTAACAGGTCCACTTAATCGTTTCATCAGACTTGTAAGAAATCCATCCTATCGCCCCCTCTTAAACCATATTAATGCAACATTTATTGATTTGACCCTCGAAGAGAATTTTGCAGTACAAGATGTTATAATCACTTCATCCACCGGCGAACGTATTGGTTATCGTTTCCGTCTCTCTATTCAAAAAGGTCTCTTACATCAGGGTTGTTGGATGACTGACTCTGTAATTCCGTTTACGATCA
>CACFAY010000071.1 GCA_902564345.1 uncultured SAR324 cluster bacterium
GTATTGATTAAAAAAGGAAGAGTTATTACGGCTGTTGATGATTATGATGCAGATATTTTTGTTGAAGATGAAAAAATTTCAGTTATTGGAAAAGATTTGCAAATGGATGCAGACAAAATAATAGATGCCAAAGGGAAATATGTTATCCCCGGAGGTATTGATCCACATACGCATTTTGATATGCCTTTTGGTGGTACGATGAGTGCGGATGATTTTGAAACAGGTCCAAGAGCGGCTGCTTTTGGTGGAACAACATGCGTAATTGATTTTGCAATTCAGACCAAGGGAGAATCAACTCTGGATGGACTAGATACATGGCATGCAAAGGCAGACGGAAAGTCCTTGATTGATTATGCATTCCATATGATCGTTACTGACATGCCTGATACAAGGTTAGGTGAGATGCGTAAATTGGCCGATGAAGGAGTAACCTCCTATAAACTTTTCATGGCTTATCCGGGAGTTCTTTACGTGGACGACGGTACACTTTACAGGGCATTCAGGCAGGCAGGAGAAAACGGCACGCGAATCTGTATGCATGCCGAAAACGGGATCGTCATCGATGAAATTATTAAGGAAGCTGTTGCTGATGGTCATACTGAACCTAAATGGCATGGTCTCACTCGTCCTACTAGGATGGAGGCAGAAGGAGTTTATCGTTCGATTGCAATTGCAGAGGTAGCTGATGTTCCTTTGTATATAGTTCACCTATCATGTTCTGACGCACTTGAAGAAGTAAAAAGAGCACGGATGCGCGGAGTAAATGTGATTGCTGAAACCTGCCCACAATATCTTTTTCTTGATAAAAGCTACTATGAAAAAGAAGGCTTTGAAGGAGCAAAGTGGGTTATGACACCTGCTTTAAGAGAAAAATGGAACCAAGACGAACTTTGGCAGGGTCTCAAATTTCGTGACCTAGAAACTATTGCAACTGATCATTGTCCCTTCTGTTTCAAGGAACAGAAAGAACTCGGACTAGAATCATTTACGAAAATTCCTAATGGGGCACCTGGAGTTGAAAACCGCATGAGCTTAATTTTTAACGGTGGCGTTGTCAAAGGGAGGATGGACCTGAATCGTTTTGTTGAGGTTACATCTACAGCAGCAGCCAAAGCTTTCGGTCTTTTTCCCAAAAAAGGAACAATCGCTGTAGGAACAGACGCGGACATAGTTATTTTTGATCCTAATCGCAAGGAAACCATCAGTATTAATAATCCTTGTACTCACCATATGCGTGTAGACTATTCAGCCTATGAAGGTTTTGAGGTTCAGGGATTTACTGAAACAGTACTTAGTCGCGGAAGGGTTATAATTGAAAATAATGAACAAAAAATTGAACGTGGAGGACAATTCGTCAAACGTGCCTTAGTTAATTCACATCTTAAATAAAAATTTTTATTCCTTAAAGATGATTTCAACTAATTTCCTTCTATAAAGAACAAAATGCCGCCATATAATTATGGCGGCAGATAACCTCTCTTACTTAATCCTAAGTGTAGTATTGGATTAAGAATTAAACCCTGTTTTAAACTTCAAAGGGAACTACTCAAAACATCCAACTTCCAAATGCACATAGACAAAATACGATTATTATTGCTTTGTGTAGCATGGTCAACAGCAATAATTGATATTACAGTCGGCCAGTCTGCTTTATTCATTGCAAATTTAGGAGTATTGAGTCTGTTATTATTTATAGTCCTTACATTCGGACGACTTAAAAAGGAAAGCCTTACAATTATTACAATCTTAGTTATTGTAGCGTTTTTTATGCTGGACCATTTACCAAGTTTTGAAGACTATTTGTCAGCGGGGCGATTTACATTAGTTTTTGCTGCATTACTTCCAACTATGACACTTGTCAGGTCTACTTCTTTAAATGTGAGAAGTGTAAAAAACTCTCAGGACTTGCTAAGAAATATTCCTACAAACATCTCAACTTCAGGTTTTCAGATTGCTTCTCATTTTTTTGGAAGCGTAATTAACACCGGAACATTTTCCATTCTATCTGCTGCCCTTCCAGAGAATTCTGACAAATATTACCGTAAGACTATTGCTGAAGCCTGTCTGCGTGGAATGAATACCTCGGCTACGTGGTCTCCTTTTTTTGTTGCATTCGCTGTAGGACAAGCATTTATCGACACAAAAAATTCTTGGATTGCAATGGCACTCGGAATTTTAGTTGGAATTCTTTTCAACTTTATTTCTCTACCTATTTTTGCATATGGATCTACGTTAAATAAAATAAAATATTCGCTGGCATGTCTTAGTCCAGTATTTCCACTGATGATTTTAATAATGATTTCTGTCCTTTCTGTATCACTTTTTTTTGATTTCACTGCATTGTCAGCTGTAGTATTGGTAATGCCTGTTTTAATAGTTATTTACATAATTTTCAACTTTAAGAATTATTTTGAGATTTTCTCTAAAACAAAATCATGGCTTCTGAATTCCTCAGATGATATCACTGTAATTTGTATTGCAATGTTTTTTGGGTATCTGATTAGTCACTCCAATTTAGTTAATGATTATATTCTTTTTCTTGACTCAGCAATTTTTCCTTCATGGTCACTTTTAGCATTTACGCCACTAGTTATAACAATATTTTCTTTCACTGGAATTCATCCTGTGATTACAAGCACAATCGCACTTTCTCTGCTTACATCAGTAAAGATAGATATTCATCCTGCACTACTGATGCAAGCACATCTTGTAGGTTGGGCGGCAGGAACAATGAGTTCTGTTGCTTCACTATCAGTATTAACATGTTCAAACTTATTTAAGGTAAAGTCACATAAACTTGCTTTTGGTCCTAATTTATTGACTGCAATTACTTTTTCTTTATTATCAGGCGTATTACTCAGCTTCATAAATTCATTAATATATTAAAAATGCTTATTTCAAAATCCTTCAATTGGTGGCGTTATTCCTACATGGTTTGGAACGAAGAGCAGAGCAGAGCAGTCACTCAACCACTTGGTATCTGCCTTGATTGTTGCCAAAAATAAATACCAAATTTATATCTCTGATAAACATGACCATAGAAGTTTTAGATCGGACTTACGAGGGTGATACCAGTTCCCTTTAAATACGCAACAGGAATAGAAAATCTTAAAGGAGCAAAAGTTTGCATCATTTCAAATGGCAAGAAATGCACTCTCCATTTTTTCAATACTTTTGAAGGTCTACTGATAAAAAATCCAAGGCAATAGAAGTAATAAGAGTTATAAAAAAGAATTACAGTTCGCTTGCTGCAAAAACGATATTGAAGGTAATTAAAAAATGGGATGCTGCAATTGCTGGAGTTGGAGATTGAGGTAGCTATCCATCATGCAGTTGCATGACTCTATTAATTCAGAGCTTTTGGGTGTTCCTTCATTTGCTATAATGACCTCAGAATTTGTAAGCGCAGCGAACATGATTCATCGAGCACTAGGGGGGTTGAAAATTAATCTTTTGTTTCAATAAACCATCCCATCAGCATCGCTACAAAATATGAATTAAAAATACAGGCAGGTAATGCCTTAAAATAAAGTATTGATTTTGTCCTTAAATCTGGGCGTAAAAATGAATTGTAGTCCATACAGGTATAGAAAGTTGTTTCTCTCTTCAAAGTATATAACTCCTACAACATAAATGCTTTAATTCGGCTGAACAGTTTTGTTGCTTGATTCAATCCAAGATTTAATCCCATTAGTCGCATGATAGATAAGGTATTCACTGTTTTCCTTGATTATCATATTTGAAACAATTCGACTCCTTCTTCCAGACCTGCAAATTATTACAACTGGTCCATTTTCATTTGCTATTTCACCAACTTCAGTCATCCATTTTCTAAAATCATAACTTCCATTTTTATCAAAAAAAGTCATAAGGTGGCTGCTTTTAATTACACCGGTTTCATACCACTCCCCTTCAGTCCTGATATCAATTAAGGGGACATTACTTTCAAGTAGTAATTTAATTTTCTCATTATTTACCTCATATATTTCTGCAAACAATTGAGCACTGTTTAGCAGAAAAACAAAACTCAATGCCACTAATTTTATTCTCATAATTATTTCTCCATTATTTAAGTATATTTTATATCAGGAATAAGTTTAAAAACTTAAATGATGCTTACATCGCAGACCAATCTATGTTTCGTTTCTTTTTACCATTAACTTATCTATTTGCCAATGAAAAATCTTTGTTTTTTCAGTTAATAAAACAGATTTTTTATTATAATTTGTGAACTATTTTTTATTGTGTCTGTTTCATAAATTTCAGACAGTATTGAATTCTTAATATTCATAAAAAAAATTATACAAAAAAATTTCTTTGCGTGCGTTTTAAATCATTAATATAGAATGATTATCAGGAGTTCATACCAAAAGATTTTCTCTGCTAATTTCTATTTTCTTGTCCCTTAGAAATAATCCTCCCTTTGTTTTTTCCAGCATTGTAAGCAATAAATGCAGTTATAACTACCAGGATGCCAACCACTATCACATGAAAAATAAACAACGTAATTCCTTCCATGTTCATTCTATATTCAATAAAAGGTTAAATTCCAAATAGATAGTTTTATACATAAATGCGATCAATACTACTAAAAATATATCACCATATTTTCCAGAAATATATGTATTAATTTATATCGATTCAACAAATTTTTCAATGACTTCCATTGTAAACTGTAACCATCAATTTATAATACTTGCAAATAAGATTAACCGTTTTACCTTTTTAACTAATGTTCTTTTGTGCTCAATTGTTATTCTAGTTGTTTCTTCTAGGATAATCCTTATGTTTAAGATAATATCTGAAAGATTATCGGCAAATTGATTGATATTTCTTGCATTTTATGAAATAAATATAATTGATTTTTCATATTATGATTTTAAATTAGAAAATTTTTTAATGAAGTTTAACAAATTTACCCCTTTTATCGTTTCTGTCCTTTTATTACTTTTTCCTCCCTTTTTAACAGCCAAAGAAGAGACACAGAAACTCAGTGGTTCCATTGTCAAGAGTATTGTTGAGCAGTTTGCCAGCATGCACTATTCCCAGAAAACTCTTAACGATGAGATGTCCAA
>CACFAY010000072.1 GCA_902564345.1 uncultured SAR324 cluster bacterium
TCTTACTGAGTCGCAACCTGCTGTTGATGAGGGGTGGCTTATTATTCCAACTGCGGCTGTGGACGGTGTTCCTAAAGGAGCATTACTAAGTCAACGTAATGTGATGGCTGCAGCAGATGTTCACCTGCACCATTTTGGAAGAGAAGAAATCAAAGGTCATCTCGTGGCTTTACCCCTATTTCATGTGATGGGACTTACTTCAGCATGGGCTACATTTATTAGTGGCGGGAAAAACGTTATTCAAAAACAATTTGATGAAAAACTCGCGGTAAATTTGATTGATACTGAAAATTTGACATATTTCGGTTCTTTCCCCCCTATTTTGGAACGTGTTTTAGATACTGCAAAAGAAAGTGGTTCTGCACTCGAAAGTTTGAAGTTGGTTTATGGTCTTGAAGGTGCAGAAAATATTAATCGTTTGCAGAAAGAAACTGGGGCTGTTTTCTGGACTGGTTTTGGGCAAGCAGAAACCACAGCATTTGTAACTGCTTCTCCTGCTTTAGAATGTCCAGGATCTTCTGGACGCCCAACATTGGTCAACTCGGTTTGTGTCGTAAATGAAGCGGAGGAACTACTATCTGTGGGAGAGGAAGGAGAAATTGTGGTAAGAGGAGAAAATGTTTTTCTAGAATATTGGGACATGGCTGATGCAACAGAATACACCCACAGAAATGGCTGGCATCATACCGGTGACATTGGAAGATTTGATGAAGAAGGATACTTGTGGTATGTCAAACGAAAAGCCGAAAAAGAGCTTATTAAAAGTGGTGGAGAAAACGTTTACCCCGGAGAAGTAGAAACAGTAATGATGAAACATTCTCAAATAGAAGACTGCTGTGTGATTGGAGTGCCTGACAAAACCTGGGGAGAAACAGTTAAGGCAATATGTGTTCTCAAAAATGACTCAAAATTATCTGCAGAGGGGTTACGTGATTATGTGGGTAATAAGATTGCGGGATTTAAAAAGCCTAGAGTGGTTGTTTTTGTGAAAGAACTGCCCTATGAAAATAATCAAATTGATCGGAATAAGGTAAAAGCAAAGTGGGGAAAATAAAATTATTTTCACTCAGGTGTTACATAAGCAGATGTTATACCTCCGTCTACCACAAATTCTGTACCTGTGGTATAAGATGATTCGTCAGATGCAAGGAACAGAGCAGCTTTTGCCATTTCCTTTGCCTCGCCAAAACGTCCCATCGGAATATGAACAAGCCTCTTTTGCTTTTTGGCTTCAGTATCTAGAAATTTCATAAGCAGTTCAGTTCTTAAAGGTCCAGGGCAAAGAGCATTGACCCTTATATTCTCCCTGGCGTGTATAACTGCTAATTCTCGAGTCAGGGAGATTACACCACCTTTACTCGCAGTATAGGCAACTTGTGGAGTAGCGGCTCCCATAAGGCCGACGAAAGAAGCAGTATTAATAATAGAGCCACCACCAGCCTTCTGCATCGCAGGGATGCCGAATTTACATCCAAGAAAAACTCCCTTTAGATTGATAGCCATTGTTAAATCCCATACCTCCTCTTCTGTAACTTGGGCATTATCATCTCTGCTATCCATGATTCCTGCATTGTTAAACATCACATTTAGTTTACCATATTTTTCCTCAGCAGCTTTTACCATGTGTTCACAATCAGAAGATTTAGAGACATTTGCATTGACATAGATTGCATCACCTCCAGCAGAATTAACTTCTGAAACAGTTTTTTCACCATCAGAATCATTTAGATCAACTGCCACAATCTTTGCACCTTCCTGCGCAAACAAAGAAGCTGTTTCTTTTCCAATACCACTTGCAGCACCTGTAATCAATGCAACCTTGTCTGCTAATCTCATAAGTTTTTTTCCTCTAAATTAATCAAATTATTTTAAAATAATTTTATTTGCCGAATTAAAAAAATATATATATTAATCATATGTATGATATAGGCTGTAAATGATTACAGCTAAAATTAATTTTAACAAGGAAAAAATAATCTTTATATAGATTTGGATAGTAGAAAAACTTTTTTAAAAAAAATTGTTTGACTACAGTTTTAATAGGTATAAAATTAAATTATTCTGAATATTATTTCGTATATTTTAAGACTAAATCTTTTGGTCTCTGCATTTGCTTTCAAACTTCTAAGTTATACAAAATTTTAGTAACACTTCCATAATAGAGGTAGATTGAGAAATCGTATTACAATTTTTATTCTTGCATTTGCTCTTTTACTGATCACAATTTTTGTTTTATTTTCACGCAAAAGCTCAAATGAGTCTGCAGGTTTTTCTGTACCTTCTCAAAGAATCAACTCTGGTAAATCTGCGGCTACTACTAAAAAATGGGATGGAGTAGGTAAGATTGCAGATATGATTTGGGAATAAAAAAAATTTACTTTGAATAAATATTGTAGGTCTACTCCAATAGTCGATTCTTTAGCGAAAAATTAAGTGTATTCGGAATATTTAATCATTCAGTTGTGATTCATAATATATTATATTATTTACAATTAAACACACTGATATTTTTTTAAAGGTCAGTACTGTATCTTGTTATGGCTTCAACTTATAGCATTAATTAATTTCTTAATAACAATATTTTAAAATGCCTGATTCATTTATCGTTAATCATGACAATTATACAGATAATTACATCCGAGATATCCTCAGAAGTGTACATAGTATTGCAATAGTTGGGGCTAGCATCAATTGGAAACGGCCTAGTAATTTTGTAATGAAGTATTTAATCCAGAAAGGTTATCGTGTAATTCCGGTAAATAAAAATTCAGTTGGAGATCAAATATATGGCCAAAATATTTATCCAGATTTATCATCAGTCAAAGAAACTGTGGACATGGTTGACATTTTTCGTCCTTCCAAAGAAGCACCTCAGCTGGTAGAAAATTCAATATTAATTGGAGTTAAAGTTTTTTGGATGCAATTAGAGTTAAGAAACGATAGGGCCGCAAAAATCGCTGAAGATGCAGGAGTGAAAGTTGTTATGAACCGCTGCCCTAAAATAGAATATGCGAGATTATTTGGTGAACTTGGTTGGAGTGGATTCAATACTGGGGTTATAAGTGTAAAAAAAAGGAGAACCTAATGTTAAAGCTTCATCCTAATTATGGTTTCAATACACTTGCTGTCCACTCGGGTTCAGCTCCTGATCCTGCTACTGGCGCCCGCACATTCCCTATTTATCAAACTGCTGCGTATGTATTTGATGATGCTGACCACGCGGCTTCACTTTACAATCTTCAGTCACCTGGATTCATTTATTCCCGTCTTTCAAACCCAACTGTTGCAGCTTTGGAAGAAAAACTGGCAACTCTCGAAGGAGGTCGAGGAGGGACTGCCACATCTTCAGGGCATGCTGCTGAAATAATTGCACTTTTCCCTTTAATGGCGCCCGGTATGGAAGTTATTGTTGCAGACAAACTTTATGGTGGTACTATCAACTTGATGGGTAAGTCTTTTCAAAAATTCGGTTGGAAAGCAATATTTGTAGACACTGAAGACCCTGAGTCTTTTCAAAGCGCCATTACTGATAAAACAAGAGCAATATTCATTGAAAACTTGGCAAATCCAGGAGGAATAGTTACTGATCTTGAAGAAATTGTGAAAATTGCAAATGGAGCAGGAGTGCCCTTGATTGTAGATAACACTCTTGCAACTCCTTTCTTGTCTCAGCCCCTTGAATGGGGTGCAGACATAGTGGTTCACTCAACAACAAAATATCTTTCTGGTCAGGGCAACGCGTTAGGTGGAATAGTAATAGATTCTGGTAATTTCCCATGGCTTGGAAATCCAAAATATCCAAGTCTGAGTTCTCCTTCTGCAGAATATAATGGACTAATATTTTCTGAAACATTCGGTGATCTTGCTTACACAATGTACAACCATGCAGTCAGTTTACGTGATTTAGGTTGTACTCAATCTCCCATGAATGCATGGTTAACTCTCAACGGAGTAGAAACCTTACCACTAAGGATGGAAAGACATTGTTCAAATGGTCTAGCAATGGCAGAATTTCTCGAAAAACATCAAAACGTAGAGTGGGTTTCTCATGCTGGACTTAAATCAAGCCCATACTTCAAGCTGGGGAAAAAATATTTTCCAAACGGAACAGGCTCTTTGTTCTCTTTTGGAGTTAAAGGAGGTTATGAAAGCGGAATAAAATTGCTGGAGTCAGTTGAATTGTTCAGTCATGTTGCTAATCTTGGTGACACTCGTTCTCTCATTCTTCACCCCTCCTCAACAACTCATCGACAACTTACAAAAGACCAGCAAATTGCTTCAGGTGCAGGTCCTGAAGTTGTTCGTCTCTCGGTTGGAATAGAGTGCGTTGAAGATCTTATTGCCGATATTGATCAGGCTCTTAACAATTTGAGATAGAAGCCTTACTACTCAAAAGATGTTTTAACTTTCCTTTATTAAATAATTTTCGTAAAGCGTAGTCAGTCATAACAATCCATTGGTAAATTCTAAATCTTTATTTTTTACTATTAAGACGCAGGCCAAAGGTAGTATAGGTAAGCAACATAAATCGCCAAGAAAAGAAATCCCTCTTTACGATCTAGAACCATTCCAGTCCAAACTGTAGGAAGGAGTAAAATAGTAAGTCCAAACATCACATAAAGGTCAGAGGGATTAATTCCAGTTGCATCCATTGGTGCAACAAGTCCTGCTAGGCCTACCACAAATAAGATATTAAAAATATTAGAACCTACGGCATTGCCTATAGCAATGTCAGCAGTCTTCCTATAAGCAGCCATAAGAGCTGTTGCTAGTTCCGGTGTTCCTGTTCCTATTGATACTATAGTTAGACCAATCAATGCTTCGCTAAGTCCCCAGATTCTGGCGAGGTCAACTGCTCCTGATACAAGGAAATTTGATCCAAAAGCTAAAGCTATCAAACCAAGTATCAAGAATCCGATGTCACGAAATAAAATTTTGCTTGGATCTTCAGGTATTTCCATTCCCTCTATTTCATCTTTGGAAGGTGAAGTTCTTTTTACAGTCATTATGTTTCCGCATACATAA
>CACFAY010000073.1 GCA_902564345.1 uncultured SAR324 cluster bacterium
TCTTTTCAGCAGATGATTTACAGATTTCAAATAATCCTATGAGGGAAAAAAAACGCCGTGTGAAGTTCCAAACTCAAATAGTAAAAAATTTAATTAAATGAATCGTTTATTAGATTATATTGACAAATTTTTTAATGATTAATTTTATATCCTTTCGACTTGACAGAAACGAAAATTTAATTAACACTAAATCGTTCAATAAAACTCTGTTCCGCTAATCTGGAGCAGAAATTCATAAATGTGTTCATAGGAGAAAATATGAGAGCACTATTAAAATCTGCACTGGCTTTAATTGCAGTCGGTGCTCTGGTGTTACCGGTATCTGCCGGAACCCTTGAAGATGTGAAGTCTCGTGGAGAGCTTCGCTGTGTTGTTAGCACAGGTATTGCCGGATTTGCATATCCAGATGAAAGTGGAAATTGGAAAGGTTTCGACATTGATTTCTGCCGTGCTACTGCAGCTGCTGTTTTGGGTGATGCGTCCAAAATGAAAGCTGTTACCTCAACAGGTAAAACTCGTTTTACAAAGCTTAATTCAGGAGAAGGGGATGTGTTGTGGCGTAACACAACCATAACTTTTTCTCGCGACGTAGGTATTAAGCTTACTTTTGTTGGAGTCAACTATTATGATGGACAAGGTTTCATGGTCAACAAAAGTCTGGGTGTCAACAGTGCGAAAGAGTTGGACGGTGCTTCGGTCTGCATTCAAACTGGAACCACAACAGAATTAAATCTTGCCGATTTCTTTCGAGCAAATAATATGAAATACGAGGCTGTTACTATTGAGAAAAATTCAGAGGCCCGTGCATTATATATGTCAGGTCGTTGTGATATTTATACAACTGACGCATCTGGCTTAGCTGCTACGCGCTCTACATTCCCAAACCCGAATGACCATAAGATTCTTCCGGAAATTATTTCCAAGGAACCCTTGGGTCCGGCTACTCGTCAAGGTGATGATCAGTGGGCAGACATTATCCGCTGGGTATACAATGCAACCGTGACTGCAGAAGAATTAGGTGTTAACTCCTCTAATGTAGACAGTATGAGGAATTCCAATAATCCAGAAATTCTGCGTCTGTTAGGTGTGGAGGACAATCAAGGTCAAGAACTTGGTTTGAATAGAGACTGGGCTTACCAGATCATCAAACAAGTTGGGAACTATGGTGAGATCTTCGAGCGAAACATCGGAACAAATACACCGATAGGCTTAGCACGCGGTTTGAATGACCTATGGACACGCGGTGGTCTTCAGTATTCCCCACCTTTCCGTTAACAAACGTTATTATTATCTAGCGTAAATATTTACGAAAGCGTACATTCTCTAATTAGAGTGTGTGCGCTTTTTCTGATTACACACAAAGTTTTCCATTTGAAAAAAACGCGAGTTCCTAAATATGGACTCACCTTCCTCAAAATCAAATCAAGCTTCAATTCTGTTACGTCTTTGGCGTAACCAGGAGCATCGTTCTACAATAATACAAATCTTCACAATTGTGATTATGTTAGTATTTTTGGGAATGATAGTTAGAAACGTTGATACCAATATGAGGACAATAGGAAAAGAATTCAGTTTCGATTTCTTGAATTCGCCTGCTGGATACGATATCACCTTTCAGCCATTCATATCTTATTCTCCTACTGATACTCATACGCGTGCTGGAATAGTGGGATTACTGAATACCTTTTTAGTTGCTATTTCTGGAATAATAATAGCTACAATCTTAGGTTTTACCCTAGGAATCCTTAGGCTTTCAAACAATTGGTTGGTAAGCAGGATTGTATATGTTTTTCTTGAATTCACTCGAAATGTTCCAATCCTTCTACATATTCTTTTTGTTTATGGAATATTCGTATACACCTTTCCTGTTCCAAAAAAAGCAATCAGTATTTCAGATACAGTTTTTTTTTCCAACCGAGGAGTTTATACTCCCGCACCTGTTTTTGAAGAAGGATTTAAATATGTTTTTATATCAATCCTAATAGCTATCTTAATTATATTTTTTTTCATTCGCTGGTCTAGAAAAGTCCAAGACACTACCGGCAAAATTTATCCTGTTTTCTACATTTCAATTGCTATTTTGATTGGTTTACCACTCGTTATATTTTTCTCAGCTGGTTCACCCATTTCAATTGAGATACCCGCTCTTAAAGGTTTTAATTTTAAGGGGGGCACTTCAATAAAACCTGAATATATTGCTCTAACATTTGCACTTTCCTATTACACTGCATGTTTTATAGCTGAAATCGTACGAGGAGGGATTCTGGCTATCAGTAAAGGTCAAACTGAAGCTGCTCACGGTCTTGGAATGAGACCAAACAGGACATTGCAGCTGATTGTGATACCCCAAGCTCTGCGCGTGATCATTCCTCCTTTATGTAGTCAGTATCTTAACCTGACAAAGAACTCCTCCCTAGCAATTGCCATTGGATATATGGATGTAGTTGCAACAATAGGTGGAATTTCGCTTATGCAAACGGGGAAAGAGATGGAAACCATGATCATTGTACTTTTAATTTATTTGTGCATATCTTTGTTCATTTCTGCCTTTATGAATTGGTTCAATCGAAAAATGGCTCTAGAAGACCGTTAATTTTCAAAAAGATTTTGTGAATAATCAAAAGATACAAAATTATACCCCAGGAAGTCACCCTGATCTGCTTCCTCCTGTTAAAACATCAGGTCCTCTGGCCTGGGTAAGGAAGAACCTATTCTCTTCCACTCTCAATAGCATCTTAACTTTGTTTTCTTTGTGGTTATTATGGTCGATAATTCCACCTTTTCTTGATTGGGCATTTTTTAACTCAATATGGACGGCCGCAAACCGCGAAGAATGCTGGGATCAGATGGCTTCACCGGCATTGGGCGCTTGCTGGGCATTTATTGAAAATCGTTTTTCTCTTTTCACTTATGGATTTTATCCCCCACACTTACATTGGCGTGTCAATTTGTCATTTGTAATGCTCGTGCTTGCCTTGATTCCTGTATTATATGAAAAACTACCTTATAGAAAATATGGTTTGATTTATTCGGCAATTTTTCCTTTCATTTCAGGATGGCTTCTTGTTGGAGGATTTGGACTTGAAACTGTAGACACCGATCAGTTTGGTGGAATTATGCTTACTCTGATATTGGGAGTTACTGGCATTTCATTTTCTCTACCCATTGGAATAATGCTGGCCTTGGGAAGACAATCAAATATGCCTATATTGCGTATATTGTGTGTAATTTTCATTGAGTTTATTCGAGGTGTACCCCTTATAACTCTGCTTTTTGTAGCATCAACAATGCTTAATTATTTCCTTCCGCCGGGTACAGTTTTTGATTTATTATTAAGAGTACTGATAATGGTAACCTTGTTCGCATCTGCATACATGGCAGAGGTTATTCGGGGAGGACTGCAAGCAATTACAAAAGGTCAGCATGAAGCAGGTGATTCACTAGGTCTTACATACTGGCAGGCCCACAGATTGATTGTTCTTCCGCAGGCTTTAAAAATTTCAATCCCAGGAATTGTTAACACTTTCATTGGCCTATACAAAGACACGACCCTAGTATTAATTATTGGAATGTTAGATTTGTTGGGGATTGGAGATGCATCTTTGGCAGATGCTCAGTGGGCTGGACTTGCGAATGAGATTTATATATTTGTTGCCCTGTTTTTCTTTCTAACTTGTTTCGGCATGTCACGCTATTCTATTTATTTGGAAAAGAAACTCCATACAGGACATTAGAACCAAAAAACAAAAAACCAAAAATCAAATTACCTTATGTCTAATGCTGAACATACTAAAACAAACGGATCAGAAATCATGATCTCAATTGAATCCATGCACAAGTGGTTTGGTGATTTCCATGTACTTAAGAATATCAATCTTGAAGTAAAACGAGGCGCAAAAATTGTCATCTGTGGTCCTTCTGGATCAGGGAAATCTACATTAATAAGATGTATTAACAGACTGGAGGAGCACCAGCAAGGCAGTATAGTAGTGGACGGAACAGAACTTACTAGTGACCTTAAAAACATTGAAATTGTTCGCTCAGAAGTTGGAATGGTATTTCAACATTTTAACCTTTTTCCACATCTAACTGCTCTGGAAAACTGCACTCTGGCTCCAATTTGGGTCAGGAAAACTCCGAAGGCAGAAGCAGAAAAAAGTGCTATGGAATACTTGGAAAGAGTAAAAATACCGGAGCAGGCAAACAAATATCCGGGACAGCTTTCAGGAGGCCAGCAGCAACGTGTTGCGATAGCCCGATCGCTATGTATGAATCCAAGAATTATGCTTTTTGATGAGCCTACTTCAGCTCTAGATCCAGAAATGATTAAAGAGGTCCTTGAAGTAATGACTGAATTAGCTGAAAGTGGTATGACCATGCTGGTTGTTACACATGAAATGGGATTTGCAACTGCGGTGGCAGACAGTGTTATTTTTATGGATGAAGGAGAAATTATTGAAAGCAATGATCCAGATAATTTTTTCAAAAATCCAAAACATGACCGGACCAAGCTATTCCTGAGCCAAATTCTTTAAATTTAAATTATCCTCAGCTTTTCTTGTACTCCTTTACTACCATTTTCAGGAGATAGCAGTTGGAAAAAGAATTTTTTCTCAGAGAAGTGACAATACTGTTACTTATATCATTCTGCAGCTTTGATACTCTATCGGCTCGACACAAATGCCCTAA
>CACFAY010000074.1 GCA_902564345.1 uncultured SAR324 cluster bacterium
TGAAAGAAGATCAGAACAATTTCCTTCTGAATTTGGCTATCTGGCTTTACCTTTACCCTATATTATACCAGGCGCAGGAACTGGATTTGGTATTCTTGGCGGTTTCAACAATATTCCATTTGGAAGCTACGAGACTACTCTTGATCTTTTCGCAATAGGAATTGCAGGCGATATTGGGGGCAGTATTATACTAGCCACCGATTTTCCAGTTTATCCAGAAGCTATTCTTCTCGACGTTGGTCAGGGTAATTTTGATAAGGGATCATTCAGATCATATAGTAACCGCAGAATGGATTCTGACCCTGATGATTACGTTATTAGTGAACTTTCAGACACACAATTTATATTCACCCGCTTAGCGATAACACTTTTCGACAGGATGTTTGATATTTTTGGTTTCCAAACTAGAAATAAATCCACACTCTCAGCTATTCGTGATAAAGACGGGGATCTAATATATGAAGCCAACCAAAGTTTTGAAGGTGATTCAAGCAGCTATGGTTTCCAGATCGATTGGACAGACGATAGAACAGATCCGCAGAAAGGTATAAGATTAATTTATACAACTTCTGATTCACCAGCTGTAGATTCTGATTCACCAGACTTTTATGTACAAAGTTACAACGTGACATTTTACGTACCAGTTCTCAGTTACAGTACATTCGCTTTTAACTGGTACCGGTCGGGGGCAACAGTTCGAAAACAAGGTAATACTGAATTGGAGTATCTGATAGCCAAGGAAACTGCCACGTGCCTATCTAACTGCGATTCAGATACGATCGAAATCCTTGCGAAAAATAGACAAGCAACAAATCTATACGGCTCTGGAGGTAATCTAGGGGGTACTGAAAGACTTAGGTCATATGTTGGAGGACGCTACAGCGGGGCTCAAGTCGAATCCCGCGGGGCAGAATTACGTTGGAATCTATCAGATGATAAAGTTTCCTTTGACTGGTATTTTATCAGGGATATCAGGACTGGGTTCCAATTTGCTTTTTTTTATGAGGAAGGAACAGTTGCAGATAAAACAAGTGAACTCTGGCAGGAAAAAAGGACTTCTGCTGGAGTAGGATCAAGAGTTGTCACTGCATCAGGATTTGTTTATCGTCTAGATTTTGCTACAGGCCAGGAAGGCAACTCTACAATTCTTATTTTTGACTATCCATGGGGGACATTTGGTCAATAATTTTGATTTACAGGTATTTTAATTTCTCACTTACGAATAATTTTTTCTGTTAAAAATTAATTAAATATTCAAATAAATATTAAGCAAAATTTAAGTTCTTATGCGACAAATAATTTTTTTGAGACATTTTTACGTAGTACTCTTTTTCCTAATAACTTCATGCACAGACCACAAAATAAATTATTACAGTAATGAAACTCCTAAGATCAATTTGAATAAATTTTTTAATGGAAAATTATTAGCTCATGGAATTGTCCAGGATAGATCAGGGAAAGTAATTAAAAGGTTTAAAGTAGATATTATTGCTTCTTGGAAAAATAATGTAGCAACCTTAGATGAGAAATTTGTCTATTCAGATGGTTCCAAAGGTTCACGCGTGTGGAAATTGAAAAAAATTGATTCAAATCAATTTGAGGGGACTGCCGGAGATGTAGAAGGAGTTGCTGAAGGAGAAACTGCCGGTAACGCATTTTATTTTGTATATGACCTTAATTTGCCTGTGGATGATACGACCTATGTAATTAACTTCGAAGACTGGATGTTTTTAATGGATGAAAATACTCTACTATCAAGGTCTTATATGACTAAATGGGGCTTTGACGTCGGTGAGGTAACTTTAGTTATGACCAAAATACAATGATATGAATGGTTTAAAAGATTTTAAAGAATGGTTTGTTAACTTGAACGAATCATCTATGGATGAAATTATTTATTTTTATGATGAAAATGTTTTTTTTAAAGATCCATTTAATGAATTTTATGGAATTGATAAATTAAAAAAATTATTTACTCATATGTTTTTTATTTTTAAAAATCCCCATTTTGTATTTATTGATACTATTGATAATAGTGAAGAAATATTTTTGACTTGGGATTTCATTTTTTGCTATAAAAAAAAGATATTTAAAATACATGGAAGTTCACACCTTAAGTTAAATGATAAAGAAAAAATTATTTATCACAGAGACTATTGGGATGTGGGTGAGGAAATTCTTTTGAAAATTCCATTAATTAAAAGTTTATATGCATTTTTTCAAAGCAAACTTTCTATGTCATTTAATTAGTTATGTTGTTAATCAAGGTTATAATCTTACAAGCATTCTGGTTTTTCATCGTATTGTATGGAAAATCAGTTGATCAATCTATAATTTATCTTACTACTATCTGCCTAGTTTCAGTAAACTTTTTCATTTTTAAGCCAAATATTTCACTAGGGCGTTTTTTTTTATAGTAATTATATTTACTACCTGCGGCTATCTTCATGATTCTGGTTTAATCTGGTTAAATTTGATTAAAAAAGAATCTTACAGTTATATATTCCTATCATTATGGATAATTTTTATTTGTTACTATGGAGATATATTTAAAAAACTTAAATCGCTTCCTTATTCCATCCTCTCACTAATCGGTGGTGCGGGCGGAACACTAGCATATTGGTCTGCTTATAAGTTAAATGCCGTTATAATTACAAACGAGAATGAATTATACTACTTATTTTTTGTATTTATATTCTGGCTTATATTCTTTCCGTCAAGCATTTTTATTTACTACAAAGATAATTATTGGAATTTTGTTTTAGATAAAACTATTGTTTTTTCCTTCGACAAAGCTGGTTTTCAAAGACATAAAAATAATTTTATTGAAGATTCATCCCAAAAAGATTTGTCTGGAAAGAGAGCACTTGTAACGGGAGGCACTTCTGGAATTGGAGGAGCTGTTGCAAAACAACTCTCATTACAGGGTTCCATTGTAGATGTTACGGGACGTAATAATCAAAAGGGGAAATCATTCGAGGAAGACAACCTAAATTGCATTTTTCTCAACTTAGATATGTCTGACTGGGAACGTATAGTTGAATTCTGTAAACAAAGTTTTTGTTATGACTTTATAGTCTTAAACGCAGGCGGCATGCCTGATAGTTTAATTGTAAATAATTTTAAAGTTGAGCATCAATGTGCTTCTCAGTTGATAGGTCATTATTACTTGATCCAATGCTTAAATCAAAATGGCTGTTTAAATGAAAATGCTAGGATAATTTGGGTCAGTTCAGGTGGAATGTATCTAAAAAAACTTGATTTGAAAACCTTATTTCAAAACAACAATTATGAGAAAGTTTCAACTTACGCAAATGTAAAAAGAGCACAGGTAACACTTGCACAGGAACTTTCTAAAAAAGATTTTTGGAGAAAAATTGGGATCTTTAGTATGCATCCGGGATGGGTAAAAACTGATGGATTAAGCAACTCATTGCCTGGATTTTTCAAAATTATGAAAAAAAGACTCAGAGACTTGGATGGAGGAATAGATACAATCCTCTGGTTGTTATTTACTGAAGAACCTCTTAAAAGTGGAGGTTTTTATTTTGACCGAAAATTAGTCACACCTTACTTATCAAAAAAATATAATCCATCAAGAGAAGAAAGAAATGAGTTAATAAATAAAATCAACAATTATGTAAATAATATTTCTTAACTTACTTAATAAAAAACAATTTAATCCAATTTTTGTAATCCATTTTTCAGTAAAACTAATATTAAGAAAATAGTTTCTCAAGGTCCACTTCTTGATCAGCATAATTAATTATGCTGCGAACTATTTTGCTAAGCTCTTCATCTTCAGAATCGTAGTTTTCAAATTCATATTTTTTGAAGATTTCCTTCATCTTTGACAAATGCTCATCATTAAGTTCAACTGAAATTGTATCGTCAGTTGAGAAACATCCACCAATACATCGGATTTCACCAAAAACATTTTCATGTTCATGATTTTCCAATATTTCAATGACCAAGGATTGTATAGATGATTCAGTGTTTTTTAAAGAATGGTCATTAATGACCTGATCTAGAAACTCCTTATGTTCGTCTTTTAAATGGATATTTATTTTCATATTTTATATTCAAAAATTATTTTTCTAAGGGAATTTGGTTTTTGTAAATGCATACAAAAGACTTCATTGAATATTCTGTAAAAGTAAGCGTAGGCAAAGATACACAATCTACGAACAAGTCCAAAATCTGTCAAGATATTGTTCCTTTTGTATACCAAATTAATTCAAATGATAAATTTGCAGTTTCCAAAAAAAGCTGTGTTAGCTACAATTAAAATGGTAAATTTTAATTTAAATACACATGAATTTTATACCTTATTAAATTATTTTTTTTTGAATTATATAACTTTTTAACCAGCTTTATTTAAACTTTGCATATGAAATTACAACTTATTTATCCCGACTTACCATTCTGGCGAGCAGAAACAAGCCGCTTAGCATTGTTTATTGGTGGAATAAAGTTTGAAGACATTCGACCATCAAGAGAGGAAATTTTCAAAATGAGAAATGAAGGTATCTTTCCATTTGGACAGTTCCCAGTCCTTAAGGTTGACGGCAAAACAATAGCACAAACCGGTGCAATCGCTCGTTTTTGTGGCAAATTGAGCGGACTATATCCAAAAAATAATGATTACTATGCAGCTAAAGTTGATGAAGTAA
>CACFAY010000075.1 GCA_902564345.1 uncultured SAR324 cluster bacterium
AGACCAATCTAGCTCAGTTATCAGTGCTCTTCATAATGCAGGTGTTACTGATTCTGAACAAGTTGGTTACGTAAGTAAGTTCAAAACTTCAAAGTTGATTTTTAGTTAAATAAAAGAATTTAAGAAGCATATATTTAACTAAATAAAATTATTATTTGAAAAAATAATTAATATTTATTATATTTATGAGTTAAACTTTTTTTAATATGTAATTTTTTAAAAATTTATCAGACTTGGGATATGAAACCCGCATCTCAAAAAATATTAGAAAACACAAGAAATATTGGCATATCAGCGCACATTGACAGTGGTAAAACTACTCTCACTGAGAGAGTTCTTTACTATGCAGGAAAAATCCACAAAATTGAAGAAGTGCGAGGTGGTGGTTCCGGTGCGACTATGGATCATATGGAACTTGAAAAAGAAAAAGGGATCACTATTACATCTGCAGCAACAAGTGTTGACTGGAATGATAAAAAAATAAACATCATCGATACTCCTGGACATGTTGATTTTACAGTAGAAGTTGAACGCTCCCTAAGAGTACTTGATGGAGCAATTATGATACTATGTGGTGTTGCTGGTATTCAATCACAATCGATCACAGTAGATCGTCAAATGAAACGCTACAATGTCCCACGGCTAGCGTTTGTAAACAAACTAGACCGTATGGGTGCTAACCCACATAATGGCATAAAAGGTATTCGTGACATTCTAAAACTTAATGCTGTTGCAATGCAACTTCCCATTGGACTTGAAGAAGATCATTCTGGAGTAGTTGACCTGATAAAAATGAAAGCTTATTATTTTGATGGGGAACATGGAGATGAAGTTCGCATCGAGGAAATCCCTGAAGAAATGAAGGATGAAACTGAAAGGTTTAGGGGAGAAATGTTAGAAGCAGTATCTATGTTTGATGATCAAATGATGGAAGATATACTTGAAGATAATGAAATTGTTGAAGAAGCAATTCATGCAGCAATAAAAAAGGGAGTTCAGTCACTTGAATTATGTCCTGTATATATGGGTAGTGCTTTCAAAAACAAAGGAGTTCAATTATTGTTGGATGCCATTACTAGATATTTGCCTTCCCCTTTGGAATCAGTTTCAACGAAAGCAAAAGATCTAAAAACTCAGGAAGACATTGTTTTGAGTTGCGATCCTGAAAAACCCACAGTTGCAATGGCTTTTAAGCTTACGGAAGAGCAGTTTGGACAGCTTACATATACTAGGATTTATCAGGGCAAACTTTGTAAAGGAGAGCAGGTAATTAATTCTAGAACAGGCAATAAAATGCGAATTGGTCGTATGGTAAGAATGCACTCAAATGACCGAGAGAACATTGATTTAGCTGAAGCTGGAGATATAGTTGCTATGGTTGGCGTAGATTGCGCCTCTGGAGATACTTTTTGTGGAGATGGGATTAATGTGTCATGTGAATCTATTTTTGTCCCCAATGCTGTAATTTCTCTGGCAGTTAAGGGGGAGAATAATGAACAGCATATGAAAATGAGTAAAGCACTCGGAAGATTTACTCGGGAGGATCCAACTTTTCATGTTGCAACTGATGAAGAGTCTGGAGATACAGTAATCTCAGGAATGGGAGAACTTCACTTGGATATTTATATTGAACGTATGCGTCGCGAATATGGTATTGATATTATAGTAGGTGCTCCACAAGTCAACTACAGAGAAGCGATAACTAAAACTTCTGATTTTGATTATTTACATAAAAAACAAACTGGAGGTGCTGGTCAATTTGCTGGAGTGAGCGGTTCAGTTGAACCACTGCCTCTGGATAATGAAGAAGGATTTGAATTCTTAAACAAAATCTTTGGAGGTTCAATTCCTTCAGAACATATTCCTGCTTGCGAAAAAGGATTTAAAGATGTGATGGATAAAGGCCCCCTTGCGGCTTTCCCAATGGTCAATATTAGGGTCACACTAAATGAAGGTAAATACCATGAGGTTGATTCTAGTGATTTGGCTTTTCAATTAGCATCAAGGTATGCCATGCGTCAAGCTGTTGAAAAAGCAGATCCCGTCTTACTTGAGCCGGTTATGAAAGTTGAAATAGAATCTCCAAGCGAATTTCAAGGGTCAGTGATAGGAGATCTCAGTTCAAGACGTGGAGTAATCTATGGTACTGAAATGAAAGGTGATGACACAGTCATCAACTCCGGAGTCCCGCTTGGAGAAATGTTTGGTTATGCTACAACGCTACGTTCAATGACTGAAGGAAAAGCAAATTACACCATGGAATTTGAAAAATATTCAGAATGTCCTAAATTTGTTCAGGAAAAAGTTATTAAGGAACGTCAGGAAAGGCTTAAAGAAAATAGTGATTAAGATAGGTGGAATAATTTAATTTTTTCTACCACTCTTTCCTGCATATCAGTTGTTAATCCCGGATAAACTGGCAGGGCAAGGACCTCATTTGCAGCAGCTTCTGAAACAGGAAAATCTCCTTTCTTCCCACCCAAAGATTTAAAACACTCTTGCAGGTGAAAAGGAATAGGGTAATAAACACCTGATGAAATTCCCTGCACATCCAAAAATGTTTGTAATTCATCCCGTTTTTTAGTCCTGATTACATACTGGTTAAAAATATGCGGATTTTGCATAGTTTTGGAGTGCATAATTAGAGGAATTTTTATTTTCTCATTTAATCCTGATTCTGTAAATAATTTGTTGTAATATTTGGCATTTTTTTGTCGTTGTTTGTGCCATTCATTTAGATAGGGCAGCTTAATTCGTATTACTGTGGCCTGAATTGGATCAAGCCTAAAGTTACCTCCTATCACCCTGTGGTAATAGCTTCTCTCAGCTCCATGAACCCTTTTTAAACGAAGTAACTCAGCCAGTTTTGATTTTTTAACTGTAACAATTCCTCCGTCACCTACTCCTCCCAAATTTTTAGATGGAAAAAAAGAAAAACATCCAAAATCTCCTATATTCCCTGCACACCTTATTTCCCCATCAACGTTGCATTCTGCACCAATTGCCTGAGCGCAGTCTTCAATAACAGGGATGTTATAATTTTCTGCAATTTTTAATATTTCCGCCATATCAGCACATTGACCAAAAAGGTGAACTGGAATTAATGCCTTAACACGTTCCCTTTTTTCCTCATCCATTTCGGCTAATTTAACGCTCAACTTTTTAGGGTCAATGTTGAAGGTTTCAGGATTAATATCAACAAAAACTGGAGTAGCATTCAACCTTGAAATTACTCCTGCTGTGGCAAAGAATGAAAAATTGGTTGTTAGTACGATATCTCCAGGGCCAATATCTAAAACCATAAGCGAAATAAGTAATGCATCAGTACCAGAAGAAACTCCTACAGCATCTTCAGTTCCACAATATTCTGCGATTTCTTTTTCCAGACTATCAATTTCGGGACCCATAATGTAGCGAGTTGAATCTATTACTCTTGTAACTGCCTCAACTATTTCATCACGCAAATCCTTTAAAGGAGGTTGCAGATCCAGTAATGGTATTTTCATTTAAAGAAGATAATTTTTTTTGGGATTAGAATACGTAATAATAATTATGTTTTTAGAAGACAAAATTCACAAATTTAATCTTAAGCCTCCATATCAAGTAAGAACCCAAATATCATATAGTGCATGGGTATATGCAGTGATAGCAAATCCTCTTATGAAGTAGAGGACAGTAAATAATAATCCAGCGGCCCATCGAAACATGAAACTGTATAGCTGCCACGTATCTGCAATGCTACCAACATAATGGCTAAGTGAAAACAGGAAAGAGGCTAGTAAAACTGAAATAATTGCTGCAACTACCGTTTTTTTGAAAATAGGTCTAAGTAGAAGAAAAAGCAAATTTAATAAAATCACCCTGAAAATTATCTCTTCAAATAAACCTGCACCAATTGAGAGAGCAAGATTCTGTATTAAACCAGTTCCATCTCCACCAGACGATAGTCCACTCAATCGTAAAATTGATTGTAAAAATATTCCAAGAAAAAGACTAAAAGCAAAAGATTCAGCAAACATCAATGCAAAGTAATGTGCTTTCAACTTTATTCCGCTTGCTCTTGATTTAGCTATTGGAATCAAGACAATAGAAATCGCAATCAACACAAAAGTTACGTGTTGTGCCTTCAAATCAAAAGCCATCAAAAAAGTACGGATCCATACATCAGCAGCATTTCTAATGCCCCAATATTGTGATTGACTCAGGATAATCAGTATTTCGTAAATCACAAGTAAAGGCAGAGCTGCAACAGCTGAGTAATAAGCTGAGCGTGAATAACGCCAATAATTACTCATTCTTTCACTTTTTTAAAAGTTAAGAATTTTAAGTGAAAATTTTGGAAGATTAAATTAGACATAATTTAGAAACGGTTAATTTGGACAGATTGAATATATTTCATATTTTTTAGTTTTTCCGCCAATTCTTTAGTTTTTGAAAGCTCAACTTTTCCAACGCGGACTCGGTAAAGAGTATTACCTCCAGCAGTATGTTTAAAGATGAATGAATCTTCAAAACCACTTTCTTTAAGTTTTTCAACAAGTT
>CACFAY010000076.1 GCA_902564345.1 uncultured SAR324 cluster bacterium
CCCAGAAACTCTCCTTCCTCTCTCTGAAAAGTTTTTCTGGAGATTCCAAATTTTCCTCCATTTCTTGATTATCTTCAATCATTTTTTTTTCAAGAGTATTAATCTGCTCTGGACTTATTTCTGCTAAAAATACTGCTGTGTCAGAAAGTAAAGTCTCAAGTATGATAATCCTTTTCTGATCAAGCCTAGAATAGCCTTCGTCCAATTCACTCATTGTCAAACCATCTCCAGATTTGTTCTGAATTTCAATCAAAAAGTCCTTATAACGTGGTAATTCTTTATTTCGATGCCAATTAAGATGCATTCTCATGCGCTCTTCAATCCACTCTTCTTGCTTATTAGTTAGATCAAAATAATTATCAACCTGCCAGGAAACCATTTCATCTCCATAGTCATAAAATAGTTTGCCTGTGCTACAGCCAAAAATGAATAATAGTTTTAAAAAGAGAAGAAAGTATATTTTTTTAAAAAATTCCATATTTGCCTAAAAAACCAATTAAAAATATTTTTTACAATTATAAAGTCATTATATAATATCAATATTTCCTACTTTTGGAACAAAATGTATAAGCATAATTCATTTATTCCTACTCTTTAAAAAGATGAAAAATTCTATTAAAAAATGCGAAGACAAATTTCGTAAGGAGATCAAAATATAATTTTTAAAAACATCTAATATACTGCAAAACAAAAAAGCATTGTATTTACCTTGCCCAAAAATTAAAGAAATTATAAAATTATAGCATTAGTTACAATTTGATTTTTATCTCATTTTAATAATTTTCATTTTATTCCATCAGTAACTTTTAAGAAAAAGAAAATATAATGAATCCTTGGTTAATGTCATTGGTAATGTTTTTTGCCTGGGGGATTTTAGCTTTGCAGCTCATCGTTAAGTTTGGCGCTCTTACAAAAATGGCACCAGAAAGCCGATTTAAAGATATCAGAAGGCGTATAGGCAGATTGCTAAAAATGGGGATCGGACAGGAAAGGCTTATCGGGCGAAGTAGAGAACGTGGTTCAGGAATCATGCATGCATTTATTTTCTGGGGAGCGCTAATTATAGGAGTGCGAGAACTTACATTGATGGGGGAAGGTTTTTTAACTGGGTTCCAAGAATATCTGCCACTGCTTGGTTCAGACTCCATTCTTGGGTTCATCTATATCTCTGTTTACAACGTTGCAGAAGTCTTGGTACTCGCCTTGGTTTTAGTCGCTCTATACCGAAGAATCTGGCCAAAACCCGAGCGATTGGAACTTAACTGGGAGGGCATCTATGTTTTACTTTTCATAGTCGCTATCATGCTCACAGATATACTGTTTGATGCTGCTCGTTATAATCTGGTGGAAAATTTTGGTCATAATCTTCATTTTTTTCAAAGCACAGAATATGGAACTGAATGGCAATGGGCTCCAGTGAGCTTTCTCGTGTCAAAGGTTTTAAATTTTTTTGGAGAGGGAGGAAATGCATTCTTTTATTATTTTGGCTACTGGGGACATGTTGCCGCAATGCTAATTTTCCTCAATTTGCTTATTAACACCAAGCAGTTTCATGAAATAACCGCATTGCCAAATATTTTTTTTGGTTCTCTAGATTATCCTCATGCTCCTGCACCTTTGACAAATTTGGAGGATGAAAAATTGTGGGAAGAAGGAAATATTGGTGTGAATAAGCTGGAACACTTGACCTGGAAACAAGGTCTAGACCTCTTCTCATGCACAGAGTGTGGTCGTTGCCATGATGTCTGTCCTACTTACGTCACTGACAAACCACTCACTTTAAAGTGGTTCAATCAGTCTCTCCTGAAACACTTGCGAAATGAGGAAAGAACACTTTTCACAACAGGAAAAACAGCAGAGGAAAAAACTCTCGTTGGTGATATCATTCATCCAGATACACTTTGGGCATGTACAACATGCCGAGCTTGCGAAGAGGCTTGTCCTGTTTCAATTGAACATGTTCCTAGAATTATCGCAATGCGCCAAAACCAGACCATGATGGAAGAAAACTATCCTCCTGAAATGGCCAATACTTTTAAAGGACTGGAGCGTAACTTTAATCCATGGGGCATAGGCTTCGATCAAAGGGCAGACTGGGCGAATGGGATGGAAATTCCTTTGATGTCGGATAGAAACAGAGAAAATGAAGAGCCATCAGATGAAATTGAAGTTTTGATGTGGGTCGGATGTGCTGGTTCTTATGATAGTAGAAACCAGAAAATTGCCCGAGCAACTGCAACACTTTATAAGAAAGCAGGAGTAAAATTTGCCATACTGGGTAGTGAAGAGAAATGTACAGGAGACCTAGCTAGACGTTCAGGGAATGAAATGCTATTTCAGATGTTAGCAGGCGAAAATGTAGAAACACTAAATAACTACAACATCAAAAAAATTGTTACCTCTTGTCCGCACTGCCTGAATACAATCAAAAATGAATATCCACAGCTTGGAGGTGAATACGAAGTGTTTCATCATACCCAATTCATTCAAAAACTAGTTGATGAAAACAAACTGCCGCTTGGAAGTAATCTCAAAGACACTGTTACATATCACGATTCCTGTTATCTTGGTCGCTATAACCAAGAATATGAATCTCCCCGTAAGCTATTAAATAATTCTGGGAATGAACCTCTAGTTGAAATGAAACGACATGGCATTGAAAGTTTTTGTTGTGGAGCCGGTGGCTCAAGAATGTGGATGGAAGAAAAAATTGGATCTCGTATAAATGAAACACGCACCGAGGAAGCATTAAATACAGGTGCATCCACAGTAGCAACTGCATGTCCATTTTGCATGACTATGTTAAGTGACGGAATTACAGCAAAGGGTAAAAGCGAAACCGTCAAGACCAAAGATGTTGCAGAAATTGTTCTTGAAGCTATAGAAGCTACTTAATAATTGAAATACTCAGGATAATCTTTTCTTCAGATTTAAATTTCTCTATGACAGTCCATGTTTAAGTAAAATTATAAATTAGATATTTGATTCTTTTTTACATTAAATATTAAATTTGACAAATTTTCTTTAAAGATTCCCATTTTTTTCTCGTAAGAACATTATTGCTCTCAAATTCAGGTTCATTCTGAAATAAAGATTTTAATCTCCCTATTCTAGAGGACATGTCAGGATGAGATGAAACTGCTTCCGGTAAGGAAGAAGAATGTTTACTTAAAATCTGGTACATTTTTATCATTTCAGAAGGATCTACCTTATTTTTCACTAATAGCATTAGGGCAGATGTATCAGCTTCATCTTCAAGCTGACGCGTATATTTGAGAATTGAAAGAATGTGCACCCCATCAAAAAAAGTTTTGGCAAAAGATCCTGCTTCTCCAGAGAGAAGCTTGAAAATACCGGAAAGAGCAATCTGTCTAAGTATGTTTAATGTCCCATGCCGGAGCGCAACATGCTGCATCTCGTGAGCCAGAACCCCAGCAAGTCCATCTGCTGAAGGACTTTTTTCAAGCAAGCCACGGAAGATTAGAATGTTTCCGCCCGGTAAAGCAAATGCATTCACCAAATCTGAATCAACAACTTCAACCTTAAAATTGTACGTAGAATCTTTAGCGGTTAATCGCATAACCATTTCATCCAATGATTTTCTGCCTTCATCTGACTGACAAATTCGGCGGTCTGGGAACAATTCATTGACCACATAATTACCTAGCTGTTTTTCAACAGAAACAGGCACAAAGTGAACAAGCCACCCCGAAACTCCAGGAATAAACCAAAAAATTATCGAGGGAATTATAAGCACAGCTAGCAATGTCAGCCAATTTGACAAATACTTCGGTCTTTTGAAGAGCTTCTCTTTTAACCCTTTCTGAAATGAAAGATTTTCCACTTCAATTATCTCTGGAGTGAATTCTCCGTACTCTAATCTTATAGGTCCTTTAGGACGATCCTGTTTCAGGCGAAAATCACAACTACACCAGACGCGCATTCGTCCATCAGCAAATTTTATCAAAACACCTTCAGTGACATGCTGAATTTCTACCTTATGACTAGCAGCTGACTTCCCGTCAAAATAATTTCCCTTACTTTTTACAGCCATATATCACATTTCCACATCAAAAAAATCTGCCATTCCTTCTCCTGTCGCACCAGTCGACCTTGCTTCAGACTGTTTAATTTCTGTAAGATTAATTTTACCTTCAAGCCTAAATGTCTCTAGATAAAACTTTTTGTAGCGTACTTCCGCCCATGCCATGGCAAATCCAAATGTAAAAATAACCTGTAAAATATAAATCAATGACTCTTTCAGCCAGATTCCACCATACAAATTTGAAACAATTCTTGTATCACTGTACATGGTATGTTTCCAGAAATATCGATGTAGATTGGCTTTTAGCCAGAATAAATATATGCCAAAAGTGATTATAGAAAACAGTATTCCTCTGATCCAAATTTGAAAGACATCCTTGCCTTGTCCGTCATA
>CACFAY010000077.1 GCA_902564345.1 uncultured SAR324 cluster bacterium
TTCTTGGAAAATTAAATTAAGAATACTATTAGCATTTGGGAATACAGTTTTATGTATCACTCCAATTGATGTGGTATAAACAAAGTGGTTTGTAGTATATAGTGTCTACGAAAATAATTTTTGTTAATAAATGTATTTCTACGTATGTATCTGAATCTAAATATTATTCAGAAATAGTTTTGTTAAAATTTGGGGAATCTTCTCGAGAGTTTTATAGTTTATCTATAAATAAGAGATATTTTTATTTGAAGACTCTTAAATTGAGAATTAGATCCATTATAATCATAGTGTTTATATCAGGGATTTTTTGGGAGGATTTAATCTTAACTAAGCAGTAATTTTGGTGGAATACTTTTCAATATTAACAGATCCAAACACTATTTAATAATGGTGAGCAATGGAGTAGTCTGGGTTAAAATTGAAAAGTTGTTATATTTTATTGCTTTCAACCCTTATTATAACTATTGGTGTTTTAAATTTTTTTGAGATGGCTTAAGTAAGGAATGATTGTGATGAGCAGTTAAACAAAAAAAGTAAAGTAAAACTATTATGATTTGCTTAAGTTTTACACTCAAGAATATTCAATTGTTAGAAATTCATTGAAACTTGAGAAAAGAATATTATGACTATTTTTCTTGATTAATGGTATTTGCTTATTAATGTGTTATCCGAAATAATTCTTACTAAATTAATTACGGTTAATTGAGTAAGTATATGTAAAAAAAATTATTTTTTTATCTGTTTAAAATGAATTTAGGTGGGGGAATAGATTCTCAGCCAGTATATGTATAGGGCATGATATCTGAGCAAAGGTAAAAGATGAAGGTTAATACAGATGAAACTGAGATCACATGGTATTTGCAGATGCTGAGTCCGGAAGAATTAAGGCCGAAAGATCTCCTTCCTGAGTCAAAAATTGTGAAGCTTGGGATTCCTCTTCCGGCCATTAACCGCTTTTTTTATAAAGAAGTAGGTAAATTGTGGGAATGGACAGACAGACTAAATTGGACTGAAGAAGAATGGTGCAGATGGGTTGAAAATGAAAATGTTCAAACCTGGATGTTGCATTTAAGAGGTACACCAGCCGGTTATTTTGAACTTGATAATCAGGATGGTAATTTAGAAGTTGCTTATTTTGGATTGCTACCCCAATTTTTGGGAAAAGGATTGGGCGGGGGATTTTTAACTGCTGCTGTTGAAAAAGCATGGGAGATGGGAGCTGCAAGGGTATGGGTACATACATGCAGCCTTGATCATCCAAATGCTTTGAAAAATTATCAGGCTCGAGGGTTTCAAATTTTCAGTGAGAGCCGAGATAAATGAAGTTGAAAGAAAATTGATAAATTAATTTGAGTAATACTTACTCAAAATGGAAATTGAATAAAATTCTTGTTCTTTGAAAACTTAATCTGGCGAAGACTCGCCAATGGGAACTATCCAATTTTTTCTTAATTACATTAAATAATGTTCTTTAAGTATAGAGGAAGGTGAAGTCCTAGAGTTTCCTTCATAAATGTTCAGGACTATTACGCAGTTTTTATCCTCTATTAATCTAAGAAAATATATTTGATGGAGATTTGCGACTCAATTGTGAATTAGGCCCAATCCATTAGCATATAATAGAATTATTTATATATGTGATGCATTTTGCCGGGTGGTCCAGCAAGTTATATTTGGAAGTAAAATGTGTTGTCTAAGCAAAAGATAATTTGAGTTTGGGAATTAAAATTTA
Organism: uncultured SAR324 cluster bacterium; assembly: GCA_902564345.1. GTDB lineage: Bacteria > SAR324 > SAR324 > SAR324 > NAC60-12 > Arctic96AD-7. The sequence goes on from CACFAY010000077.1 coordinate 1,733, forward strand.
AATTTATCATCAAGAATAATTCGGTAAATTGAGTAATGTTTTTTTGGACTGCTGCAAAATAATCTATTAAAATTTTGCGTTGGCTTATTCTTTCAAAGTAGGGTTTTTCGGTAGATAGGTCTTTATAGTATTAATATTGGTGGGTTACTCCCATAAATGTAATAATAATATTATTTACATTACAAATTTTATCTATTTTAACCATAGATTATTCAGCTTTACGTAAAAATTATGTTCTAGGTTAAAAACAATGGGATTACTGTAATTATATTCCATAATATTAATTAAATTTTACTTGGTATTTATTATTTTAAGGAGAGTTGATGCCTCTTCATTTTCATAGAATAGAATAAAAAAACAAGGGGGATTACTGTAATTATATTCCATAATATTAATTAAATTTTACTTGATATTTATTATTTTAAGGAGGGTTGGTGCCTCTTCATTTTCATAGAGATGAATTCAGCGATAGGCTGATTCGTTTAAAAGAGTTGCTTTGTAAGGAAAAGCTGGACGGAATACTTTTGTTCAGACAGGAAAGCATGTTTTATCTAACAGGATATGACACTTTTGGCTACGTGTTTTTCCAGTGCCTTTATTTTGGGATTAATGGGGAATTGATACTGTTGACGCGATTACCGGATTTGAGACAGGCGCAGAAAACATCGATTGTGGAAAATATTTTTATCTGGGTTGATGGCGAAACAGTAAATCCAGCGTTGGAATTGAAGGAAATTCTTAGAAAATGCCGGGCTGAAGGAAAAAATATTGGAGTAGAATATGATTCATATGGTTTAACAGCCAAAAACGGAAAAATGTTGGATTCTGCGCTTGATGGATTTTGTCGTCTCACGGATGCCTCAAATCTTGTAAACAGGCTTAGGGTAGTAAAAAGCCAGAATGAGTTAGTTTATGTGCGAAAGGCAGCAGAGCTTGCGGATAAAGCTTTAGATGAAGCACACAGTATAGTGAGAGAAGGTTGCGATGAGGGCGAGCTTCTGGCGGCCATGCAGGGGGCAGTGTTTCGAGGAGGTGGTGATTATCCTGGTAACGAATTCATAATCGGTTCAGGAGAAAATGCGTTACTTTGTCGCTACTTCTCCGGAAGAAGAAAACTTAGTAAGGTAGACCAGATTACTTTGGAATGGGCTGGTGCATATAGACATTACCACGCTGCAATGATGCGTACGATTCCTGTTGGAATAGTTACAGACCAGCATCAGAGAATGTTTGATGTCTGTCTTCAGTCTATTGATGCTTGTCAAAAAGCCTTACGTCCTGGGAATGCAATTGGGGAGGTCTTTGATGCATACGCAAACACGTGTGACATTTTTGGAATGAGAGACCATCGCCTCAACGCTACAGGATATAGTCTTGGGACGACTTTTTCTCCAAACTGGATGGATTGGCCGATGTTTTATCATGGTAATACAGTGGTTGCAGAAAAAAACATGGTGTTTTTTCTTCATATGATATTGATGGATAGTAACTCTGGGAATGCTATGTGTTTTGGTCACACGGTCTTAGTCACAGATTCTGGATGTGAATGTCTTTCGCGTCACCCTTTCGAATTGGTGATGCGTTAATCGATCCTCCTGGTCGCTTTTCGGTAAGATCAGGGATGAAGTTAAATGTCTTACCGGAAAGTGCCTTGAAATGAATAAAGGTAAAAAAGTAGTGTATGGAAGTTTAAACTTTCAAATAGAGCGGGGAAAAAATTTGAGTAGATGAAAATTTTCAGGGATCATTCTGTCAATTTTAATCAATTTGTAAATTATTAACTTAACAATAGGAGAAAATCGCATGTTAGATAAATCATTACTATTGCGTCAAATGCGAAAGCATGCGCAAACTTTTTCTTCGGCAATAAAGCCTGTTAAGGAGTCTGATGATGCTGATATAAATCGAGCACTTAGATTAATTGAAATTGCTGAAAATGATTCAAAGTTAGTTGCATTTAGAAAAATGTCTTTTAAGACTCCGTCTCTTTTAAAAGGAATGTTTCTTCAGGATAATCTGACGGGTTTAAGGTCAGAGATTGAAAAAATGTTGCCGGAATCAAAGTATTTAAAAATTTATAAAAATAAGGGAAAGCTGCCTGATGAATTAGAAAAAATTAAGCGAGCTGAAAAGAAACTAAAAAAAGTTCTTGATACAAAGAAGTGTTAATAATTTAGGTAAAAATTTTTTCAATTTATTTGGATGTTAATCAACTAAATTAGGAATTTGAAGAGATTGATGAGAACAACATGATGTTCTGCGTCAAGAATTGCTAATAAAATATTTTTTAATAAAAATATTATATTTATTAAATAAATTGGAATATCAGCATTATATTCCGTTTGAATTTGACTCCCTTTCTATGGGGAGATCTGCGTCAAAAATTTTTTTAGAGTTATGTACTGAAAACTCAAAATATATATATTTGGTGCAGGATTATTCTGAAACACTAATTTTTCAAGAGGTGTTTCAAAATGCTTCACGTGCCAGTCACGTTGGAGAGCCAAGGGAAGGGCTTTTTTAAAATCTTTAGAGCTGTTCTCTGTATACAGATTCTGAGTCAATTCAGATCTGTTAAACTAATGTATTGTTCTGGAAGGGAATACACTAATTCCATGGAAGGTGCTAACTTTCTCACTTAATTAATTAAGGAGATAATATGGGACTAAGAA
>CACFAY010000078.1 GCA_902564345.1 uncultured SAR324 cluster bacterium
ATTATACATGGGGATGGTATTCAATTTCTCCATGGCATCCAACTGGTTTAACAAATATCCAGTTCCTTATTAGCGGGCTTGGTTATACTTTACTGGTTTCACTTTCTGCGATTGTTTTTTTCGATTTTGTTGGGTTTGATAGTGACACTGCCAGCCTTAACCGATAATCCTATTGCGCGTCGAATAAATAGAATTTATGTTGAAATATTTCGATCCATCCCGATGCTTGTCATGCTTCTCTGGATATATTATGGACTACCACCAGCACTGGGTATTCGTTTGGACGTTCTTTCTGCAGGAATTTTGGGATTAGCTCTTTGTGACAGCGCTTTTGAGGCAGAGATATTCCGTGCAGGTATACAATCCATAGAGAAAGGTCAGCATGATGCAGCTGAATCTCTTGGACTAAATTATTGGAAACCAGTTCGTATACATGCTAAAGATGTCTTCACTGGTTTCGGTCATAGGGTTGACGGAACTGACTCGCCGTGCTGATGAACTTGTGGTTAGTCAGTACAGGCCACTCGAAATATATACCTTTCTCGTTCTAGAATATTTTTTACTTATAATCTGTATCTCCTCAGCGGTTCGCTGGATGGAAAAAAAATTAAAGACTGTTTAGATTAAAAAACATTTTCTTATTTATGAGAATCTTTTGAAAGCACATATGTTGATTGGTTCAGCTTAAACACAAAATAAATTGATTAGATCATATTTTTTATGAGAAAAAAATTAATGAAAACATCAAGAAAAATCCCCATTTGTTTTGATAATAGCTTTGTGCAGTTGGGTGAAAAATTCTACGCAAAACTCAATCCTACACCAGTTGAGCAGCCCAAAATAGTTAAATTGAATGATGACTTATCATATAAATTAGGTATTGACTTAGAAATACTTGATTTGGAAGACTGGGCATCGATATTCTCTGGGAATCGAATTTTACCGGGCTCTGAACCTTTAGCTATGGTATATGCCGGTCATCAATTTGGTCATCTCGTTCCTCAATTGGGGGATGGTAGGGCAATACTTTTAGGGGAAGTAATTGATAATTCCAGCTGCCGGAATGATATTCAGTTGAAAGGATCTGGAATTACTCCATTCTCCCGACAGGGAGATGGTAGAGCTGCGCTTGGACCGGTACTCCGTGAATACATTGTCAGTGAAGCTATGCATGCTCTAGGAATACCTACCACGCGTTCACTGTGCGCACTAACAACTGGTGAGCCGGTCTATAGAGAAACTGTTTTACCTGGTGCAGTCCTTACAAGGATTGCATCTGGACATATTAGAATAGGAACATTTCAATATTTTGCTTTGAGGGATGATATAAATGCTACAACAAAATTGGCAAATTATGTTATTGAAAGGCATTACCCTGAGGTTAAAGAAACACAAAATAAATACTTAAAACTGCTTGAAAAGGTAATGGAAAGGCAAGCAAGGCTAGTTACGAAGTGGATGCATGTTGGTTTTATTCACGGTGTTATGAATACGGATAATATGGCACTTTCAGGCGAGACTATTGATTATGGTCCATGTGCTTTCATGGATACTTTCAAAATGACTCAGGTCTTCAGTTCTATTGACCATTCAGGCAGATATTCTTACGGGAATCAGCCTCAGATTGTGCAATGGAATCTAGCACGTTTTGCTGAGACCATTCTTCCATTAATTGATAAGAACAAGGAAAAGGCAGCTGAGATGGCTAAAGAGGTAATTGAGCTATATTCTGAAAGGTTTCAGGAGTATTGGTTTTCTGGAATGCGTCAAAAACTTGGACTTTTAACATCTGACTGGGAAGATAAAAACTTGATTCAATCCTTGCTAAATATAATGCAGGAAAATGAGGCTGACTTTACATTAACATTTAACAGACTTTGCCATGCTTTATTAGATAAAAAGATGGATAAGAATCTTAGAAATTTATTTAAAGATGAGGGAGCTTATGACAATTGGGCTGAAGGCTGGCGTTTGCGTTTATCACGTGAATCAAGATCTAATAAAGAACGTTCAAAATTAATGTTTGCGGCTAATCCCGTTGTCATTCCACGTAACCATCGTGTAGAGCATGCGATAAATTCTGCCGTTGAAAATTTAGATTTTGGTCCATTTGAAAGACTAGTTGAGGTTCTTTCATCTCCTTATGAAGAAATTGAAGGTCAAAGCGAATTTATGCTACCACCCAAACATGAAGAGAAAGTTCTGCAAACGTTTTGTGGGACATGACTATAGGATAACAGTACAAAAAATATCACATTAATTAGATGGTTGATGTTATAAAGTACTATTACTGAAACTAAATTTTTTGTTTATTTTTGTCGGAACGATTGGCGGCTCAGCAATAGCGTCTATGTCTGTTTTTACGTCAACAATTACAGGTTTATTACTATTTATTGCTTCTAAAATTACTTTATTAATGTCTTTGGGTTCAGTAACGCTAAAACCAATTCCTCCCATAGTTCTTGCCATTTCAGCAAAATTAGTTTCAGGTAGAATCCACAACTCGTCAGAACTTGAAGTTTTTTTCCCAAACATTCTTTCATTTACTTCTTTTTCTTGATTAAAAGAATGATTATTATTTATTACAGTCACAATATTTATGTTATATTTTACGGCTGTTTCGAATTCTACAAGATGATACCAAAACCCTCCATCTCCAGTAAAACATATTACTGTATTTTTTGGACATGCGCATTTAACTCCAATGGAAGCTGGGAAAGCCCATCCTAAAGAACCAGAACATCTAATATATTTTTGAGTTTTTTGCCTAATTTCAAACATTGCTGATGACCAAATTCCAGCATGTCCCGTATCAGAAACTAGTATTCCATTGCTTGGTAAAACTTTTGTTAATTCATAACAAAGTCTCTCAGGTCTTATAGGGATATTATTGGATGTAAGCAAAGGTCTATATTTTTGTAACCATTGTTCTCTATATGAAGAACATTTTTTTAGCCATTTTTTTGAACTATATATTTTATTGTTGAAATCATATACGACATTTAAAAAATTTTTCAAATCTGAGACTATACCCAAGTGGAGTGGATAATTTTTACCAATTTCACTAGGTTCTATATCAACTTGTACAATTTCAGTATCTAATGGAGGGACAGTCCATTCATTTGTAGTTAGACTGCCAGTTTTACTTCCCAAATATACTAAAAAATCAGAATTTGATAAAATTAAGTTAGCTGAATCTCTTGAATACTGGCCAACCACTCCAAAATATAAATCATGATCTTCATTAATTACACCCTTGCCATTATTTGTTGAAATCAGAGGTATCCTATATTTTTCAATTACTTTCTGAAGAATTTCACCTGAATTTGATTTTAAAGTTCCTCCACCTGCAATAAATAATGGGTATTTAGCTTTTTTTAATAATTTGAAAAACTTTTCTATATCTATCGTAGACGGATTAGTTCGCTTGAATGGTATGCTATAAGAATTATAATTTTTACCACTATCAGTAAAAACCATTTTATTTAAACCATGCCCAGTAAATCCTGGGATATCTAAATGTACTGGACCTGGGCAATTTGAAGTAGAAACTCTAAAAGCGTTGTTTATTGTGGATGGAACAAAATCTGGTGAATTCATATAAGTAGAATATTTTGTAACAACACTAAACAAATTAGTATGATCAATTTCTTGATAAGCATTTCTTAATAGTTCATGTTGAGGTCTTCTGCCTGTTATTGCTAGAACTGGTGATGATGCCAAATATGCATCCTGCAATCCACTAGCTAAATTAAATGATCCTACAGATTGGGACATGCATACTGCAGGTTTATTCCTTATTCTTGCGTACCCATCTGCCATGTATGCGGCTGCTTTTTCTGAATGTGGGATTATTTTTCTAATTTTATATTTCTCTAAAGCTTTCAAAAGCTTTACTCCAATCACAGGTATGAAAAATATGTATTTAATATCATTTTCATAAAAGAACTTAGCTAAATATTCAGCAACAGATATTTCCTTCATTTTTTTACAAATTATCAATAATATTATTAATTGCGAATACTTTAAGTGTAAGTAAATCTGAGTTATTTTTGTTTAAATGATTCGAAGATACTGATCTTCTTGGAAAGTGGTTATTATCAAATACAATATCATAATTATCATCTAAATTTTTAAAAAATCTTCCTATAAAGAATAGTTCTTCTTTGAAATGGATCCTAATGTAAATACCATTGTTACTAACATTATCTTTCTCTGTACAATAAACCGTATCATTTATCTTTATTGTAGGACTCATCATTTCAGTTGGTATCTTAACGGCAAAAATTTCTTTTGAATTTATGAAATTTAAATATTGAATATAATTATTAGGT
>CACFAY010000079.1 GCA_902564345.1 uncultured SAR324 cluster bacterium
TTGCCGTCTTTGGCTGGGTTTTCATCTCAGCTATATCTACAATACCCTTTATTATTCAAGGATCAATCCCATCCTTCACTGACGCATTCTTCGAAATGATGTCAGGATATACTACTACCGGAGCAACAATATTGAACGATATTGAATCAGTACCTCATGGACTTTTGTTGTGGAGAAGTGAAACTCATCTTTTGGGTGGAATGGGTTTTCTTACTTTAACTTTAATATTCTTGCCTCATGGAATAGAGGGAGTAAGAATTTTTCGAGCAGAGTCAAGTCCTGGACAAGTTATAACAAAAGAAAAGTTTCTACCCAGAAACCGTGACGCTATTATTTGGCTTTGGAGTATTTATATCGGATTAAATATATTACAAATTTTGATACTTTGGGCCGGTGGTATGCCATTATTTGATTCAATTTGTCATGCCTTCAGTACAATAGCGACTGCAGGATTTTCTCCAAAAAATTCAAGTATCGGCTACTATGGAAGCGCATATTTTGATTGGGTAACTATGATTTTTATGTTCCTCGGAGGAATGGGGTTCATGCTTTTTTATCTCATGTTGAAAAATGAATGGAAGATAGTTCAAATTAATACCGAATTACGATGGTATACAACAATAGTTTTTTTATTATGCTGCATAACAACCTTAATTTTGTATATCAATGGAACTTATGAGCATTTTTCTGATTCTTGGAGGTATGCATCCTTTCAGGTAGTTTCATTGTTGACTACAACAGGCTTTTCAACAGCAGATTATGAAATTTGGCCTCAATCAGTACTAATGTTGCTTTATGTTGCTTGTTTCATAGGGGCATGTGCAGGTTCAACTACCAGTGGTATAAAAATAGTGCATTTTATAATCATCTGGAAATACATTCTTACAACAATCAAGAAAATGTTCTACCAACCACGCACAATACTGCGAATTCATCTTAATCAGAGAGCTATTGACCCTTTTGCAGTTAACCTATCTATCTGTTACGTTCTAGCGAATGTATTTATAATTTTGGTTGGCAGCTTTTTTATGATCCTCCTTGAATCTATGGATTTGCAGACTGGAATCAGCTGCGTCATATCAGCTCTAATGAATATTGGACCGGGATTTGGTGATATTGGCCCTACAGAAAATTTTGCTCAAATCTCAGCTCCTGGCAAATGGTTCTTGGCCTGGTTAATGTTAATAGGAAGGTTAGAAATGTTCACTGCTCTCGTTTTACTTTTTCCATCTTTCTGGAAAAAATAATCTCAAGTGGAAGTAGAAAAGGCAGTTAATTAAAGCTTTAATAAAACTAATCGTAAATGCATAACCTTATTCCAGAGCAAAAAAGTAATATTTTTTCCAGAAAAATTATTTTTACATTAATTCATTTTTCCCCATAAAACTTTTACCTTCCTCTCTGGAGCTAATTTTTTAATAAATTGACATTCTTTTTTATGGATCGTTATTACTCTTTCTTTAGTAAGGTAACCGAGTATGCTTTGATTTTTTTTAGGAGAGCAACATTTTGCAATTCTTGTCGACACGTTCTTCAATCCATCCACAATAATCAAACTTTTAGCTCCAGTTACAGCTGATTTTTCGCTGTTAGTTAAACTCGTTGATTCATGTACTGATTTTATTGCTTGGTTAAAACTAGACTGCTCTGTATTTATATCATCTGCAAACCATCTACGTATTTCCTCACTATGAATGGAGCCTTCTCCTATACAGAAGAGAATGTGTTCAAATTCCTGATTTTTTTTCAATCGAGACTCCCTCTGCATTCTTCCCTCTTTAGTTAGCCTATTCAAGTTTAAGCCATGAGTTCGGAATTCTCTCTCCAGCATTTCCATGCCTTCTTTTTTTCTCAATTCTCGTTCCTTCTCATGTAAAGCATGTTTAATTTTGTTCCTGGCGTGACGAGTCTTCACAAATTCTAGCCACTCTTTCCGAGGCTCCTGCCTTGATGATGTTATAATCTCTACCTCGTCACCATTTTTCAAAAAACTGTTAAGGCTAGTAATAATCCCGTTAGCCTTCGCAGCTATTGTTCGATTCCCAACTTCAGTATGAATTGCATAAGCATAATCCAAGGGAGAAGCAGATTGAGGAAGTTCAACTATTTCTCTGGCAGGAGAAATAACGTATATCTTGTCACTATATAGATTTAAAATAGGGTTCAACTTGCTTTTACCATCCGACTTTATTTTTTCTAGAAATGATTCTGCAAATTTTTCAACTTTTTTTTCATCATACTTGTTTCGTTTTTCCTTATATAACCAATGTGCAGCCACTCCATATTCTGCAATATGATGCATTTCATATGTTCTTATTTGTATTTCTATAGACCTTGGCTCAGTTGATGGTTCATCAATGACTTCTATGACTGTACTGTGAAGTGATTGATATCCATTAGGTTTGGGATTAGAAATATAATCTTTAAACCGATTTTTCACTGGTTTCCAGTTTTCATGGATAAAACTTAAGGCTGCATAACATTGATCTACATTTTTAACTAAAACTCGAAAAGCAATTAAATCCTTAATGCGTTCAAAATCATTTTCAACTCGGTCCAATTTTTGAAAAATAGAGTAAAAACGTTTATAACGACCCTGAACTTCATGAGGTATCCCAGCCTGATTCAAAATTTTTTGAATATTGTTCGACATTCTTTCAACACTGTCCGAACGTTCAGAACGTTTTAAAGCAATTTTTTTCTTTAAAATCTGATAATTTTCATATTCAAGATTACGAAACGCATGGTCTTCAAGCTCTGATTTAATCCAAAATATTCCTAATCTTCCAGCCAATGGAGCATATATGTTAAGTGCAGTCCATGCTTTTTCCTCCTGTTCATCTCGAGGAAGGGACCTCATATTTTCCAGTTTTTGGATCTGTAGCACTAGGAAAACAGTCAACAATTGTACATCTGCCAATACTGTTAATAACATCCTAATAGCCAATTCTGCCTGTAGTTCTATTTTTGGAGTAAATGGGATACAATTTACTTTAAGTAACCTCTGGAAAAGCTGAATTGATTCATTAAATATTTTTCTAGAGCTATCCTTACTTATATCAATGATATCGGCTGGTACTTCTTCTTCTTTTTCATAAATCATAAACAGAAAAAGAGCTATTATGGTGGGAGTACTTAGAGAAAAAAAATTGAGCTTTTTTAAAAGTGCAATTACGTCATCTAGATTAGATTGTTTTGAATACCAGATTTGAAAAATCTTAATAGACTCCGGAGTTGAAAAAAATATTTTTTTAAAGTCTGAGATGCCCGCTTCATCAGCAGAGTAATCAGAACTAATGAATGTTGGCAATATTCTGTGCGAATTTTCTTTCACTTTAAGATCATTCATCTTAATTATATAGTAGGAATTATAATACTCCTTTTGCTAGAAAATAAGAGTAAAGCTTAGCGTCAAATTTAACTCCTTGACTAAGCTCCTGACTTAAAAAATCTGAAATTTCAGCTAATGATTTCTTAAATACTGTAATAAATTCTCCAGGCTCATTTCTAGCTACTGGTTTTTTATTTTCAGGCAGATTCTCTTCCACCTTCATATGCACAATTGAAACTGTTTCTGAGAGAATCCCGGGAGACGGGTATAGCCTTGGACTAATCATTTTAACTTCTCCAACAAAACCTGTTTCTTCAGAAAGTTCTCGAATCGCTGTTTGTTCAAAAGTCTCTCCAGGGTCAACAAGTCCAGCTGGGAATTCTAAAATATATGAATTTGTGGGAGGTCTAAATTGACGAATAATTATGTAACGTTCTGAAGGAACCATCTTAGCTATAATAATAACTGCCTCAGCATTGTTTTTTCTGTGTAATCCTTCCCATTTGCGTATTTGTTTTTTTTCATCTTCATAGCTTAATTCAACGAGATTTGACCAACTTCCTTGGTAAAGTAAACGCTCTCTATGTACACTACTTACACCAAATTTTATAGATTTTTTTGCTTTTACATTTGTCATTCGAATTCTATTTAAAAAGTATGGAAACAGCAATTAATGACATATACTATTAAATAAGCAAGTAAGATTCAAAGATAGCCTATTTTCATACAATCACAATTCATTTTTTAAAAGTTTTTGCGTTGTCATTTGCCTTATGACTGCCATATTATTCAGCCTATACACATTAATTAACCTTTACCAAATTTTTAACATAATTTTTTTATGAAAACCATTCGTTTGATTTGGGTTGGCAAAACACAAGAGCCCTATTTGAGAAGTGGTATCAAAGAATATATGCATAAACTCTCCCATTACAT
>CACFAY010000080.1 GCA_902564345.1 uncultured SAR324 cluster bacterium
TCCAGCCATGCTTTAGAATGTGCTGCACCAGCCATTCCCGCTCCAAGACACTTAACTTCAGACGCTTCCACTGAAGCTTCCTGAAGTGTTTCAATTAAAGAAGAGCGCAACAAATGTCTAACTTTCTCAAAACCAATTATGCTGGGATTTGCTGTTTCCTGAAACTCTTCCAAATGCAAACATTCTAAGTTTTCGGAAAACAATCCCACCCTCAAGGTAGAACCACCCGCGTCAATACCCATACAAAGCATATTTTTTCAAAGCTTTAAAATGACAAAAAAGACCTGAAAATTTCTAATATCTGAAAAATTGGTCCAGTTTTTCAAACTTAGAATTAAAAGAAAATTTGTAAAGCATGTTAAAGTAGATCATGCATTTAATTTGTTGAAAAAAACGTCAATTAAAAATTTTAATTAAATTTAAAAATTAAAAAATAAATTATATGATAGTCTTAATACTTTATAGACAAAAAATTAATTGCACAGTTATTTTTGAAAAAAATATGTTTTTTTATATCCAATTGGGAAAATACAAAAAAATCTGGAAAGCTTTAAAGTTGCCAAGTATAGTTCCGGCTAATAAAAAAGCATGTCAATAATAAAATTTATACTCTTGTAAAATGGAAATTTTGATAAGAAATACTCCTGAAGCAGGAGCAAAACTGGGTGCCAATATAGTAAGTAAAATTATTCAAACCAGAGACAAACCGGTATTGGGTCTGGCTACTGGAGCAACTCCTCTTAGGATGTACAAGGAATTGATCAAAATGCATCAGTCAAATCAGCTTAGTTTTCAAGACTGCACCACTTTCAATCTGGATGAATATAAAGGATTACCTCCGGAGAACAAACATTCATACCATTTCTATATGATGAGTAATTTTTTTGACCACACAGATATTGACAAAAAGAATGTGCACCTTCCGAATGGTTTTGCAAATGACCTGCGTGAGTCTTGCCGTAAATATGAAAAATTAATTCATGATGCTGGAGGAATAGACCTTCAAGTTTTAGGAATTGGAACAAATGGCCATATCGGATTTAATGAACCTACGGGTTCTTTTGCTTCACGTACATGGGTAAAAATTTTAAGCAAGCAAACTATTAAAGACAACTCAACTTACTTTGAAACGCCAGAAGAGGTGCCACACCATGTGGTAACTATGGGTATCGCTACGATTATGGAATCAAAACATTGTCTACTGATAGCAAATGGTGCAAAAAAAGCAGATGCAATACGCAAAATGATTGAAGGTCCTTTATCTGCAAGTTGTCCTGCCTCAATTTTGCAGATGCATCCCCGTGTGACCATCGTTCTCGATGAAGAGGCATCTTATTTATTGACTTTCAAGGATCACTACAAGTGGGTTGAGAAAAATAAGCTTGATTGGCAACTTTATTAAACTAATAAAGCTAAAAAAAATTTATGTCAATAATTGAAATTTCATCCCCAGATAGAAATGATATAAGTTTTGAAAATTTCAAGACAGACTATGAGAATGATGACTTTTTGAATTTTTCTGCAAATTCACAATTAATAAAAACCTCGGGTCTAATAGATCTACAAGTAAATGGTTTTGGAGGAGTTGATTTTAACACTCCTGGAATTTCTTCTGAAGATCTCCAGAAATCACTAGAAGCAATGCTTGCAAGTGGAGTAACTTCATGTCTGCCGACACTTATTACAGCATCCGAAGAACACTTAAAATCCTGCTTCAAAAATTTGGAAATTTCTATCAATTCATGTCCACTGGCAAAAATGATGATTGCCGGCTATCATCTGGAAGGGCCATTTATTTCACCACATCCCGGATTTTCAGGCTGTCATAATGTTAAAGAAATTGTAGAAATAGATCGCGATATGTTTCTGCGTTTGCAGGAAACAGCAGGTGGAAGAATCTGCATTGTAACGCTTGCTCCAGAATTAAACGGAGCTATACCATTTATTGAGTATTTAGTATCTCAAGGGATAATCGTTGCTATAGGTCATACGGCAGCTGGTCCTGAGAAAATACACGAGGCTGTTCTTGCTGGTGCCAAGCTTTCTACTCATTTGGGTAACGGCACAAGATCAGAGCTTTCAAAGAACAACAATCCCATAATTTCCCAACTCAGTGAGGATAAGCTAAGTGCTAGCTTTATTGCAGATGGCTATCATCTCTCTCCAGAAGTATTGAAAGTTTATTTGAGAGCCAAGCAATCGAAAAGGACTATTTTGATAACTGACGCTACTGCAGGAGCTGCATCTGAACCAGGAATTTATAAACTGGGGAATCTTGAATTAAATCTTGAGTCTAAACCAGTAATTTTTAAAAAGTAAACTTCACGTCCAACAGGGTCTGCAGTAACACTTGACCAATGTGTTAGAAATGTAATGCAATGGTATAAAGTTACTCTAGATGAAGCAGTAACATGGGCCAGCTCAAACCCTATGCAGATACTCAAATCGACAGAAGCATCTGATGGTTATATCGGAAGTAATAACTCAATTTGGTGGGAAGAAAGTGAAGGTGAATGGTATGTAAAAGCCTCACGCAGCGGAACTTTTTTGTATCAGTCATAAAAAATTCTCTAGAAAGAATTTATTTAGAAATAATATAAAATATTATTTTTTTCTAGTATTTCAAATTATTTTAAAACTATTATGATTCGGCCACGTATTAATGACTCTATAAAAGGCAGACCACGGATCATATTTATCACAAATATGCTGACGTGTTATTGATATAAATGCCATACCTCAAATGTTTTTTTAATTTCTTTATTAATTTAAAATAAAATATAGACTATTGTTGTTAAAGGTCCCAACTTGAAACTTACAGTTTTGAAGCTAATTCTGCACCTTCATTTATTGCAGATTCTGCATCAAGCCCCATTGACTCTCTGGCCCCACCGATAACATACACTTCATAACCTGATTTCCTTAAATCACTTTCCAAATCACACCTTGGTTCCTGCCCAGCAGCAACAATAATGTTGTCCACGTCCAAAACAGTTTCTTTAGGATTTTCAAAATTATTCATGGGAACTTGTAAATGTAACCCTGAGTCATCAATTTTCTCATAAACAACGCCTGGAAGAAGCTTAACTCCATGAGATTTTAATGATTGGATATGTGCCCAACCTGTTGTTTTACCCAGCTTTTTCCCTATTTTTTCTGAGGTACGCTGTAATATTGTAACTTCACGTTTTTTGGGTTTTCTAACATCTAATGCTTCATTTGTATCCAGTATACCGTGACCATTCAAATAATCAGGAACGTCTCTTGAAAAGGGAGTCTGAGATGTAAGGTACTGTGCCACATCGATACCAATCCCTCCAGCACCAATAATAGCAACTTTGCTGCCTACAGCTCTTTCAGAGTCCAGCACATCTAAATAACTAAGTACCTTAGAATGATCTGATCCTTCCATTTCTAGTTTACGGGGTCTGACTCCGGTGGCTAAAACAACAGCATCAAATTCTCCTTTAAGAGGGCACTGTGAATTTATGATTTGTCCCAATTTTATTTCAACTCCATATTTTTTAAGCATTACCCTATAGAACCGAATTACTTCAAAAAATTCCTGTTTACCAGGAATTTTCACTGCTAGATTTATCTGTCCTCCTAATTCTTTTCGCTGGTCAAACAAAGTTACACTATGTCCACGCATTGCAGAAATGTATGCTGCCGTCATACCTGCTGGACCTGCACCAATCACAGCAATTGATTTAGGAGTAAGAGCAGGTTCATAATTCAACTCAGTTTCTCTTCCAGCTCTTGGGTTAACCATACAACTAGCTGTTTTCATCTGGAAAATATTATCCAGACATGCTTGATTGCAGGCTATGCAAGTGTTTATTTCTTCCGGACGACCCTCTTCAGTTTTTTTGACAAAATTTTCATCGGCCAAAAAAGGTCTTGCCATTGATACCATGTCGGCTAACTCTTCCCTCAAAAGATTCTCTGCAACTAGAGGATCATTTATTCTATTAGATGTCACAATTGGAATATTAAGGTATGGACGCAGCTTACCAGTAACCCAGGCAAATGCAGCTCGGGGTACCATCATTGCTATTGTTGGGACACGTGCTTCATGCCAGCCAATTCCCGTATTTATAATAGATGCTCCTGCTTCGTCTACCCGTTGCCCAAGTTCAACTACCTCTTCAAAACTGCTCCCTTCATCTACTAAATCAAGACATGAAAGTCGAAAAATAATGATGAAATTCTTATTGCCAACTTCTTCGCGAATTCTTTCAACTATTCGT
>CACFAY010000081.1 GCA_902564345.1 uncultured SAR324 cluster bacterium
ATACAAGGATAAAACATCTTTTCCTGATATTAAATTGAATTGATTTTTCTCTACTATATGATGAATTATTCCTTTTTTAGAGAAAATGCTGCAATTACATTTAGATACTTTTACAAGTTTTGTTGTAACTTCAAATTTTACCTTACTGCAACTGCCATTATAAGTTTTCATGATTAAAATAATACTAAATAAAAAAAGTTAAACCATTAATAATTTCTACTAGAATAGTAGAAGAAATAGATTCCCTGAATGATTAATAAAATGAGACTTATATCTAAAAGCAAATAACATTATATTTCAAGATTGATATAATTATATTCAAGGACAACTTAAGAATTTAAGATGATTGATAAATTTTAATTTTGAATAAATTATATTAATTCACGACTGAAAGAATAATAATATGTAAAATGTAAAAACAACTATGTAATTTATAAAAATATTTATTTTAAACTCAGATAAGTATTATAAATTACATCTTTAAAGGATCATAATTGGTAAAAATTTACTTACTATTCAAATTTATATGAATACAACAGAAATAATGAAAATGATAATCACCAAACTTGAGTAACTCACAATATATTATTAAGTACAAATAAAATATTTATTCTTTCACGTAGCCTTCAAAATCTCTATTAGTTAAGGTAGTATAAGATAATTCAAATATTGAGGGGTTTATGATAGATAATAAAATAAAATCTAATTATGTAGATAGATTTTATCTGACAAGTATATAAAAAAATGTTAAAAAAATATTTATCTTATTTATTGGCTTTATACTGCTAATATTTTATGGATGCTCTGGGACAAAACTTGATAATTTAGACGTAAACTCTATTAAGCAAAAAACAAAAGATATAAAAAAAAATGACTTAGATAAATTGAAAAATAAATTAAAAGATCATTAATAAAGATGTAAGTAACTATTTATGATAAATATAATTAAAACATGCAATAATATACTAAACAAAATAATAAAAATAAAACTGTTATAAAAATACATAAATATTTTTTTATGGGTATTAGTGTACGTAAAATGAAACTGTTATTATTCACCAAACACACGGGACATTATTTGAAAGATAAATTTTTCTGAAATATAAATATTTATGCTTAAAATTAAGTGTATTTGGAGTCCAATTACTATTATTTAGTATATTTTTTACTAGCAGTTTTTTATTTCTGTATTCGAGTATAATATCAACATTAGAAATATTCATTTGGCTTAAATTATATAGGTATTCCTCAAAAACAAGGCGAGGTATGACGCTGTTCTTAATATTATTTGTTGTATAATTTAGTTGGTAGTAAGGTGGTTTAATGGATTCTATGTAAACAAGATCCTTTTGAAATTCAAAAATTTCTAAGGGATTATCCTTAAGAATTAAATGGTTAGATGACCCTCCTTCTGTTCTCAAATTACTGAACATTGAAAAAGTCCCTGCAGTGCTAAGTCCTAGATAGTTTTGAGATCCCTGAAATATTAATAATGCTATAAAAGAGTAAACTTGAAAAGGGATTTTAAAAAATAAATTTTCTGACTCCCATACAAATATTCTATCTGTAAAGATTTTTTTTAAAAAATACCATGATAAAAATACCAAGTTAGCTATAAAGAGTAACCCACTTATAAATATAATAATTCTATGGTTAGATGCTTGAATAATGTTAAATGTTCTTTCAATTAAAATAATTAAACCGATGCATGTCACACACATAACATAAAAATATATTCGGTCTATCTTTACAAATAATATATCTATATTTTGTGAAAAATAATGTTGATATTTTTGGAAGTTTTTTGCAGGAATGAAAGCTATCATGAGTGAAATACAGACTGCTGCAAAGTCGATAAATCCACCTAGTGATAAATAAATGTGTAATAAAATAAAACTGTATAGAGCGAAAAGTTGAGTCCTTCGAAACATTAATCCAATACTTTCAGTTATCTCTAAAACTACAACTAAAAATGGACTTATTACATAAATAAAATCCGGGTAAGGTTTGATTATATTATTTGTTATGTTAAAGAGTAATTTAGTGTGGTACCAATTAGCACAGCTATTATCTGAAAATAAAAAATCATAATTCAATTTATGGAATCCTGTGAAAAAATATACAATAATTAAAGTCCACCTTAATACTAAAAAATCATTATTACTTATTATTACTTTATAAGTTTTAGTAAATAATTTACTTAATAACGAAATAAATAAATAAAAATTTACAAACAATATTAGTGTAGAGTGATTTGAAACTCTCGGGTATTTTTCAAATATAAAGTAAGATGACATTACCAAGAAAAATATAAATACTACATATCTATGTTTAGGGGCTGCAATTGTTAGTATGAGAAAAGCTAATGAAAATAGTGAGGAATACATATTTTCCCAGCGTTCTGATTCATTTAGGAAATATGCAGATATATAGAGAATTATAAATAGATCACTCTTTGTATAAAAAAAATCAGTTTTATTTCTGATCATTATTATTCAATATTTGTAAAAAGATTTAAGTTATATTCCTTCACTAAAAAAAATCCACATATTTTTCTTCATATAAAATAGTAAGTATTGAGAACAAAAATATAATTGTATATAAAAAAAGTTAGACCATCAAAAATGAGAATAAATTTATTCAATATTTGTTAGTCAGAATTTGTATCTAAAGTAATCAATTATCAAAGAATTATAAATAGGTGGTAGAAATGAAAAATGAATATCTGAACATTATCAGTGTTTAGGCATGAGTAGATTAATATTTAGTATCAGTCTTGTTAAAAATTGACTTAAATATTATTTCAATCTTATAAAATTTTCTGATTCAGTAATCGCTTGTACTTTTGGACTTAGTCTGTTCACTGTGAGAAAGTAAATATAAATATCCTTTTTAGAGCATTGAGCAAAGGACTTCAAATAATTCACTTTTTCTATGTAACCATTAGATTAAAAAATTTTATGTGAATGAGTTGATTGTAAATGAGACAAGTACAGTATTTTCCATAGTTGTCAATTATAATTAAATAATTATTTAATCAGAAATATATAACTCCAAAGATTAGTTCTACTTTACAATGAAAAGTTTGTGGAGGGTAGTTAGACTATGTGAAGTTTGGATAGAGTTTGAAATATTTAATTTGATTTCAGCTAATTAAAAAAATTATAAATTTAATTTATAAATAACTTTCTACCTTAATTTTAGGTTTCTTCCATACATAACATTTTTTACTATGTTACCATTTTTATCGTATTCTGCTCCGTTCCATATTTCTCCGTTCTTCCAACTTCCAAAATAATTCCATCCATCTTTGTCAAAATATATACCATTCCAGGTAACACCCTTCCTCCATTCTCCTTCATATTTGTAGCCACTGGGTGACGTGTATGTACCCTTGCCATCCCTTTTCCCGTCTTTATATCCACCTACATATTTCGCTCCATCAGGTGAAGTGAAAGTACCTTTGCCATTCCTTTTCCCGTCCTTGAATTCACCAACATATTTTTTACCATCTTGGAAAATGTATGTGCCTTTGCCATCCCTTTTGCCATTCTTGAATTTCCCAATATACCTGTCGCCTTTCCATTCACCATTTCCAAAGGCGAACGTTCCTTTTCCATCAAATTTCCCATTCTTGAATTCACCAACGTAATTACTTCCATTAGAAAAATTAAAAGTCCCTTTACCGTGTGCTTGTCCATCCTTGTATTCTCCCGAGTAACTACGACCATTTGACCAACTATATGTCCCTTGGCCATTATATTTCCCGTTTTTCCAACTTCCAGCATACTTACCACCATCAGCGTATGCAATTGTTCCATTACCATGCCTTTTGCCATTTTTAAATTTTCCAACATATTTTTTGCCACTTGGAAAAATTTCTTTTCCATGGCCATGAAATTTACCCTCGTAGTATCCTCCTTTATACTTGTGACCATCAGACCAAATGAACTCTCCTTTACCATGCGGCAAACCATTCTTATGATTGCCAACATACGTTCCTAACATAGGATAAGTGAATGTTCCTTTACCATTAGGGTTACCCATCTTCCATTCTCCTTCATACTTCCTGCCATCTGGAAAAACAATACTAACATGTTCTTTTCTTTTCTCACA
>CACFAY010000082.1 GCA_902564345.1 uncultured SAR324 cluster bacterium
TTATCAGAAAGATGCAGATTTTTTTAAATTCTTGAGGTCCCACGACGTGTATAGAGATAGTTTGCTAGAAGGAACTACTCTTCTAATGGATGCGGAGAGTAAGTTTTTTAAGTACCTCAAATAATTAGGATTCTGTCTTTAGCCAAATTCACTAGTTTTAAGTTATACTTGCCTACCCTAAATTTACAGTAATAAGTCAGACTTAGGAATACTAGTTAAATATTTCTTGCCCTTACTTTTTGCGAAATGGCAAAATTGTTGCCTTAATCCTTTTTTGTTAAAGCCCTCTTCTCCCTCCCTAAATTGCTATTTAAGATGTACAATCCAGAAAAAAAATTTTCTCAAGTTCTTACTGAACTTGAGAAATGGGGAAGTTATGAATCTAGCGCTCAACCTCGAGAAATAAGTAAACTTAAAGGTATCAAGCTTTTACTTAGACATTTAAATAATCCAGAAAAAAAATTTAAGATAATTCACGTTGCTGGAACCAATGGGAAAGGCCTTACGGCAACAATGATATCTAGACTACTTGAAGTTCAAGGTTTTTCCAGCGGATGCTATTCGTCTCCACATTTAGTGGATATTCGGGAACGAATCACACTAAACGGAAGGATTGTTTCAGAAAGTACTTTTGCAAAAAGTGCATCTAGAGTACTGAGTATAGCAAAAAGTTACAAAGGAACTCCTTACCTTTCCTATTTCGATATCTTAACTGCAGTCGCCTTTAGCGTTTTCCTGAGTTGCAAAATAGAGTGGGTAGTGCTGGAAACAGGTTTAGGAGGAAGGGCTGATTCTACAAATGTTACTGATAAGGAACTCTGCGTTTTGACAAAAATCGGACTTGACCATCAGGAAGTCCTAGGAAGTGATTTAAAACAAATTGCCTTTGAGAAATCAGGTATTACCCGTAGGGGTATCCCAGTGGTTTTAGCTCCTCAAATTGAAGAATTGAAATACTGGTTTACAGAAAAATTCAGCAATGACAATGTACCTTATTTTTTTGTTGATGATGTTTTTGCAAAAGAATTCCCTGATAAGCAACTGGTAAAAGGAGTTTATGCAAAACCATGGATTGAATGTTTTCAAACAAGTTTATCTGCTATGCAGATTTTATTTAAAGTAAAAACCAAACAGAAACAAGACTGGGTTAATGCTGCAAAAAAAGTAAACCTGCCCGGTCGACTTGATCTGCGTCACAATGTTTTTTGGCCTAAGCACAAAAAGAATTTCAAAAAACTTTTAACAGATGGAGGCCATAATCAAGATGCATTGTTCGCGCTGTCAGAATTTATTTATAACAACAACCTATTTCCCTGTACATTGATTCTTGGAATGGCTTCAGATAAATTGAATGAAACCGTGAGAGAACCATTGAAAAAATTATGTAAATATGCAGACACAATTATTATCACATCATTTGATTCTAAAAGGTCTGCTAATCCTGAATTTCTTGAAATTTTCTTAAAGAATTCAGGTGCAACCGATCATTTACCTGTTATTAAAGTCACATATTCTCCAGAAGATGCTCTTCAAATATCTTTAAATATTTCTGAAAGTCCAGTAGTAGTCGCAGGATCTTTTTATCTTGTGGGAATAGCTATGCATTTGCTAGATATAAATGCAGACCCATTAATTAGGAAATTGTAAAAAATTTTTCTCTGACTAAGGTACTTTTTTCAAAGTACACTAAGAAAGTTTAAAAAGATTTTCCTACAGTTTCTGGTTAAATTTGGCATTAGTAAATTTGACTGTTTTCTAATCGCACCCAATGCCCCTTCAGCTAGCGACTTCTCCAATGAAGCCTTATAATCAGGATCACTGATCCAAGTGTCGATTGTATCAGGCTCAACTTCGACATGATACTGCATTGACCACGCACATTCCCCAACTTTCATAGCCTGAACATCACAGAGTGCAGATGAAGCTAAAACAATTGTATTTTCAGGAATTTTGGTTACCTTTACTGTATGCCATTGCAAACAAAGTTGCCTTTCGTCCAATCCATTAAAAATACGATCATTTATACCATTCTTGTTTAGCTCTATTTCAAAAAATCCTATTTCAGGAGGATCTTGAGGTGCACATTCTCCACCAAGAGCATCTGCCAGCAACTGATGACCAAGACAAATCCCAAGGAATGGTCTTTTCAGTTCTTCAACCCAAAATCTAATAACTTCTTTTTCCTGAGCAAGCCATGGATACTTTTCAACTTCCCATACATTCATAGGTCCTCCCATTACCCACATTGCACTATATGCATCAAGTTCTGGAATCTTCTGACCCTTTCCCAAAAGCACAGCATCCCACTTTAAATCATGCTCCGAAAGGCAGTCTCGGAGACTTCCAGGATGATCACTTTCTAAATGCTGTAAAACAATTATTCGCATTGATAATGATTTTAATTGGTGGATAAATAATTAAGATGAATGAGGAACCATAAAATAGGAAATCTTAACAAAAGCCTTATTTTATTATTCTACACAAGAAAGATGTACTCAATCGATTTTTACCAATGCAACTGCGTATGAAGAACCACAGGCTGGACAGAGTGTATAAAGTTTTTTATCAAGCCAATAAACCGCCTTGGCTTCTCCATTAGTATATGTGTAATCTACAAATTGATTCCTATCATGATAATCACCAACTACTAAGACTTTACCTTCATAAATTGTAATATCATTTGGTTGTACAGTGCAGTAATCACATGTGTTAAGATTGAATTCTACTGGAAGTTCATGTTGAACTTTCCCTTTCCAGTATACTGGGACATCTCCGGCATTAATAACATTTACTACTCCTGCCATGTAAACTGAAGATCCTTCAACAAAGATTGATGTAGCTCTACTGCTATAAACCCAATTTTTTGGCGAATTATAGGTTCTAACTTTAGTTACTTTTGTTTGATTTATCTGACCATTTGGTTTTCTTCTCCAGTATACAGCCAGAGAGCCTCCTCTAGTATATGGACCATGTGCTCCAGAAATCCATACATTTGAACCAGAGGATGTCTCAGAACCAATGACCGCATCAGTTGCATCTCCATCATGTGTAGTTGAAAGATTTTTTCTGGTACCGTTTATCCAGAGAGCTGAATATGTAACCTCATGAGTTTTCATCCTAAAACCAGGAATAAATACGTTACCACTGGAATCTGCCGCTATGTGTAGTTCAGAATACCAGTCAGCATTTTCACTAAAAGCTTTTACTAGTTCCCCGTTTTTCCAATAAGCAGTATAATCTTTGCTATTTTTTCGAACCATTCCGGCAACATATACATCACCGTTAGAGTTAACATCAATACCAGTAACTTCAGAAAGTTTATACCCAGAATAATTAAGTGTATGTTTTGTCGTACTATTCCCTGCTCCTACAATCAAATAGAAACCACCATCATCAGCAATATATATTGAACCATTATGTGATGTAGCATCTACAGCATAATAGGATCCTTCAACTACTGTAGTACATTTATTAAGATCCCAAATAACAGCTTTTGATGTTGGACAATTCGGATGACAGCCTATTCCAGTTACTGCATTTCCAACAACAAAAACTTTTTGATTACCACATGAACCAAATGTACTATCATCCCCAAACATGGCATCGTCTACAGCACCAGAAGTCTGGTTTATAGCATCGTTTGAAGATGAAACGGCACTGGCAACACCTTCTTCAGTAGTTTGACCACAAGATATAATGGTGAAACTTAAGCATGAAATTACAAAGTATAAAAAAATATATCTCATCTACACACACGAATTAAAATAAATTAATAAACTATAATTTTTTTAACCAAATTCTAAAACATAAAAATTAAAATTATTTTCAATAATTTAGGGAATAGGCTTGATGTTACATAAAATTCCAATTGCATGATAACCCATATTTGTATTT
>CACFAY010000083.1 GCA_902564345.1 uncultured SAR324 cluster bacterium
GTGCACCAATTTGTAAACCTATAACGAAAACACTGGCAGATAGCTCTGTTAATTTGTCGACCAAAGGCTGGTTTATATTTGCACCGCCCGGAGGAAGAATTTTATAGCTTCTTACCATTGCCTGAATAAATATTAAGTGTCCGTCCATTGCCAAAAATATTAGAGTTGCGGTTGTGCTCTCAAATCTTCCCACAAGAGAAACTTGTTCCTGAGACTGAGGGTCAAGTACATTTGCCATAGCTAGCCCCATCTGAAAACCAATAACAGTACCCGCGAATTCCACTGCAGCGAATAAAAAACGACCAATAATACCCAAAACTACTCCAATCAAAATTTCACTTGCAACTAGTAAAATGTAATGGTCTGGACGGTCTGGAAAAACTGCAAAACTAGGAACGAAAGGATAAAGAATTAGAGCCAGTACAAGGCTTAAAACTACTTTTATTTGTGGAGGGGTACTTGAGCTTCCAAAGACTGGTGCGGTAAGAATTATTGCACTTACACGCACAAGCACCAGAATAAAAGCCATTAGCTGGCTGGCATCATAATTCAGCAGATTAGCCATGCAGTTCAGGTACTATAGGCCTTAGTTTACGGGACTATTTTCTGGTAGTGTTTAAATTAAAAAAACTTTTTTTTGACGCAGTTATTTTAAAATGCAGGGACCTTTTTGCGAAGCAGTCAGATATATATAGGCACAAGCGTTGTGAAAAAAAAATCACTCTTCACCTAGTATTTGACTGGAGTATTCTGCACGGGAAAACGCATTTTGTGCAAGTTGGCTGCGTTCAATATTTGACTGGCAATTGATGCAAGTTTGAGCTAAAGGAAAAGCAAGTAGTCTTTTTTTAGATATTTCTTCTCCGCATTCATCACAATATCCAAAGTCATCCGATTCAATGCGCTTTAGTGCAGTTTCAATCCCTTCAAGTCTTGATTGTTCTCTATCCTGAAGTAATAGATCTAACTCGCGTTCCTGCTCCTCTACTGAAGAATCTATGGCGTCACCAATTTCAGTTTTGTTAACTCCATTAGTCTCTGTTTTTTCCTGAATTTCAGAGAGAATTGCCGCCTTCTCTTTCAAGAGCAGACGTTTTATTTCTTTCATGGCACAATTGTTATGAGGTTTTACGTATTAAGGTAAGCTTCCTTATGTTAAGATACAGTCAAATTTAAGCAAATTCTGTTTGCAAAATCAAATCCATTTAATTATTTTTTGCAAAATAAATTAATTTTTTTGATGAACGTCAAATCCAAGCATATATTAAACCTTGAAATTACTCATCAATCTAGATGACATTATTAAGTAATCAAATTAAAATAAGAGTTTGATTTCATCTATAAAATTTATATTTTTAGATCTAATTTTTGAAAGCAGAAGTATTTCAAATTTAATATTTTTTGAAAAAATTCAACAGATTAATAGATGAAAAGACTGGATGAATTTTGTAATGTTTGCAGTAAGTCCATGTCACGTTTTCAGGCAAGCAAAATGATATGTCATCGTTGTGGAGAAGTTGTTTGCCGCCAGTGCGTTGTGGACCCGCCAAGAGCAAAAGCACGTTGGACTATTTGTCGAAAATGCGAAGGAGCATACAACTAATGAGGTACTGGGCAAAAATCTTTAATCAGAAAATAATTTTTAATCTGCTCTTGGCAGGCATCATGACTCAAGTTGAGTCAATCCATGCAATAGATAACTATCTTCCTCAATTATTGCCAGGCAGCAGATATTCATTTAAACACTGGCATATGAAGCGTTCTGAGGTTACAGGACATAGCCATTACAATTATGTCGAATTAATTAAAGAAGGAAGACGTTTCATAATAGAAAAAAATGAAAATACCAAGCCAGACGGAGAAGTGTTTACTCGAAAGACACTTTGGTTTGAATCGGATACTGGTATGCCAAAATGGTATGAGGAAGAGGATCTCCGTGAAGATTTTCGAATTATAAATACCTATTCCTTCAAAAAGATGAAAACCAGATTGGAAAAATCCAGCAATATAATGGAGTTTGAAACAGATCTAGTTAAGGAAAAGGCAGTACCATTCGAAGTGGTTATTTTCTTTCTGAGAAAAAACCTTACTAATATAATTCAGACTGAGAATTACTCATTTACTCTTTTTCTGCCTTTGCTGGCATTGGAGCTTGAAGATAAAGGTATGCCACGTTCGATGAGCATGATCAAGATGGTGGCTGAATTGAATCAGAAAATAAACCTTGAGACTCCGTTTGGCAAAATGAGGGGGAATAAAATACTGATTTTCCCTCAATCAGGAATTCTTCGAGCACTTCTTCCAAGAGAAAAAACTCACTTTCAATTTACCTTTTCAGAAGATGCACCCCATCATTTGCTCGAATTTGAAGTTGGTGAAACTAGACATATACTGACTAAACTTACTCTTAATTAAATATTTTAAACTCACGCTCTATTAGTTTTCATAACTTTGTGTGTATCTGTCATCCATTTATTATTTAATCTGAATATTCAGCTTCCAGTGAGCTTCCTGCATCTATAAGGTGCTGCATTTTTCTTTTCCATACAATCCCTTCGCTTGCCCAGCGTATAACAACACGAACAAATTCACGTCCAAAACCGAGCTTATTTCCAATCTCGAGAAGGTAGTCAATTTCATTTGCACCAAGTACATTATCCACCGAGATAACGGTGGCTAGGTCAATGAAAATTTTTACCTCTAACTCTCTGGTTGCGCTTGGTAGTCGGCCTAATTGAGGAAGTTTCTGGTCTTTTACTGCCTGCATCATATTTTTCACGTCCGTCTGTGTTGGCAAAAAAGAGAGCGCTCTTTCGAGATATTCTATTTCTTCTGGTGCAATTGATCCATCTGCTGTAATAGCTCCACAAATTGCGTTGGCAAGCCATTGCTTCTGTTCTTCAGAAAGTAGCTCAGGCTGTAGTCCAGATGTTAACTGAAGTGCCATTAATTACCTTTCTTTTATTTAATGAGCTGAATAATAAATGATCATACTAAAATTTTTACCTCAGATTTTCTTAAAGTGCAAGAAATTGAAGTTACTGAGTTTGCATTTTAGTCAGCTTTAAGCAATCAAAATGGCAGAATTAAGTAATTCAATCTACTGTAATATTCTTATAAAAAAACATCAGTAGTCTCATTAGAAACCTTTCTTTGATTGACCATCTGCACCTCCTAGTCTATAATGTACCCCATTCAAAATAGGTCAATTGACAAAAAAACGCGTTTAAAAAAAGACATTTTTATATCCCATTATGCTTCATATGGTAAAAGCTAGACATATGTTTTTTTCAACTTTCTAAAGATTTATGAGTGAAGTATCTTTTTGCGTACTTGATATAAGTGTGTTGCTCTATAAACCGGAAGCACTTTATGACTTTCCTGAAAATGAGATTGTCCTGCCCGTTTGTTTACTGGACGAACTGGATTACATCAAAAAGGATCTAGGAGAAAAAGGGCGTTCAGCAAAAATTATCACAAGGATACTTGATGAATGCAGACAATTAGGTAGTCTTTCCGAAGGAGTTTTTCTGCCAAATGGTGGAAAATTGAGGATTGATTTGTCTGAGCTAGATACTGGCTCTTTGCCTTTTAGTCTCGATAACAAGAACGTTTCAAACAAGGTACTTGCTTTTGCTAGGATACTACATCAGGAGCGAAAGAAAGTTGTTTTTGTCTCACAAGATGAGAATATAAGAACGAAGGCCGACATTCTTAAAGTTCCTACAATTTGCTATAAGGGAAACAGACTGAATGATTCGATTCTTTATCAAGGAATGCAACACCATGAAGTAGATAAACAAAAATTACGCAGGCTTGCGAATCAATCATCAATTTCAAAAGAAGAGGCATTTTCTGAAAAACAGCATAGG
>CACFAY010000084.1 GCA_902564345.1 uncultured SAR324 cluster bacterium
TTGGTCAAAAAAGGTTTTCACTTGAAGGAGGAGAATCAATCATTCCAGCATTGGATACTGTAGTAGAGTTTGGAGCTGAACTTGGAGTTGAAGAATTTGTTATTGGTATGGCGCACAGGGGACGACTCAATGTGTTAGCAAATATTTTAGGTAAAACTTATAATGATATTTTTGCTGAATTTGAAGGTAAAGGATTTGGAGATGATGTATTTGCCGGAGATGTTAAGTACCACATGGGTTATTCAAGTGATAAAAAAGCAAAGAACGGAAAAATAGTACACTTAAGCCTGACGCCAAATCCTTCACACCTAGAAGCTGTAAATCCTGTAGTAGAAGGAATTTCAAGGGCAAAGATTGATCAGTACCACGAAGGAAATGAAAAAAAACTTGTTCCAATTCTAATACATGGAGATCATTCCATGGCGGGGCAAGGAATTGTATATGAAGTATTACAGATGTCAAAATTGCCAGGATACGGGACTGGGGGTACGGTACACCTCGTAATCAACAATCAAGTAGGATTTACCGCTGATTTTATAGAAGGGCGCTCAAGCACCTATTGCACGGATGTTGGAAAAACAACCCTTTCACCAGTTTTTCATGTTAATGCTGATGATATAGAAGCTGTAGTTTATGTCACAAAACTTGCACTAGAGTTTCGTCAAAAATTTCATAGAGATGTGTTTGTGGACATTTTGGGATATCGGCGTCAAGGCCACAATGAAGCAGATGAGCCAAGATTTACTCAACCTGATTTATATAGAAGGATAGCAAAGCATCCTAATGTTAGAGAAGTTTATAGCACAAAACTTGTAGAATCAGGGAGCCTCACTAACAAAGAAATATTACAAATCGAATCTGAATTCAAACATTTTCTTAATGATCGACTTGAAGAAGCAAAACAGCAGGAAACTGCTTCTGTAACTTCATTTCTTGAGGGGGTTTGGTCTGATTTTAGGATGGCAGAATTTAAGGATTTTGAAAAATCACCTCAAACAGGTGTTTCTATCAAAAAATTCATTGATCTAAGTAAAAAGTCTACTGAATTGCACAAACTAGGAAGTCCTGGAGAGAAATTAAAGTTTTTCGCAAAGATCGAAAAGCTTTATGAAAACCGCAATAAGATGGTTACAGAGGATAAGCTGTTGGATTGGTCGATGGCGGAAAACATGGCCTTCGCGAGTCTGCTAAGTCAAAATTGTAATGTTCGTTTAAGTGGACAGGATTCAGGAAGAGGTACATTTTCTCAACGTCATGCTATCATTACTGCTGAGGACAACACAAAATACGTTCCCCTGAACCATCTTTCAAATGATCAGGCTAAATTTGAAGTATACAATTCTTTTCTTTCTGAATATGGTGTACTTGGTTTTGAGTACGGCTATGCTTATGCTTCACCAAACTCTCTTACAATTTGGGAAGCTCAATTTGGAGATTTTGCGAACGGTGCACAGATAGTTATTGATCAGTTCGTTGCTTCTTCGGAAACTAAATGGCAGCGAATGAATGGAGTTGTCTTGATGCTGCCCCATGGTCATGAAGGACAGGGACCTGAACATACTTCTGCTCGTATTGAACGTTTCCTGACTCTTTGTGCAGATAACAATATGCAGATAATCAATTGCACCACACCAGCCAACTTATTTCACGTTTTGAGACGCCAGATGACATTCCCTTTTCGTAAACCTCTGGTATTATTCACCCCAAAGAGCTTACTTAGACATCCAAAATGTATCAGTCCTCTAGAAAATTTTCTAGAAGGTACGCGATTTATCGAGGTAATTAAAGATGAAAATACCGATACTAAATCTGTAAAAAAGGTATTAATATGCTCTGGCAAAGTTTACTATGATTTGCTGGAAATTCAGCAAAAAAAACATATCAAGGATATTGCAATTGTTCGTTTAGAGCAGCTTTATCCTTTTCCTAAAAAACAACTTTTATCTGTTATAAAGCTTTATTCTAATGCCAAGAATATATGCTGGGTACAGGAAGAACCCGAAAACATGGGTGCGTGGAGTTTTATACTAAGAACATTTACTGAAACAGAAAACAGACTAATGTTGGTAGCAAGAGAGGCTGATAGCTCTCCTGCAGTGGGATCCCCACAAGTCCATTTATTGCAACAGGAAAAACTTGTGCAAAGAGCACTTGATCTATGAACATTTTTTGTTTTTTATTGTTGCAGAAGAGTTCGTTTCTAGCTTTTCAGTTTTCTCTTTGGTTCAGTAAGAATTATATAGCTTTTTAAAGATGGTTCTAAAAACGCACAAGGTAAGAACTATTCATTATCAGAATAAAGTACCGGACATTTTTTGAAAAGTTTGCGAAAAAAACTTCCTTTCAACGACTTGAAAAAGAATTTTTGGATACGGTCTCAAATTATCATTTTTAACTATAAAAATGAAAGTGGGAACTCCACAACAGTTCCATTTCTTCTAATTCCATCTGGAATTTCGACTATTACTCTTTGACCAGCATCCCAAAATTCTGATTTGATCATGGCAAGTGAAAGATTAGCTTTAAGTTGTAAGGACCAGACAACAGTAGTAGTATGCCCAACGTGATTCCCATTTACAATTATGGGCCATGGGCTTGCACATACTGGAGCAGGTTCACCCTCAAAAATAACGCCACGAATACGTTGAATGGGGCCATTTTCTGATATTCTTTGAAGCGCTTCCCTTCCAATGTAGTCGATAGAACCATCAAGGCAACAATATTGATCTAGATTACATTCAAAGGGATTATTTGAACGTGTCATTTCATTACCATAGGAGAGCAATCCACCCTCCACTCGTTCTACTAGATTGGGATATCCGGGAGCGACATTGAATTCCTGACCAGCCTCCCACAGAGTATCCCATAAATCAATTCCAAGTGAGCTTTTGTTAAGATAAATTTCAAAACCACCTTGCTTACTGTATCCTGATCGAGATACTTGTAGCGAGTTTCTATTAAAATCTACAGTATCGAATTGAAAAAAACCAATATTTCGTACAGATGGTCCGAAGACTTTTTCCATCAGAATTTCAGCTTTAGGTCCCTGAACAGCCAGAGGTGAAACGTCTGGCTCATTCACTGTCACGTCAAACCCACGGCCTAATGAAAGTCCCTTGGCCCAGAGTAATACATCTGAGTCAGCAATGGAAAGCCAGAAGTGGTCCTCTCCTAGTTTGAGTAGAATAGGATCATTGATTATCCCGGCGTTCTGATCAATCAGCGTTATGTATAGGCACTGTCCTATTTTTGCCAGACGCAAATCACGAGGTGTCATCCATTGCACTAACTTGGCTGCGTCTGGTCCTCTTATTTCAACTTGGCGTTGGCATGAGACATCCCACAATTGTACATGCTTCCTAAGATGCCAGTAATCTTCCTCAATCGAACGCTGAAATGCTTTTGGGAGCAGGGTATGATTAACGATAGAATATCCCTTTACCCCCAATTTTTCAACTCGCTCGGTGAAAGGTGTTCGGCGGATGCGTCGGGAAATAGCTAAGTCTGGAATGGAACTCATTAGTCTTACTACTTTGGAGTGCCTGACCACCACACGGTATAGTTGTGAGGTGCAATCAGCAAAGGAATGTGGTATTGTCTTTCAAAGTCGCAGATGTTCAGCCGTATGACCACTGAATCCATTACAGGGTTTTCTTCCAGAAGTTTTTTCTGACCTAGGTATTCCCCGCTGTGAAAAATTAGTTCGTATTCTTCGGTTGCGCTACCTCTGGATTCAAACGTTTCATAAAGTCGACCTTCTTGGTTCGTACGACTATCAAAGACCAGTTCCTTTGAGTATTCTCCTAGCAGACGGAAAAGCTGAACACGTACGTTTATTGCCGAAT
>CACFAY010000085.1 GCA_902564345.1 uncultured SAR324 cluster bacterium
CTGAGCAGCAATTGGCAATGGCATTATTGCGTAACCCTGAGATATCAATAGTTACTCTGAGTGGAAAATCTGGCACTGGCAAGACTTTGCTAGCTTTAGCAATGGGCTTACAACAGGTTTTGGTTGATAATCTTTATTCATGCATGCTGGCATCAAGGCCAATTTTTCCAATGGGGCGTGATCTAGGATACCTACCGGGTGATGCTCAAGAAAAACTAGCTCCATGGATGCAGCCAATTTTTGACAATCTGGAGCTTTTGATCAATAACCCTAAATTAAAAATTAGCTCAAAACGTGATAGTTACCATGAGCTTATTAATAGAGGAATGTTGATTGTTGAACCGCTAACATATATCAGGGGACGTACAATTCCCAATCAGTATATGATTATTGATGAAGCACAGAATCTTACACCACAAGAAATGAAAACTATAGTTACTAGAGTGGGAGGTGGTACGAAAATAGTTTTAACTGGTGATCCAAATCAAATTGACAATCCGGATGTAAATCTATCCTCCAACGGACTGAGCATATTGGTTGAAAGCTTCAAGAAATCATCAATGTCTGGGCATGTCCGTTTTAAAAGCTGTGAACGCTCTCCTCTAGCTGAATTAGCATCAAAATTACTTTAAAAATTTATATCTTAAAACATATTAAACTTAAATAGTAAAAATATTTTGAAGACAAAATTTGAGGATTCAAAATGTCCCTAGATTGGAAAATTAAACCACCTCTTCCTTCTAAGCTTACCGACCGAGATGTTCGTTTAACCGGTTTACATTTGTCTGGGAAACGGATTGCCTTGCTGATAACAGGAAGCATTGCGGCTTATAGAATGCCTGATCTAGTTCGAAATTTTCGCAGGGAAGGAGCGGATGTAGTTGTTTTTTCCACTAATGAAGGTCTGCGTTATGTTGCTAAAGAGGCACTCGAATGGTGCTCTCAGAATATTGTAATTGACCACTTCACTGCCGAAGCAGAGCATTTAAGTGATATAGTGCCATTTGATGTTTTTATCGTTGCTCCTGCAACATATAATATATTAAATAAGGCAGCACATGGTATTGCGGATTGTATTGTTTCCTCTACCATTGCAGCGGCCCTTGGAAGAATGGAACGTTTCGGAGTTCCTCTATTGTTTGCTCCAGCAATGCATGGTTCGATGCATAACAAAATTTTGACTAGCTCTATGGAGACATTACAGGAAATGGGAGCCTGCCTAATACCTCCCAAACAGGCTAATGGCAAAAATAATTTAGCCTCACTGGAACTAATTTTGGCAGCAACAATCAGGTCACTCAGTAAATCATCCCTTTATGGAAAATCTTTACTAATCACTGGAGGTCCGACTCCTGTTCCATTAGACAACATACGTAGCATAACTTCATACTTCACAGGGACTTTGTCTATAAATTTAGCACGTGAAGCATGGTTGCGGGGAGCATCAGTAGAACTAATTCTGGGCAAGGGAAGCCGTCCTGCTCCAGATTATATAAATACAAAAATTGCAGCAACTTTTGATGAATACGCAAGGATATTGAAAAAATCACTCAGTCAGCAGTTTTTTGACTGGGGCATTTTTACTGCAGCAGTTGCAGATTTCCAACCTGAGAAAGTTTACAAAGGAAAATTATCGAGTAGGATAAAACAGTTAGATTTAAAACTGATGCCCACTCCAAAAATGGTTGAAGAAGTACGAAAGAAATATCCACAGTTAAAAACAGTTACATTCAAGTATGAAGAAAATGTATCACATGAAGAACTTATAAAGACTGCAAAAAAACCTTTTTCAAAAAAAGGAGGTCCACAAATAGTAGTGGCAAATCGTGGTGAAGAGTTTAAATCGGATGGAACTCAGGTGGCATGGCTAATTCATCCTAAAAAAGAACCTGAGAAACATGTTGGAAAGGAAGACATCGCCAACGCTATTCTCAAGCATATTGAGTCTAATTCCTGAAAAAATCTAATAATATTTTTATTTTTGTGCTACTTCAGAGGTTAGGAAATAATTAAATTAAATTCTGAAATAGGATGAGTAAGTTTATTCGATTGAATTTACAAAGGGGAGTAAAATATATCCATAATTCTAATTGACAAAAAACATAATGCTGGATCATAGGATAAACTCAATTATCCATCCAATTATGAACGCTTTGGCAAACAATATCCCTCGTCAAATTTCTGCGAATTCAATCACGCTGGTTGGATTCACAGTGGGAGTATTGGTGATTCCGTTGCTATGGCTTAAACTCTATTCAGCAGCAATGACAGTTATATTACTCAACCGTTTTTTTGATGGCCTTGATGGAGCAGTAGCAAGAAAATTTGGTCCTACAAGTTTAGGGGGGCTACTTAGATATTACCTGTGATTTTATTTTTTATTCAGCAGTTATTATGGGTTTTGCACTTGCTGATCCAGAAAATAATGGCCTTGCTTCAGCTTTTCTAATTTTTGCCTTTATAGGTACAAGTTCAAGCTTTTTGGCATTTGCAATATCAGCAAAGAAACAAGGTATCTCTTCTAATGCTC
Organism: uncultured SAR324 cluster bacterium; assembly: GCA_902564345.1. Classification (GTDB taxonomy): domain Bacteria; phylum SAR324; class SAR324; order SAR324; family NAC60-12; genus Arctic96AD-7. The sequence goes on from CACFAY010000085.1 coordinate 2,531, forward strand.
ATGGGCGAAAGGCTTTTTATTATCTAGGAGGTTTGACAGAGGGTACAGAAACAATTTTGTTTTTTATCATCATATGCATTTACCCGGAAAGTTTCCCGATTCTGGCAGTCGTATTTGGAAGTATTTGCTGGATAACAGTTGTGGGACGTTTTGGTTCTTCATTTACATTGCTGCGTTAAAGTATTTCTTTCTTGATTGAAATATTATTACCTTAACCCTTTACAAAAAGTTTACGCGGCACATTGGCCAGAGGCTCAGCTCCTTTTTCAGTTATGACTATGCTTTCAGTAATTTCTATTCCCCAGTCATCAAACCATAGGGCTGGCATAAAATGAAAAGTCATGTTAGGTTCTAGTATAGTTTTGTCTCCTTGGCGAAAGCTTACAGTTCGTTCCCCCCAGTCAGGAGGATAACTCAATCCAATGGCATAACCACAACGGCTCGTTTTATCAAAACCGTACTTAGCAATTGATACACGCCATGCGGCTTCGATGTCTTCGGCATGATTACCGGGCCTAGCTGCGTTTAATCCTGATTCAATTCCATCGAGGACAGCTTTTTCCACATCAATATATTTTTTTGGTGGTGCTCCAAGGTAAACCGTCCGGCAAAGAGGACAATGATAGCGTCGGTAACATCCTGCAATTTCAAAAAATGTTCCTGAATTATCAGGTATTTTCTCGTCATTCCAAGTTAAGTGAGGAGCGGATGCATCAGCACCTGTGGGAGTTACTGGTACAATTGCAGGATAATCTCCTCCCGCTCCTTGAAGTCCAGAAATACCAGAATGATAAATTTCTGCTACAAGATCATTTTTGCGCATCCCAGGTGTAATAACTTCTAAAATGCGTTCGTACATTTTTTCTACTATCCTTGCTGCTTTACGCATGTATTCTAATTCCTGGCTAGACTTTACTATACGTTGCCAGTTTACCAAACCAGTTGAGTCAGTGAAACTTGATTCGGGGAGGTTTTTCTGCAACGATTCCAAGCATGATGCAGAAAAATAATAATTATCTTTTTCTACGCCTATGTTTTTTTTAGCCCAGCCTTTTTCTCTGAAGATTACACTTAGGAAATCCATTGGATGCTTGAACGGATTTTGCACATAGTCATCTGCATATCCGATAATATTTTCATTTTTCATAAATACCGTTCTCTTCGCACCATTTGCATCCATTTCACGTCCAAACCATAGTGGTTCCCCCTCTAGAGTAAGCACTATGCATTGGTGCACGTAAAAAGACCAACCGTCATATCCAGTTAGCCATGACATGTT
>CACFAY010000086.1 GCA_902564345.1 uncultured SAR324 cluster bacterium
AAAAACACCTCTTCTAAAACAACTTACTTAAAAAAATACACTCCTCCGCCATTTCTGATTGACAAGGTGGATCTAGAAATCGATCTGGGAGAAGAATGGAGTACTGTTAAAGCTCGTTTAAGTTTCAGATCAAATCCTTCTTTTGAAGGAAAAGATAATACCCTTGTGCTTGATGGCCAAAACATGAAACTACAGGGAATCCTTTTAGATAATTTGGAAATTAACAAAGATCAATACTCAGTTGATGAGTCTCATTTGACGGTCAATAACGTTCCAAAAAAGTTTGAGCTAGAAACTACAGTAAGAATTCAGCCACAAAATAATACCGAGCTCGAAGGTCTTTACAAATCAGGTGAAATATTCTGCACACAGTGCGAATCAGAGGGCTTTCGTAAAATTACATATTTTTTAGATCGTCCAGATGTAATGTCTCTTTTTAGTACTAAAATCACCGCTAACAAGGAAGCATGTCCGGTAATTCTTTCAAATGGTAACCCAGTTGAATCAGGGGAATTGGATGATGGCAGACACTGGATAAAATGGGAAGATCCGCACCTTAAACCTTCTTACCTATTTGCTTTAGTCGCAGGAGATTTACTACATATTGAAGACAAGTTTCAAACTGCGTCGGGAAGAGATGTTACCTTAAAAATTTTTGTTGAGCCTGAAAATATTAATTATTGTAAACATGCCATGCGATCTCTAAAGGAATCGATGCGTTGGGATGAAGAAAGATTCGGACGTGAATACGACCTCGATTTGTTCATGATAGTTGCCGTTAATGATTTCAATTCCGGTGCAATGGAAAATAAAGGTCTCAATATTTTTAATTCAAAGCTTATACTAGCTTCAAAGGAAACGGCGACAGATATGGATTTTTACTATATACAAGGAGTGGTTGGTCATGAATATTTTCACAACTGGTCAGGAAATCGGGTCACATGCCGAGATTGGTTCCAGCTAAGCCTAAAGGAAGGATTCACTGTTTTTCGTGATCAAGAGTTCTCATCCGATCTTAACTCTAGGGTAGTGCAACGTATTGCAGATGTGGATCGCCTTCGAACCTATCAGTTCCCTGAGGACGCTGGCCCAATGAGTCACCCAGTGCGTCCGGATTCATACATGGAAATAAATAATTTTTATACTATGACAGTCTATGAAAAAGGAGCAGAAGTGGTCCGTATGATTTACTCACTTCTGGGGGAAGAAAATTTTCGTAAGGGCACTGATCTTTATTTTAAACTTTTTGATGGTCAAGCAGTTACATGCGATGATTTCATTAGTGCAATGGAAGAAGCCAGCAACAAGGACTTGAAACAGTTCAAGCGCTGGTACAACCAGTCTGGCACTCCAGAGCTTAGGATCAAAGGTAATCACGATAAAAATGCGAAAAAATATACTCTCACTGTGCAACAGTCATGTCCATGTACTCCAGGACAAAAAGGCTTTGGGAAAAGCCTCAATACAAATACTGACGAAAAGGGATTAATTAAAAAGGAACCATTTCATTTACCGTTTGCAATGGGCTTGCTTTCAGCTGATGGTAAACCACTTCCATTGAAATTACAGGGAGATAAGAAAGATGAATCAAATAATACAGTTGTTCTTGAAATCCAAAATGAGAAAGACACATTTGTTTTCGAAGATATAAACGATCCACCTGTTCCTTCTCTTCTACGTGGATTTACAGCACCTGTAAAATTGTATTTTGACTACAGCAATTCTGAGCTAGCTCTTTTACTGGCTAATGATACTGATAAATTCAACCGCTGGGAAGCTGGCCAACAATTGATGATTAGAGTGGTACTGGAACAAGTTCATAGATTTAAGCAGAAAAAACCCTTGGAATTATCTGGAGATTTGCTTGAAGCTTTTCAGAACATATTAGAAAACTCATCACAAAATGAACCAGCATTTTTAGCGCAAACTCTGAGTTTTCCTAACGAATCATATCTTGGAGAATTAATGGATGAGATAGATGTAGTTGCTATTCATGAAGGCAGGAAATTCGTGCGAAAGCAATTGGCAAAGAATCTTTATCATCAATTTGAAAATATTTACACGGAAAATCAAGAAAAAGGTTCATATAGTATTGATCCTGAATCAATGGGGAAACGCAGTTTAAAAAATGTCTGTCTTGGTTATCTTGCAGAAGAAAATTCTCCAGAGGTTATAAAACTATGTTTTAAACAATTTAATAAGCATGGAAGCATGACAGATGTAGTTGGGGCACTTAAAATACTGACAAATATTGAGTGTCCAGAAAGGGAATCTGCTTTAGATGAATTTGAAAAGAAGTGGAATCACAATACTGTTGTAATGGACAAATGGTTTACCCTTCAGGCAATTTCAACACTGCCCGGTACTCTACAAAAAGTCAAAAGACTTACAGAACATAATGCATATGATGAGAAGAATCCAAATAAAATTCGAGCTTTAATCAGTGCATTCTCACGTTATAATCAGCTTTGTTTTCACTCTGATGACGGTTCTGGTTATAAATTTCTAACAGAGCAAGTTCTAAAGCTTGATCCATTAAACCCTCAAACAGCAGCACGACTTGTAAGTGTTTTCAATAATTGGAAAAAATTTAAAAAACATAATAAGATAAAAATCAAGGAGCAATTGAATCGGATTGTTGAAACAGCTGAACTATCCGGAGATGTTTTTGAAATTGTCTCTAAAGCTTTAGGGAATAATACATGATTACTTAATTTCAATATGATATGGACCCAAAATTTTATAAATTTGATACAATAAGTCTTCACGGCGGACATCGTCCTGACACTGCGACCGGGTCAAGAGCTGTTCCTATTTATCAGACTACTTCATATGTATTTCAGGACAGTGACCATGCTGCAGCTTTATATAATCTGGAACAGGGGGGACATATCTACAGTCGAATATCCAACCCCACCGTTGCAGTACTGGAGGAACGTATAGCCGCTTTGGAAGGAGGTACCGGAGCAGTTGCAACAGCTTCAGGACAAAGCGCATTATTCTCCGCAATAATGACACTAATGGGACAGGGTAGTCACATCGTTTCTTCTGCATCTCTTTACGGTGGAAGTGTAAACTTGTTCAAACACACTTTGCCTCGTTTTGGAATTGAAACAACATTTGTTGATCCTCGTAAAACTGAAGAATTTGCCCGAGCCATACGTCCCGAAACTCGATTATGTTTCGGTGAAATTATAGGGAATCCTGGACTAAAAATTTTAAACGTTCCTTCAGTTGCTAAAATTGCTCATGAGGCTGGGATACCTCTGATGATAGACGCTACGTTTAATACTCCTTACCTTTGCAAACCTTTTGAATTGGGTGCTGACATTATTTCACATTCAATTACCAAATGGATGGGTGGACATGGTGTAGCTATAGGAGGAATAGTAGTTGAGGGGGGACGCTTTGACTGGGAAAAAGATGGGAAATTCCCTACCTTAACAGAGCCTTATGATGGGTATCATGGTATTAATTTTTTTGAAGAATTTGGACCACAGGCTTTTTCTATGCGTTTGCGATCAGAAGCAATGCGTGACATTGGACCTGCCATGAGTCCACAAAACGCGTTCTACCTGATACAAGGTTTAGAAACCCTTCCTGTAAGAATGGAAAAACATATGAAAAATACAAGTTTGATACTTGATTTTTTAAAAAACAGTGAAAATGTTTCGTGGGTAACACATCCTAGTCTCCCAAACCATCCCGATTATGAACTCGCATCTAAAATACTCCCAAGAAGTAACAAGATCATATGCAAGCTGTTTCCCTTTAAGGGATTCTTCCAACAAAAACGG
>CACFAY010000087.1 GCA_902564345.1 uncultured SAR324 cluster bacterium
TATTGAATCAAAAGATCCTATTTTAAAGGCCGGAGACATTGTTTTTGGTTATGGTGGCTGGCAAGATTACTGGGTACACAATGGCAAAACATTGAAAAATGTCGATCCTGATATTGCTCCAATTTCAACCGCGACCGGTGTGCTCGGTATGCCTGGAGTTACGGCTTATACTGGACTATTGAATATTGGGAAACCTAAAAAAGGTGAAACTGTTGTGGTTGCATCAGCCTGCGGACCAGTAGGCTCTGTAGTTGGTCAAATTGCAAAATTTAAGGGCGCGCGCTCTGTTGGAATAGCAGGATCTAAGGAAAAATGTAAGTATGCAACTGACAAATTTCAGTTTGATCATTGCTTGAATCATAAAAGTAGTGAATTTTCAGAAGAACTAAAACAAGTTTGTCCAGAAGGAATTGATGTCTATTTTGAAAATGTTGGAGGGAAAGTACTTGATTCTGTTTTGCCTCTTCTTAATGACTTTGCAAGGATACCAGTTTGCGGAATAATATCAGCTTACAATTCAACAGAACTTCCATTTGGGCCAAATTTAATTCCTTCTCTAATGAGAAGTATCCTTGTCAAACGCCTGACTTTTAGGGGTTTTATTGTATGGGATTTCGCAAAGCAAGAAAAAGAAGCATTACTGCAGCTGGCAAAATGGATTAAGCAGGGTAAGTTGCAATATTTAGAGGACATAGTAGATGGCCTTGAGAATGCTCCTGAAGCTTTTATTGGACTGTTTAGTGGCAAAAACTTCGGTAAACTGGTTGTTCGCGTTAATTAAGTGTTTTTAATAAAACAATCAGATTTAAAACCTTTCAAGCCAGATTTTATTGATTCTGACTAATACTGATTTACAAGGGAAATTATAAGATATATCTTCAAATTGCCATTAATAGCCTTACAAAAATAATGTATCAAAAAGAACGCATCGATTTGGCATGTGCCTTCCGCTGGACCGCACGCATGGGAATGCATGAAGCTGTAGCTAATCATTTGTCCCTTGCCGTTAATAAGGAAGGGACCAAGTTTTTAATTAATCCGATAAAACATTTCAGCCGCATTAAAGCCAGTGATCTCCTGCTGCTGGATGGGAATGATCCTCCTGACATTAATGATCCCCTAGGCCCTGATCCTACAGCCTGGGGTTTGCATGGGGCAATACATCGGAACTGTCCCCATGCAGTGTGTGTACTGCATGCTCACCCGATTTATTCCACTGTGCTTGCCTCTCTTAACGACAGCAAACTGCCTCCAATTGATCAGAATTCGGCATCGTTCTACAACCGTTACGTGATTGACGAAAATTATGGAGGGCTGGCCTTTGAAGAAGAGGGTGAAAGATGTGCTGCAATGCTTAATGACCCTTTGAAAAAAGTTATGATAATGGGGAACCATGGAGTACTTGTGATCGGTGCAGATGTCGCAGACGTTTTTAATCGATTCTATTATTTTGAAAGAGCGGCTGAAACATATATAAAATCCCTATGGACTCAAAAGCCACTGAGAATATTATCGGACAAAATAGCAAAAAAAACAGCTTTAGAACTTGAAAATTATCCGGATCTAAGTTTAATTTTTTTTGATAATCTTAAAGCTCTTCTTGATGAAGAGGAGCCATCTTATCGTGACTGATTAATTATTGACTTAATTAAATTGAAATATTTATAAAATTAAAACTATGTAATTTAGACTGAATTTCTATCTGGGTAATTTTACAGAATGTGAATTCAGCTAATTTTCAGAAGTTAATTATTTAATTTTTATTCTTAAAAAGAGGAAAAACTAATTCAATTCTGGATACATTATGGAAACTGTAAGTTTCACAAAAATGGAAGACGGTATCGCTGAAGAATATGCTTTCCTTTCACCTCTGTATAAGATTGCCTTAGTGGGGTGCCGGAAACTCTGCTGAAAATACTAAAACAAATGCACGGATAAAAACTGGGATACAAGATTGACCGATATTCTCATTCTCTTTAATCTGCCACAACAGCAGAAAGATATGGCACAGATGAAGAAAAGATTGTCTGTACACTATTGCATGACATCGGAGATGCCTTAGCTCCACAGAATCATAGCTAGGCTGCTGACTCGATTCTACGTCCTTATAGCAGTGAACAGAATTATTGGATTTTGAAGCATCATGGCCTTATTCAAGGGTACTACTATTTTCACCACTTAAATAGAGATCATAATGTTCGTGAAAAATTCTTAGATCACCGCTATTATCAATCATGTGTGGATTTTTGTCATATAATGGGATCAATCTTCATTTAATCCTAATTAAGAGACTTTAATTCTGGAACATTTTGAACCAATGGTAAGTAGTGTTTTCAGCAAAACTCTCAATAAATCTGATTGAATTAATTTAGCGAAAAAGAAACAATTTTCCTATATCTAAGTCCTGAAGTACAAAAAAACAAATGCCTTAAGGATTAATCTTTAATAAATTTCTTAATGAAATTATTTGAAAAATTGATTTTAAACGGAGACCGGGCATCAACTGAGATAAAGGAGAAAGACTTGAGTAAAAGTTCTTTGATACTAATCAACTAAACTATAGAAAATCTCAATTTCTCGACTTAATCTTACTATCTTTAAGCGAAGATCTCCCAAGAAAAAAACTTATTATTCCCATCATAATAATTTGCAAATATGCTTCACTCCCCAATTTGATTGACAATAAAAAATCATATAATCCATGCAGAAAAGCTGAAATTAACCAACCTTGTAGCACTGTGATAATAGGGAAAAAATATTTATTTTTGTTTACTTTTATGTTGTCTAGCTGGATGCGAGATTTAGCCACAAAATAACCCATAGGCACACTCATAAAAGCATGGGCAGGGATAGTCACCACTGATCTGGTAGTGACCACAGCTAAACCAAACTGTTCTAAATAGAAAAAATTCTCCATTGTTGCAAATCCTACTGAAACTACAACTGCATAGAGAATACCATCAAACTTTTCCTCTAGGTGGCGGCTTGGATAAACCACAGCCAGTAAAACAAGCAATTTTGAAAACTCTTCATTAACCCCAACTAAAAACCAAAAGCCTGAACCAAAAAGAGAAATTGACCTACCAAACAAATCAATTTCAGGAATAGAAGCATCAGGCCAAAAAAGTGTGAATTTTTCAATAGCATGATTGAGTATTAAAGCCAAAAAACCACATGACATGCCCGCAATAAATAACATCAGCAGCAATGGTAGGTATATTTTTTTGTAACGCTGCGCATGATAAAAAATCCAACCCCAGAGAATTCCTGGTACAAGTACTATTCCTAAAATTGGCAACATTTCTTCCTATTCTATATATTGTGATTGCCTTTGATTCATGACATAGTTTTTTGGAAACAACTCACTTTATTAAACCTTGTATTAAGGAAGACTGCAACAATCTAGATGAAAGTAAATAAGGATCCTAATGCAACGTAAACCTCTCTCCTTTGCCAAAACCTCTTCGGAAATCGATAATTTTGCTGAAATAATAAAGTCTGGAAAATATTTCCTAAAAGTCAGCAAGTCCCATATCAAAGAAATACTTCATCACAGCGAATTAGTAATTTTAAATAAAGACGAAAACCTAATATCTAAAGATCAAACCAATCCTCCTGAATTAATTATTCTGCTGGAAGGATCCCTAGCATTGAAATCTAAAGGAAAATTAATTAAACGCCTTAATAATTCTGGTGATTTAGTTGGGGAGTTGTCTGTAATTTCAGGTGAATACACCCCATTTGATGATATAATT
>CACFAY010000088.1 GCA_902564345.1 uncultured SAR324 cluster bacterium
ACTCCAAATTCTCCACGTGGATAACCGATTAATAGAACTCCATTTTTTTTAGGAGGATCAAGCGATTTAAACTTCCTTTTCTGCCACCAGCTAAATTTCCAATAGCATATCAAAACATCATCAAATCTCTTTCCTAACCAGGCACGTATAATTTTGGGTATAATTCGGCGAGCAAATCTTCGCAAAAAAAACATTTGTTTTGCTAATCTAATAAGTCCCCGGTTCCTATTTTAGGCGATAAATATAGGTACTTGAAGATAGCTGACCCTAAAAGACAAAAAGTAGCTAAATCTACTAAAAAGTATTAAAAATTAAACTCCGCCCAGAGCAGCTTTTTGTGAAGGGGTGGCAAGGCTTAGGCCCTTTGTACGAATTTCAATTCTGTTGAGAGCATTTAGGAATGCGAGAGCACTGGCAACAACTATATCAGTATGCGCTCCACGGCCTGTTATTCGTAAGCCATCTTTTTCTACACCGACGCTCACCTCACCTTGTGCATCAGTACCGCCTGTGATGGCTTTGACAACATATGAAGTGAGCGTACAATCAATCCCTGTGATTTCCTTTATTGTGTTAAGTGCTGCATCTACCGGACCATCTCCAAAACCTGCTTTTTTAATAACCTTGTCAACAATCTTCATGGTAATAGTTGCAGTTGGAATTGCATTTGTACCAGATGTAACGATTAAATCTTTCAAAATGAATTTATCTGAGTTCTTTACTATACCATGGGTAACCAGAGCTTCAATATCTTCATCAAAAACCTGTTTTTTCAGGTCAGCTAGACGTTTAAACTCCTTGAAAATATTGTTAAGATCAATATCATTTAGATCAAATCCAAGCTCCTGTATCCTCTGACCAAGAGCAAATCTACCCGAATGCTTTCCCATTACAAGGTTGCTTGATTTAATACCAACTGACTGAGGTGTCATAATTTCGTAAGTTAAAGGGTTTTTAAGCACACCATGCTGGTGAATTCCAGCTTCATGAGCAAATGCGTTTGCACCTACAATAGCCTTGTTCGGTTGAACATCTACACCAGTAATTTGTGAAAGTAGTTTGCTTGAAGGATAAAGCTGTTCTGTATCTATATCGCTTTCAAAACCAAAATACTCCTGACGTGTTTTAAGGGCCATCACTATTTCCTCAAGCGAAGCATTCCCTGCTCGTTCACCTATACCATTGATCGTACATTCAATTTGTCTTGCTCCAGCCCTCACCGCTGCGAGAGAGTTTGCAACTCCAAGTCCTAAGTCATTATGGCAGTGCACGGAAAAAACAACTTTATCAGCATTGTAAACCTCATTTCGTAATTTTGAAATTAACTCATACATTTCATCTGGAGTAGTGTATCCAACTGTGTCAGGTATGTTTAAAATAGTAGCTCCTGCACGCACTACCTCTGAAAGTATTTCTACTAAAAATTCAGGATTACTGCGTGTTGCGTCTTCTGGACTAAATTCCACATTATCAGTTGCTTTTTTTGCTCTTTCAACTGCTTCAACTGCCAAATTTTTTACATCTTTGGGCTCCATTTGTAACTTGTGTTTCATGTGCAAGTCACTGGTGGAAATGAAAGTGTGGATACCCCAATTGTGTCCTTCGCTAAGAGCGTCAATTGCAGATTCTATATCGTTTTTTGATGCACGACATAATGATACAATAGTTGAATTTTGAATTTTTTGCCCTATTTCCCTAACACTATTAAAATCTCCTGGAGATGAAGCAGCAAATCCTGCTTCAATCGTGTTTACTCCAAGACGTTCCAGTTGCTTAGCAAGGGTAAGCTTTTCAGTTGCGGACATTGAACATCCTGGAGACTGCTCTCCATCTCTAAGAGTAGTATCTAAGAATCTTATCTTTTCCATAAATCTCCTTAACTTATGCTGTCTTTGAGCCATTGATTAAAAAACATAAACCTACGAATAATATGACTAGATTTTTAAATTAATTTTCCAGTTTATAATATCCCAATATCGTTTCAGTATGAGTCTATGTTTAGACATTCTTAAATAGGACTTTTTCTAAATGGAACCACTATAAGATTCCTACAGTTGGTTGGAATCCGCAAGTAATAAGTCAATACTTTAAAACTGAAAGTTTAACCAATCAATTAAAATTTTTTCCCCTAGCAAATATTTATACAATAGTTTGGGTTAAATATTATTTAAATGAAAATAAATAATATGAAATTTTAAGGCACAATTTATGCGTTTATATAGATTAATTTATCATTTTCTCCTCACAGTTTAAAGCAAATGTTAATTTCAGATTTAAAAAAAACATGCAATGAGTGTGAAGGTAGTGGATATGTTAGAGGATTAAAAGAACTGGGGACTATTCAAATTAATCTACGTCAGTTATGTCATGTCTGTTCAGGCAAAGGCTTTAATCTTACTGAACTTGGATATGATTTATGGAAATTGTATAAACCAATGATTCAAAACTTGATTAATGATCCATTAAAGAAGAGAACTGAAAGATTAGATTTATTGGATTTAAAAAATTCAAAATAAATCAAACATGGGAACTAAATTTCTTGATCCTGTTTCCTGAAGTAGATAAACAGTCAGACCTGCAAGGCAAAGATAAGGTGCAAATGGAATCTGAGTTTGCAAAAGAGCAGAGAGTTCCTGCTTCTTTTCACGATTTACCAGCAGAGAAATTCCTCCAATAATTATTCCTGATAATGCTGAAATTAGTAATACTGGGGCCAACCCCTTCCAGCCTACCCACATACCAATTAAACCAAGCACAGCTGCATCCCCCTCCCCGAGGCCTTGACGTCGTCTGAATGTCTCGTAAATGAATCCTACGAAAAAAAGAAGTCCTGCTCCAATCAACATTCCTGAAAGGTAAATCACGGTATCCTGTGGAGTAAAATATAATAGCCAACATATGCGCAGGATTATTGCAAGAGCAATCATTCGACCTTCGATTAACATGGTTTTTCTATCAATTAAAGATACTCCTATCAATGCTGTGACTAAAATTATATCACTCAAAAATTTAGGATCCCATTGTCTCCAATATGCCAATGCTCCCGAACTAGTAGTCAGTAAAACAATTATTATCCAATCTGTTACATTGAGGGATTTACATTCTGATTGATAATCAGGAGAATTCTTTGGTATTGCAGCATATACTTGAGTTACGAAAATTTTTACCCAAATTACTAGAATCCAGCCCAAAAAAGCTCCGAAAAGAGACCCTACAGCAATGCTGGAATAATAATAATTCATTTTTTGAAAATTTTTTTTTAGAGTCAGAGGGTATCTGAAGGTTGTTTGTTCTAGCTTTAACTTTATAACATTTACATTAAGTTTAGTAAGAGTTGTAATTCAAAAAGTTCATAATCTCACTTTAAATGTCGCGTCTCTCACATCATCAAATCCTTTGTGGTCCATAATAGCATGAAAAGTTACTGAACCTCCAAATGTACGATCTTCTGAAAGTGGCGGATAAACTATTATTTCAGCCTTTGCATTACCATCTGTATTGAGATGGATTGAATCAGGCAATTTCAAATTATAATAGTTAGACCATAAATGTACCGGACCGGGTCGTTCCACTTTTCGATCACTCCCATAACGAACAAGCTGCAAATTTAAATTAAGCTCTATTGTTTTATTTTCTGGAAATACTAATTTAGATGATCCAAGCGATAGCTTCAATTGGTTAGGGAGGATACTTATTTTTTGTGGCATGAAATCATTTTTCTTAATAT
>CACFAY010000089.1 GCA_902564345.1 uncultured SAR324 cluster bacterium
AACTAAAACTATAACTAGTATTTTCAACCTGACATACCTCCATCAATGCTAAAGGCAACACCAGTGGTGTATGCAGACTCATCGGATGCAAGGTACAACGCGATTGCAGCTATTTCTTCAGAAGTTCCTATTCGACCTATTGGTTGCCGAGCAATGAAAGTGGCACGGACTTCTTCAGGGTTTCCTCCTTGAGCTTTTATTCGCTCTTGGAGTGATGGAGATTCAACTGTCCCGGGGCAGATGGCATTGCAACGAATTCCCTGCTTTATAAAGTCTTTTGCTACAGATTTTGTCAATCCGATAACAGCAGCCTTGCTTGCTCCATAAACAAATCGGTTAGGTAGACCCATGACGCTTGAGGCAACTGATGACACGTTAATGATGTTCCCGCCTCCTGACTTCAGCATTGAAGGCAAAAAAGTACGAATCATTCTGTACATTGATCGAACATTGAGATTAAAAGAAAATTCCCAGTCGCTTTCTTCACAGTCCAATATAGTACCATGATGTACAAAACCTGCGCAGTTAAAAAGCACGTCTATTGTACCTATTTCTTCTGCAATTCGAATTATTTCTTCAGGTTTTGTTACATCAAGTAGACGGGTTCTAATCTGAGGATTTTCATTACTGAGTGACTTCAATGTATCAGGGTTTAAATCTGTAGCAACAACCTCTGCACCTTCATTAGCAAATGCTAGGGCAGTGGCGAGTCCAATTCCCTGACCTGCCGCAGTGATCAGGGTCCTTTTGTTTTTTAGTCGATTTGTCATGTTTTCTTTGGTTTGGAAAATGGTTGATTTAATTAAGTTGAAAACCCTTCAATGATTTGAGAAAGAAATATTTAGCTGTCCTTATATAGGTGGATTAATATTTTTAATTCACTTTACGGCGCCAGTTGAAAGGCCTTTGACTATATAACTCTCAAGGATAATACCGATTATCACAAGCGGAGCAATGGCTGCTGTTGAAAGTGCAGCCATGGACCACCAGTTTATTCCCTGGGACCCGGTTTGGCTAGCGACCATGACGGGGAGTGTCTTTGCATCAGCACTCGTGAGTAGTGCAGCAAAAAAATATTCGTTCCAGCTCAAAACAAGACAGAGTATGAAAGCCGCAACTATTCCAGGAAATGAAATCGGCAGGACTATTCGAATGAATACTCCCCAGACGCTGAGTCCATCTACAAGTCCTGCTTCTTCCAGTTCAAGAGGTATTGTGCTGAATTGATCCCTCATTATCCAGATCACTATAGGTAAAACCATAAGGGCATACAACATTATCAAACCAGTAGTTGTATCAAGCAGAGCCAATTCTCGATAAAGAACCAAAAAAGGGAGAGCCAGTACTACTGGTGGAAGGATCATCTGGGACAGAAAAAAAAATGATATATCAGAATTTTTGAAGATACCCAGCTTAAATTCAAATCGGCATAGGCCATAGGCCGCTAGTGAACCTAGAATTACTGCAAGTGCAGAGGCACTTACAGATGTAATTGCACTATTAAAAAATCTTTTTAAAAACTCTTCTCGAACAGTTGAAATTTCGAAGATTGTTTCTGGAGATAATCCTAGCGAACGCAACCCTATCCATTTTGGAATGAAGTCAATCCATGGTATCAAGTGACCTTGAGTTACATTAACCGCAGTTTTAAATGATGTGGTTACTGTCCAGAATATTGGGAAAAGACACAAGAATGCCCAGAACAGCAATCCACCGTATATCAAAATACGATAAACAATAATGTTTACTCCACGAAATGTCTCATTCATGTTTGCTCTTCCAGTTGAAATTTTTGAACTTTAGAAAAGATATCATAATCATTCTTTTGCGTAATCTTTCATGTTACTTTCGCCATCCAACGGTTAAGTAATTTCAGGAGAAATGTCATTAGGATGATAATAATAACTAGGTAAACAACCGCCATCATTGTACCGTAGCCCACATTTGAACGGTCTCTATATTCTCGGAAAATAAAACTGGTGACTGTATCAGTAGCACCTCCAGGACCTCCTGAAGTAACATTAATTACTATGTCTGCAAGTTTTAATTTAAAAATAATTCTGATTACAGTTGTAGTTATGCTTACAGGAAGCATAAGTGGAAAAGTAATTTTCCAGAAGTGCTGCCAGCCTGTAGCTCCATCTATTTTAGCTGCTTCATTTACTTCCTTCGAAAGTGCCTGAAGCCCTGCTAGCAGCATGATCATCATAAAAGGAATGAAGGTCCATGCATCTAGGATCATCATGCTTATTCTTGCAATTTCAGTGGAGGAAAAAAACGCTGGGGTTTCCCAACCCAATTGACGGGCAAGTGCTGCTGCAGGTCCAAAGCGATATTCCATCAGTGACTTGCCGATCATCCAACTTACTGCGACAGGACTTAACATTAGTGGAAGAAGGAATACAACCCTAAAAAATTTTCTTGCTACTATTTGGGCATTAAGTAGAAGGGCAAGTCCGAATGCAATTGCATACTCAACTATTATTGCAAGTAAGTAATAAATCATATTTAGCATAGAATTCCAATAATATGCATCTCCTAGTAAGGCCCTGAAATTGTTGAGTCCACTAAATTTCTGACCCTCAAATGCACTGAGATTCCAATCATGCAAAGAAATGTAAACGCTGAAAATTAGGGGAAATATAACCATTGCAATGGTAAATAGAAATGCCGGTAATACAAAAAGTGCACGCTGTCCTTTGTCACCTTTTATTAGCAGCACTCCATAGCAAAGAGCAACTGACCAGATTAGGTACACGTAAAGGATGGGCCTCCAGTTCTCAAAACCAAAAGTGATGCTGCCTGACTTGTATAAAAACTGAATCAGGAAAATTATTGCCAGCAAAATACTTGAGACTATTATAATTGATTTCCCAAGAGTCCTGCGTTGAACAGGAATGTTATCAGTCCCGACTTTATTAAAAGACACCCCTAACTAACTTTCGAAAAGTTTGACAAAAAAGATCCACCGGATTTAGTTAAGAATTTCAACCATGGTGAAGAAATTTGGATAGAGTAAGACTGGCGGTTTTTAATGTATACCGCCAGTCAAACTTTTATTCCTACGAGAATTGCTTATGACAATCCTAGAGAGGCGCGGTAGAGCTGAAGCTGTTTCTTCCTGCCTATCTGGTCGGTCAGTTTTTCCCAGGCAGCCGCAATATTATCAGCTCCTTTCTGGGCAGAAAGCTTACCAGCAAAGATTTTTGACAACTCATCTTCAGCAACACTATAATATTGAAATATCCCCGGAATTCGAGGTTCAATTGCAGCGTTTGGATGATTGTAGGAATTTGCTTCAGATTCAAGGTAGGACTTTATAAATGCCCTGTCATAGCCAGCACCAACCCATTCTTCGATATTGAAATGACTATTGCGATAAGGCTGAAAACCTGACGGATACGCTGAAGCCCAGAGGGAAATGTCCTTACCTCCAAGATGAGCTGCAGCACTCCAAGCAGCTTTACGCTTTTTTGAATTCCCGTCTACCCTTGCCATTACATAAACTCCCCAGCCAATGTATGCCATATTTGGGGCGAAGTTTGGTCCACTGGAAAGTCTGTCCCATTTCCCTGTTTTTGAATTAAAGACATCGTCAGAACCTGGAAGGATATCGAATCCTACAACATCACCTACCACTGAACCATCACTGGTTTTTGACATAGAACCCACGTCACCCCACCAAGATACCATTGAGCCTGTTCCCGCAAGAAACTGCTGAAAGGC
>CACFAY010000090.1 GCA_902564345.1 uncultured SAR324 cluster bacterium
GTATTGTACTTTTTTTTCTGATTCTAGGAATATACAATGGTGAAATTCACATCCTTTTGCTGAATACAGCGATGATCGTTGCTCTGCTTGCTACAGGTTATTACGTTTTTAAGATGTTTTTCAGATTGCGTGTCATTTGTATTGGCTGCATTAGAGTCCATTTGGCAAACCTGATGATGTCTTCTGCTATGCTGTTTTATAACTTACATTAGTATTCAACCTTCCTGAAACACATTTTTTTAAAAATGTAAAATCCAGCGAGTGAACTATTTTAAGTCCTCTCCTTAAAAATAATTTTTTTTAAGGAATAATAAAAAAAAAATCATTTTTGTTTGTTCTAGACGCGTATGATTTTCTTTAAGAAATTGTTTTGTAAAAACATATTTGATAATATTTATGTTTTAATAATTCCATTTATAAGTAACTTTATAATAATTAAGTATGTCATCATTTTCATCTGATTCAAAAAATTCACCAAAAAATAATCGCCTGAGCCTAAAGGATCTCGAGCAAAATGATCGTTTTATACACCGTCACATCGGCCCATCAGAAAATGAGATTTTTCAGATGCTTGATGCGCTGGGAATGTCTTCACTGGATGATTTGATAGACAAGGTAGTGCCGGATTCAATACGTATGTCTGGGGAACTGGAACTCCCTGAAAGCCGTACTGAAACAGATGTAATAAATCAGCTGCATGGAATGGCCAAACGCAATAAATTGGCAAAATCTATGATAGGTATGGGCTATCACAATATAATTCTTCCAGGAGTAATTCAGCGAAACATTCTCGAAAACCCTGGCTGGTATACAGCATATACCCCTTATCAGCCCGAGGTTTCTCAGGGTCGTCTGGAAGCCCTTCTGAATTTTCAGCAGATGATAATTGATCTCACAGGTATGGAGATCGCTAACGCTTCTCTTCTGGATGAGGCAACGGCTGCAGCAGAAGCAATGACGTTCTGTAAGAGAGTTTCTATTAGCAAAAGTATGCGTTTTTTTGTGGCTGATGACTGTCATCCACAAACTATTGATGTATTAAAAACAAGGGCTGCGCCTATGGGCATTGAACTTGTGGTGGGGAGTTTGGACCAACAGTTTGGCACTCCAGATGAATCTTTATTCGGTGCCCTAATCCAAAATCCAGGGACTTTCGGAGAAATCCACGATATTGACGATCTAATATCAAAATGGCATGAATCCGAAACACTTGTAAGTGTTGCTTCAGATCTGATGAGCCTCGTTTTAATCAAGCCTCCCGGAGAATCAGGTGCAGATGTTGTTATTGGAAGCACTCAGCGATTTGGAGTCCCAATGGGGTTTGGCGGTCCTCATGCCGCATACTTTGCTGCACGAGAAAAAAATATGAGAAGTGTTCCCGGAAGAATAATCGGAGTCTCAATTGATCGCAGGGGAAATACAGCATTACGAATGGCTCTTCAAACTAGAGAACAGCACATTCGCAGAGAAAAAGCCACAAGCAACATCTGTACGGCACAAGTTTTACTTGGAGTCATTGCAGGTTGTTACGCAGTATATCATGGTCAGGAGGGACTAAGAATTATCTCAATGCGTATACATAGAATGACTAGTATTCTTGCAGAAGGCATAAAGAGTTTTGGAATATTAGTGGAAAATAAATATTTTTTTGATACTTTAACTGTTTTAGCAGATAAGAATAGTAAAGAAATTTACGAAAAAGCGTTAGCTAAAGGAATTAACCTTAGAAATATTGGAAGAAACAAATTAGGAATCACACTGGATGAAACCACAACCACAGAAGATATTCAAATTCTGTGGGAAATTTTTTCCGAAAGTAATGATCTTCCATCGATCAAAGAAATAGATTCAGATTTTATTAGTGGGAAAAAATACAGTGGGATTCCACAAAAACTTATTAGGATTTCAGATTTTTTAACTCACCCTGTTTTTCATTTGTACCAATCGGAAACAGCAATGATTCGTTACCTGCGAAAGTTGCAGGATAAGGATATTGCGCTGGACAAATCAATGATTCCACTCGGTTCATGCACGATGAAGCTCAACGCAACTTCCGAAATGGTCCCCATTAGCTGGCCAGAATTTTCCAATATACATCCATTTGCACCTATAAATCAGACAGAAGGATATATGAAGCTGATCAGTGATCTAGAAAATTATCTGATAAAAATAACTGGATTTGATGTAGTTTCTATGCAGCCAAATTCAGGAGCACAGGGCGAATATGCGGGTTTACTGGCTATTCACAACTATCATAAATCTCGAGGTGACGGACACCGAAATGTTTGCCTGATTCCCAGCTCAGCCCACGGAACAAATCCTGCCAGTGCAACAATGACAAGCATGAAAAGCATAATCGTGAAGTGTGATGAAAATGGAAACATAGATGTTAATAACCTGATTGAACTGGCGGAAAAAAATGCAGAAACCCTAGCCGCACTGATGATTACCTATCCCTCTACCCATGGGGTATTTGAGGAAAGCTTAATCAATATTTGCGAAATTATTCATAATAAAGGAGGACAGGTTTACATGGATGGAGCAAACCTGAACGCTCTGATGGGGATCGCTCAGCCAGGAAAATTGGGGCCAGATGTATTGCATATGAATCTTCACAAAACCTTTTGTATTCCTCATGGAGGTGGAGGACCCGGAATGGGACCAATTGGCATGAAGTCTCATCTCGCCAAATTTGCACCAAATCACTGTGTGGTGCAAATTAAAGATCTCCCTAAGGGAAACACAGCAGTTTCTGCTGCTCCATGGGGCAGTCCCGGAATCTTACCTATTTCATGGGTCTATATCCAGCTTATGGGAGGCTGTGGTCTTAAGAAATCTTCTCAGGTTGCTATACTTAACGCGAATTACCTTGCCATGAGATTAAATGAACATTTTCCCATAGTCTATACAGGAAAAAATGGATTAGTCGCCCATGAATGTATAATTGATGTAAGACCACTAAAGGCAGATACTGGAATATCTGAAGAAGATATTGCTAAAAGATTGATAGACTATGGATTTCATGCTCCGACTATGTCATGGCCTGTTGCTGGTACCTTGATGATTGAGCCTACCGAAAGTGAGCCGAAATCTGAGCTTGATCGCTTTTGTGAGGCCATGATTTCAATCCGTAAGGAAGCAGATCGAGTTCTTAAAGGGGAGTGGGACAAAACAGACAACCCGCTTAAAAATTCTCCTCATCCTGCAGATGATCTCACAGACACTAAATGGAACCATTGTTATTCACAAGAAACTGCTTTCTACCCACTAGCCTCAATTCGCCAAAATAAGTACTGGCCTCCTTCAGCACGCGTTGATAATGTCCATGGTGATCGAAATGTCTTTTGTTCTTGCCCACCACTGGAAATTTATGAGGATGAGGAGTGAGTTATACTAATCAATGCGGTTTCATTTCCAGCCTGCCTTTTGAGGAATACAAGATTCTGCCTGGACTGAACCAGTCAAAACTCAGGAAACTTCTTTCATCACCTATAAAACAAAAGCAAGGGGACCAGATTCAGCAGGCAATGAATTTTGGAAACGCCGGCCACTGTCTCCTATTAGAGCCT
>CACFAY010000091.1 GCA_902564345.1 uncultured SAR324 cluster bacterium
GAAAGGTTTCCTGTTTTAAAAAGAGGAATGGACCCGATTATTCCAGTAATTGATCACACATTAGCAATTTGGTCAGGAAGCAAAGTTAAAAAAGAAGCATGGAAATTTGTGCAATATTTTTCTGGAAGTGAATTTGCGGCAGAAAATTATATAAAAATGACTGGGTCAATTGTACCACCTAAATCACTAGCAAGAAAACGTATGAATAATGAATATGATAATGACATTCATAAAGGATTTCTCAATAATGCATATCCTTACCTTACGGTTATGCCATTCAATAAGAATTGGCATGCAGCAGGAAAGTTTATAATTGATTCATTGCAAGCTGTTGTTTTAACAGATGAACCTGTTGATGATATTATAAAAAGGACTGAAAAGAGTCTTCAAACGATTCTGTTTTAAATTTTGCAAATTATACAACTAAGACTCCCTTTCATAAGTAAATATATTCTGTGAGAGGGAGCTTCTTTTAAATAAACTAAGTAAATTAAAAAAAAATTAAATGATAAATACCATTCCATATTTTAAAAATTTATCTATGGAAAAACGTGGCAAATGGTTTGGTGTTTTCATTGCCCTGCCCGCCTTAATTGCAATATTCTCAACTATTTTTTATCCATTATTTGTGGGTATAATTAATAGTTTCATGGACATAAAGCTTATGAATATAAAAGATGGTTCATGGAACTGGAGTGGCTTTGATAATTATGTAAAATTATATAACGACAGGTATTTTTGGAATGCTTTGAAAAATACTGTGATTTTCACAACTACATGGACTTTTGGAGCAGCAATTATAGGATTAATAGCAGCAGTATTACTTAATAAAGAAACAAGGCTCCATAGATTTATTGCAAGCACTTTGCTTATTCCATGGATAATTCCACCCGTAGCTGTTGCATTACTTTTTAGAACCATGGCTGCTTCACGCAATGGGATATTTAATGAAGTACTAAAAGATTTAGGGATAATAAAAAGATCTCTAAGGTATTTTGAGAGTCCTGATTTAGTTGGAATTTCAGTTGTTTTCTCAACAATGTGGATAGCGTTTCCTTTTTTTATGTTATTTTGTTTAGCTGGGTTGAAAACTATTCCTAAAGATTTAATAGAAGGGGCAATGATAGATGGTGCTAATGCTTTTCAAAGATTTATATTTATAACTCTACCATCCCTTAAAGGGGTGATTGTTATTTCAACAACACTATCAATAGTATGGGGATTTAATTTTTATGACTTCATTTATACAGTTTCAAAAGGTGGTCCTTTGTCAAGATCTGAAACATTTGTCATTTTAGCTCAAAGAATGGCTTTTGATCAGGGAGATTTTGGTTATGCAAGTGCACTTGGAGTTGTTTGGCTTATAATGCTTGTTGTCGCATCTTATATTTATTTAAGACAAATGAAAGTAATTTAATACTATTATCTAAATTAAAATGTCTACAACAATTGACTATGCTGACTATTTGATTCGTTTAATCAAAGGGTTATTTTTATCTGTTTTGCTAGTAATAGCAGTTTTTCCTGTTTTTTGGATTTTATCTTTATCACTTCGGCCAAATCAAGAAACTTTAGGAAGGAATCCAACATTATTACCTAAAAAATGGACATTAGAAAATTATTTAAACTTATTTGGAATTGACGTAAATACAGATAGGATGCAGCAATTAGATTTTGGTGCTTTACTCAATTTTATTGTAAATGGGGCGATTGTTGCCGTAATGGTTACACTTATAGCATGCGTTCTATCTCTATTAGCTGGCTATAGTTTTTCCAGATACAATTTCCCTGGGAAAAAAATATTACTATTGACAATTTTAAATACTCAAATGTTTCCGTATATGGCAATAATACTTCCTATATATGTACTTTATAGTAATATGAATTTCATTAATACTTATCAGGGATTAATCATTGCAGAATTAGGTTTAGTACTCCCTTTCTCAATTTGGATGATGAAAGGATTTTGCGATACTATAGATAGAGAATTGGAAGATGCTGCATATATAGAAATTAGTAGTAGAGTTTCTATAATATGGTACATAGTTATACCTTTAATTATACCAGGTTTTATTGCAGTTTCTATGTTTTGTTTTTTGGCGTCATGGAATCATTTATTATATGTAATGCTTTTAGGAACTGATGAATCTATAATGACCGTACCATACGGTTTGATTACTAGATATGGAGGACATACTTCATCATACACATATGGACTATTGAGTGCTGGTATAGTAATTACAACAGCCCCATTAGTAATTATATTTTTATGGTTTCAAAAATATTTTATATCAGGACTTACCTCAGGTGCAGTAAAAGGATAATATATTTTTCTAATGTTAAAACATGGAATAATATTTTTAATTGTTTTTACTTTAACAAGTTGTACTAAGATAAATACTTATAATAATCATATAGTTAAAATTGATTCCTACGATCTAGCACAAAAAAAGTCAACTTGTACAAACAAGTTTATACCTCACAAAATTCCTCACAGAACAAGTTCAAATAAAAAAAAGTTAATCTATTACGTGTCTAATGGAGCAGGTGTAAGTTTAGCTGATTTAAATAATGATAATTTAATAGATATAGTCCTAGCTGGGTTAGATCAAAAACCAAGCGTATTATTAAATATGGGTAATTTTAAATTTGATAAATATGAATTAGATTCTTACGGAACTCGAGGTGTATATTCAGTAGATATCGATGGAGATGGAATATTAGAAATTGTTTTTACTCATGCAGGTAATCATCCCTCATTGTGGAAAATAAATATGGATTCTTCAGATATACAATTTGAACGAGTACCAAATAAAAAATTTATTGGCCGATTTAATCCTTACTCTCTTGCATGGGCAAATTTAGATGAAGATAATGATCTCGATTTGGTTGGAGCATCTTATAATGCAGAACTAATTGCACGTGGACTTGGGACACCAGTTGGAGGGGGTGTATTCTTATATAAAAATAAAAATGGTTTTTTTAAGGCATACCATCTTGCCTCTCATTCTCAAGCTTTGGGTCTATTAATATTTGATTTAGACGGTGATGGTTTAAAAGATATTTTTGTTGGTAATGACTTTGGAACTCCTGATATGGTTCTAAGCAAAAAATTTGGATATTGGTCAGAAATAAGTATTTTTAAAACTACTACAGCTAATACAATGGGTTTTGCTATTGGTGATGTTGATAATGATGGTGTTTATGAAATAATTGCTACTGATATGAAACCTTTCAAAGAAAATCCAGTTTGGATACCACCTTTATCTGGTACGCGTTCTATGCAGTCAGATGATGGTATTCAATTTCTTAGTAATACATTGTATTTCAAGGTTGATGACAGTAATTATCACTATATAGATTTAGGAAAAGAAAGGGGGGTTGATGCAACTGGTTGGAGTTGGTCTGTTCAGTTTGGCGATTTAGACAATGATGGTTATTTAGACTTATACATAGTAAATGGAATGCACAATGAAGATTTATTTGATCATTTGCCAGGAAATGAATTAATTGAAAAGAATCAGGTTTTTAGAAACAACGGTAAAGGTCATTTCATTTCTAAAG
>CACFAY010000092.1 GCA_902564345.1 uncultured SAR324 cluster bacterium
ACGATTATCGAAATAAAGTATACTAAATCTCTTACATCGACCACGCCTCTCCGAATTGCATCAAAATGAGAAGTGAAACTGAACTGACTTACCATATCGCTAAACCAAACTGGAAAAACTGAATTCAAGGTCTCACTTAAAACCCCCCATCCAGATAAAACTAGTATAAGACAAATTATAACGCTCAAAATGAAACTTATGACTTGGTTTTTTGTCATGGAGGATGTGAGGCTAGCAATTGCTAGATATGAACCAGCCATCAAAAAGCTTCCCAAATAACCAGTAATGATGGGTCCACTGTCAGGACTTCCTAAGAAATGGACAGTCCAAATCATAGGAAAAGTAAGTATCAGTGAAATCCCGATGAATAGCCATCCTGCAGAAAATTTTGCAAATACTGTAGTAGTTAATCTAACTGGAAAAGTGAGGAGTAATTCGGCAGTGCCAGAGCGTCGTTCCTCAGCCCAAAGACGCATTCCTACTGCAGGTACTAAGAAAAGATAAAGCCAAGGATGAAAAAGAAAAAATATTTCAAGGCTTGCCTGCTGAGAATCATAAAAATTACCCAATAGAAATGTACATCCTGCATTTGCAATCAAGAAAATTATAATGAATACGTAAGCTACTGGTGAACGAAAATATGACAAAAGTTCTCTTTTTATAATCGGTAAAAAACCATTCATGGCTATTGTTTATATTTCAAATAAAAGTTTTAGGATCATTTGTTTAATTTCTTAATCTAATCTACTGTAGTTAGTTGCCGAAAAACCTCATCAAGTTTTCCCCTATCTACACTAAAATGTTCTAATTGAACTTTCTTCTCGAACAAATACTCTTCAAGCTTCATTGATATTGATTCTTTGTCGTTAGGATATAATCGCATGGTAACTACATTCTCTCGATCTTCCTGCAGATGTTCAACAGAATAAACAAAATCAAGTTGATTAAATTCATTAAGTAGTTTCCGTGGTTCTTCATCTTTAAGGCTAACAGTTACTGAATTTCGGTACATTGATCTTGAAAGCAATTCGTCAGGTGTTCCGTAACCTACAACTTTCCCTTTTGCGATTATCATAGTGTTTGTGCAAACAGCCTCTACCTCTTCCAGAATATGTGTGGAAATCAATATAGTACGCTCTTCACTCATTTCCTTAATCAAACATCTAACTTCATGCTTCTGGTTTGGATCCAGTCCATCAGTAGGTTCATCTAGTATGAGAACTGGAGGGTCATGTAATAAAGCCTGTGCTAGGCAAGTACGTTGTCTAAATCCCTTAGAAAGTGTGTCGATCATTTGATTTTCAACATCATTTAATGAAGTTTTTTCTATAACAATTCCAACGCGTCTTTTTAATTCCATTCCACTGTAGCCCCGAATTTCGGCAACAAATTTTAGAAACTCTCCTACAAGCATTTCGTCATAAGAGGGAGCACTTTCAGGGAGGTATCCAATTTGGTTGCGAACTTGGAGTGGATCATCCAAGATACTATAGCCACATATTTCTGCATTACCAGAACTGGGTGGGATAAAACAGGTAAGCATCTTCATAGTAGTTGTCTTTCCAGCGCCATTTGGACCTAAAAAGCCAAGAATTTCTCCTTGCTTTACTTCAAATGAAACTTGATCGACCGCAAGCAAATTGTTAAATTTTTTACTAAGAGAATTTACACTAATCATTCAAAATATTTTTTTAGAAATTTGGAAATATTATTTAAAATTAACAAAAAAATTCTATTTCTATTTGCTATTTGAATCAAGTTAAAATTATAACTCAGAATATGTTATTTTGACTACAAAGATTAAATTCTAGAAAAAATGAAGATTAAAAATATAGGTTTTCAGAAGTCAAACTCCACTCAGGATAGAGATAGCGATATATTAAATCCTGAGTTGGAGGGAGGATCATTTTTCTGGAAGGGGAGTGAGATAGGAATCCTTTTACTACATGGTTTGACAGCTACTACCGCAGAAGTCAGGCCATTAGCAAAAAATTTATTTAAAGAGGGATACACTGTTTCAGCTATTCTACTGCCTGGGCATGGTACAACTCCTGAAAAACTGAGTCAAACTCATCGGGAAGATTGGATAAAAGCATCTGAAGTAGCATATAATAAGCTTAAGCGGGAATGTAAATCTGTTATTGTAGGAGGTGAGTCAGTCGGGGCGTTGCTTGCATTACGTTTGGCCTGTGAGCATCCAGAAATAAAAGGGTTACTACTTTATGCACCTGCAATTCAACTATCAGCTTCTTTCCTTAAAATATTATTTTTCGTTGTGTTATCACCATTTGTATTCTCCGTTAAAAAAAAAATACCCAAAGACAGAGAAGGATTACCATGGCAGGGATATAAAGTTTATCCATTAAAAACGGGAGTTCAGCTTTTGAAATTTCAATTTGAGATTAAGAAGCTTCTCCATAGAATTTATCAGCCTATTTTGCTCATACAAGCAAGCTTGGATGAAACGATAGATTTAAATAGCGGGGATATAATTTTAAGAGGAGTTCAATCTGCTGTTAAACAATCCTATTGGATGAAAAAATCTGGTCATGTTGTTATTTTAGAAAAAGAGTTTGAGGAAGTCTTGAAGAAAACTATTAACTTTATTAAAAGTGTATTTAGATGAATGAAAATAATAACTATGTAAACCGCAGTGAATAAAATTTTTTTTATATCTGTCACTGTAGGTTTTTTTCCCTTCAACCTGAAAATGTATTTTTATCAAGTTTAACATTACTCATTAACAATTCTGATATTGAGAAATATTAAAATGTTACCGAATATAAATTTAAATATTGTAGAAGTCTTACAAAAAAGGGCTATTATTCATCCTGACCGGGAATGCATTATTTTTCTTGGAGATGGGGAAAATCAGTCTGACTCAATAACTTATTATGAGAACGATAAAGCAGCTCGCAAAGTTGCTGCTTCAATGCAGAAAAAAGGAATTTCAAAAGGTGATCGTGTTTTGATAATTCTTCCTAATAGTTTAGAGTTCGTAAAAATATTTTATGGTTGTCTTTATAGCGGAGTACTCGCAGTCCCATTGCACGAGCCTGCTGGAACTAAACAAATTGATTTATATATGGAAACGTTCCTTCCAACTCTTAAAATAAGCAAACCAAGTTTGCTTATAGCCAATACTGAGATAGTAGATTTTTTGCGAAATAATTTGACTCCTAAGAAAAAAGAAATTTTCAATGGAATAGAGATTGCCTCAGACAAGGATATTTTAGGAGAAAATGATATAGAATATATTCCTGCGGAAATAGATAATAAAGATACAGCTTATCTGCAATTTACATCCGGTAGCACAGGGGCTCCCAAAGGTATAATGATAGGCCATGACAACATAATGGCAAATCTGGAAGAAGCTCGGAAATTTATGGAGCTTAAGGAGGAAAAAGGAACTGTTGTATGGCTTCCTCTTTTTCATGATTTTGGTTTGGCAGCAGGACTTATGGGTGCTCATTATTCAGGAGGATTTGTAGTTTTGATGACACCTGCACATTTTATTCGCAAGCCTTTGCGCTGGCTGGCTGCAATTTCAAAATT
>CACFAY010000093.1 GCA_902564345.1 uncultured SAR324 cluster bacterium
TTATGGGCAAATTCTGCTCCAGACACAAGACGTTGGTATTCACTTTCAAATTCAGCTCTGTTTTTTGCATTAGCATAGCAACCGGTATGTAATTCAACATCCTCAGCTCCTATTTCTCTGCTTGCATTGATCTGATCTTCTTGGGGGTCGATGAAAAGGCTTACCCTAATTCCTGCATCACGAATCTTTTTAATTCCATCACACATTATATTTGAGGCTCCAACTACATCGAGTCCCCCTTCGGTAGTTACCTCTGCACGTTTTTCTGGTACTAAAGTCACAATATCCGGTCTAATTTCGAGGGCAATACCGAACATTTCTTCTGTGGCAGCCATCTCAAGATTCAGTCTAGTTTGTACTGTTTGCTTTAGAATTAGCACATCCCTATCTATTATATGTCTTCGATCTTCGCGAAGATGAATCGTTATTCCATCTGCTCCTGCGAGTTCAACAATTCCTGCTGCAGTAACCGGATCAGGCTCACTTATCTGTCTTGCCTGACGGACTGTTGCAACATGGTCGATATTGATATGCAATGCTATCATTTTTATTTTTTTTCATTTTTTACCCATACAGAAACAATGGGCCATTGCTGCAGGACATTGACCCCTTCTGGTGTGACTACTTTTGGCGTTACCTTAGGATACTCTCCTGGCTCAAACAATGAAAGATCAATTTCACCAATAAAATCATCTTTATCAAGTTCTTTAATAATGCCTTCCGGCCCTTCCACAAAAACATTGAATGTCTTAGGATTTATAACACTAGCATATTCAACATTAGTTAATTGAACAGGAACATTGTCAAACCTTCTTCTGATTGGCAAACTGTTAATGGTTACTTCCGCAGTGTAATAATCAACATCCTGGTGGATTATCTGCACGTTTCCTTCCGGTAAGTCAAGATCAACCCGCATTGTTACGCTTTCTTTGAGTCCTTCCAGTTCAATATCATGTGCTGATATATGATCAAGTTTTTCCAACACAGAACGTGGACCACGCATCGTAAGAGCGTCGGGAACTATTTTAATGGCGCCAAGAAGGTAACCTGATTTTGGTCTCCCCTGATAACGAGGTTTTATAGGATAAGTTTTTTCGATCAACTCTTCTATGTTTACTGTAATCTGCGAAGGATAAATTCGCGTAATTTGAACCTTGACTGGAGACAAAATATGGTTTTCAGTAAGAACATATGATAATGTTCCTTCCTTAGCTTCTTCTAAATCTAGGACTGCCTGAATCTCCTGTGGGTTAAATGATTCCCTACTATTAGTGTGTGCAACTATATTTACTTGTGGGGGATTGGAGATTACTTGAAATGCTGAAGAAACATTCTTGAAAACCACAGGTGCATAAAAACTCATCTGAATTGGTTCTCCAGATTTTCTTGCTAAAAACCATACGAAAATTGCCAAGATCACAGCCAATAATTTATAGGAAACACCTATTCGCATTTTTCAAATTAATTTTATTTCAGAGTAGTATTTTTTGAAGCTACTTCAACCTCATTAGTTTGAGACTTTTTTTCAGCTTTAACATTTGATTTTTTACTTGAAGTTTCTTTAATTTCCTTTTTTTGGATTGCAGGAGGTATTTTTCCTTCAAGTACTTCCAGCAGGGATTTGCGAATATCTTGATTCTTTCCTCGAATCAAATGCCCACGGTAACTTAAGCTGATTTCTTTTCTTTCTTCCGAAACAATAAGTACTGCAGCATCAGTTTCTTCAGTCAGCCCTATAGCAGCTCGATGCCTCGTCCCAAGTGAAGAGCTTAGCCTGCTGTTCATGGAAACAGGCAGAATACATTGAGCAGCAAGCAAATCACCTTTATTACTTATTACAACCGCCCCATCATGCAAAGGAGATGAAGGATGAAATACACTCAGCAAAAGCGACTCACTAACAGCAGCGTTTATCTTTGTTCCACGGTCACTATAATTTTTAAGACCCACTTCCTGTTCTAGTACGATCAGCGCACCGATGCTTTTCTGGGACATAACAAGGCAAGCTTGGAGTATGCTGTCCACAACATCCTTTTTTTTGTTCAATCCTTCCCGGAAAAGGGTAAAAACTCCAATTTGCTCAAGAGCGTTCCGTATATCAGCCTGAAAGAGAACCACAAGTACAAGTACCAGTGATTGGCCTAAATTATCTAGAAGTAACTGCGTTGCTTCTAGATTCATCATTAGTGAGACTAGATAGAGGCCAAGAAGGGCGACAAATCCAATAAGCATGGGGATAGTCCGAGTTCCCCTTATCAGAATCAAAATACGGTAGAAAACAAGTGAAAGGAGCACAACGTCTAAAATATCTTGCCATCGAAGGGAAAATTTACCGGTAAAATAAGGCAAGAACGTTTCCACAGATTTCTCGGGAAGGGTAAGAGTTTAGGTATTTACTTAATTACAGTATATGCAATTCTTCGTTACTAAAATTATAATTTGTATTGCAGAAAAATATCATCTCTGAACTTATTTTGTTTTTTGTTTTTTCGTCTTAACAGTACTCTTTTTTGCTTTAGATTCAAATTTCTGCATAATCTGTAAGACACAATCTCCATCGATAGTTTCCTGCTCAATCAACGTTTTCGCAAGAGATTCAAGTGCCTTGCGGTATTTGGTTAATATTTTTTTTGCACGCTCATAAGAGGAGCTTAGAATTTCCAGCACTTCTTCATCTATAATGCGCATGGATTCATTGCTAAATTCCTTATGTTGTTGCAGGTCACGTCCAAGAAATACATGCCCCGGATCTTCCACGTATGTCAACGGTCCAAGTTTTTCACTCATACCCCACTGACAAACCATTTTTCGGGCAAGTTCAGTTGCTCTTTTAAGATCATCACTTGCGCCTGTAGTGTAACGATTGAACACAAGCTGCTCTGCCGCACGGCCTCCCATTGTCATCGCAATTTGTCCCAGTAAAGCTCGTTTATTATGACTGTGTCTATCTTCTTCTGGGAGGAGCATGGTAACACCTAAAGCCCTCCCACGTGGAATGATGCTCACCTTGTGGACGGGATCAACCTCCTCAATGCTTGCCGCTACAAGTGCATGTCCAACTTCGTGATAAGCAGTTGTTTTTTTTTCTTCTTCACTAATTAGAAGACTTCTTCTTTCTGCTCCCATCATTACTTTGTCTCTAGCGTGCTCAAAATCATCTTTACCAACAGTTTCCTTATCCTGTCTTGCTGCCCAAAGAGCTGCCTCATTAACAAGATTAGCTAGGTCCGCACCAGTAAAACCGGGAGTCCCACGTGCTATTGTATTAAGACTTACTTCGTTATCCAGCTCAATATTCTTGCTGTGAGTTTTGAGAATATTTTCACGACCTTTGATATCAGGTGCAGGCACAACAACATGCCTGTCAAAACGACCCGGACGAAGCAGAGCTGGGTCAAGCACATCCGGACGATTTGTAGCTGCAATTACAATAATTCCCTCATTGACTTCAAATCCGTCCATCTCCACAAGCAATTGGTTAAGCGTTTGTTCTCGCTCATCATTACCTCCTCCGAGTCCTGCTCCCCGACTTCTTCCAACAGCATCAATTTCG
>CACFAY010000094.1 GCA_902564345.1 uncultured SAR324 cluster bacterium
CAAAATTAATTTTTTTCAAGTCCCATTTGAATATTTTACAGTTAAAATGGTATTTGCCCAGACAGAAAAAAAGAAGGCCGACTCACCAATAAATCATCGCTTAAAAAATTTCCTCCTTAGCACTAAGGACCGAGACGAATGGACTCAAATGATGCTTGCAATATTAAATAGTGTCCCAGCGGTTGAAAGCGTTTTATCTCAAGGAATTAGGGTAAATATTCGAGGTACAGATAGATTTCACGGTGTGACCCCTTTGATGTTCGCGTCCAGAATTGGAGCAGAAATAATTGTTAAATTATTGGTTGAAAAAGGCGCCCGTCTAAATGATACAGATTCTCTAGGCAATTCTGCACTAATAGAAGCAGCAAAAATGGGTTATTTAAAAATCGTTAGATTTTTGCTTCAGGAAGGAGCAAACCCTAATGCTGAAACTAATGAAAGTTGGACTGCTTTAATGTTTGCTTCACATGAAGGACATGTCGAAGTTTTGGAATCACTATTAAAGTATGGTGCTAATTATGATTCGCAGAACAAATTTGGTATGTCACCCGTTATGTATGCCTCTCAAAATGGTCATTTTGAAATATTACAGAAATTAATTGATCGCGATGCAAATGTAAATTTAACCTCACAAAATGGTTCCACAGCCTTAATGTGGGCAATTCGGTCAGGGCACGAAAAAATTGCAGAATTTTTGTTAGTGTCTGGAGCAGATCCTCATTCAGCAGAAAATGAATTCCAGATGACACCATTGATTCTATCAGCTAAGTACGGAAGGAAAAATATTTTAAAAAGTTTATTATTTTCAGGATCAGATATTAATGCTGTTGACAAAAATGGATCTAATTCTTTGATCAGCGCTATTAGCTATGGCCATTTTGAGACGGCACTGTTACTGATTGAAGGAGGGATATCTGTAAATAATCCAAATAAAAAAAAGCTTACTCCTTTAATGATTTCATCTTCAAAAGGGAATTTTGAATTAACTAACATTCTTATTGAAAAAGGAGCCGAAGTTAATGCCATGAATGTCAATGGTAAAACAGCATTGATGTATGCGGCAGCAGAAGGAAACACAAAAATTGTTAAGCTTTTGCTAAGAGAAAAAAGTAGACTTGATTTTCGTGACCGTTTCGCCATGACTGCCTGGATGCATGCAGTTGAAAACAAAAACATCCCAGTAGTGGAATTTCTAAGCAAAAAAGAAATTGATAATAATGAGAATCTTTTTTATGCAGTTTCTAATGGACACTTTGAGGCAGTTAAAATACTGCTTGAATTAAAAGCAAATCCAGATGCAAGAGACTCAAAAGATTGGACATTATTAATGTTGGCAGCCAATAATGGACACAAAAAAATTCTGGAACTTCTGCTTAACAGCGGTGCAAAATTAAACCAAATTGATAAGTTAAAAAAGAATGGACAAGGCTGGACACCATTGATGTTAGCTGCTGGTGGTGGTCATCTTGAAATTGTTAAAGTACTAATTGATAAAGGCGCTGACCTAGCTGCTCGCGACAATGATGACTGGACAGCACTAACGTGGGCTTCCTTCTCAGGACATACAGAAATTGTGAATTTTTTGATACAAAATGGTGCATTTATTGACCAGGTCAGTTCAGACGGTGCAACCCCATTGATTTGGGCAGCTTCGCAAGGTCACACAAATGTAGTTCAGTCCCTATTAGTTAAAGGAGCAATGATTACCAAGAAAGATACAAATGGTAAAACTGCATTAGCACATGCTGCAATACAGGAACACTTTTCTACAGCAAAAGTTCTGAAAAAATTTGGGGCTGACTTAAATCAAGACCTTCTATTCGCATCTCGTAGGGGTTACAACAAAATGGTAAATTTTCTAATAAATGAAAAAGCTGACATTGATTATATTTCTGCGAAAAGTGAAACTGCATTAACTCTTGCTATACAAGAACAGCAAATAGAAACAGTAAGAATTCTACTGGAACATGGAGCAAACACCTCTGTACAAAATTCTAAAGAACAAACACCTTTAATGATTGCTGTTTTAACTGGGGAAACTAAAATTGTAAAACTTATCTTTCAACATCAAAATAAAAACTCCACTTCTGTAAAAATTGATACTACTGATTTCATCGGGAATACACCATTAATGATATCAGCAGAAAAGGGTTTTTTGGAAATAGCAACATTGCTAATTGAAAATGGGGCAAATGTTGAAAGTATAAATCGCTGGAATGAAACAGCTTTAATGTTTGCATCTTCAAAAGGTTTTCGTGAAATTGTCAGTCTTCTTCTAGAGCATGGTGCTGAAATTGATGCCAGAGATATTTCTGAAAAAACTGCGTTATTACGAGCTTCTCAAAATGGACACCTATTAACAGTTGAAATGCTTCTTTTAAAAGGAGCAAATTTACATTTTAACGCTTTAGATCTTGGTGGAGAAGGTGGAACAGCACTTATACAAGCTGCAAGAAATGGCTATAATGATGTTTTACAAAAACTTTTAACCGATGGTGCTGAAATCAATACAACTGAACTTATGTTTCATCACTCTGCCTTAATGACTGCTGCACTGAATGGTCACCTTAAAAGCGTAATACTTCTGATTGATGCAGGGGCTGATCCTAAACTAAAAGACACTTCTCAGCGTACGGCGTTATTGCTCGCTGCAACAAATAACCATTTATCAGTTATAAAACATCTCTTGGAAAAAAATCAAAATGGTAAGCAAACTGATTCAAAAGGCAATGGTATTTGGCATTTGTTGGCAATGAGTGGTGGCCAGAATAATACAGTGGAGGACTCAACTGAAATAGTTAAGAAAGATAAGTATAATTTCAATATAATGAAAGAACTTATCTCAAAAGGGATTTCATTGGACTCAAAAAACAAAGATGGTCATACAGCCCTTATGCTTGCAGTAAAGAGAGAGAATTTGCAGTTAGTAAAAATATTACTTAAACTCGGCGCTTCAACCAATATAATTTCACCCAAAGGCGAAAATGCATTTTCAATGGCAGAAACATCTGGCAATATTGAGGTTTTAAATCTGCTCCGCTGAATTATTGCAGGAAAAATATATCTATATTTTCATCTTCCTTTATTCCAGTAGTTTATTACTAATTTTTTCTCTTTCTCCAAAAAATCAATTTCGTTAATTTTGCCTTGAGATAAGCCACCTCTGAGGTAATGTAACTTCGCTAGGAATTCTTCTTTTGAATTGCAATTACTCCAACCCCTTTCCATCATATGAACCAGTTTATCATACTCTTCCTGAGAAACCTCAATAGGCTTTTCTAGAGCGTTAGGCGTTAAGCAGATCACTGTTTTAAAAAAAAATGTTAAAAATAACTGATTTATTGTAATACGATAATAAATATTCTTGCATTAACTTAATACGCTTTCAAGCCACCCAAGGAATCCATGAACATCGAAAAAAGTATTAATACTTCTAATAATAAAATCATAACCCATTTTTTGATTGGAAGCATTTT
>CACFAY010000095.1 GCA_902564345.1 uncultured SAR324 cluster bacterium
TTCATTGCATTTTTTGGGTTCATTCCTTTTTTTTCTGCTTCTATATATAGTTGTTCCACACACTAAAGTTCATTTTTGGAGTGCAGTTTTTGGAGCTTTAATTACCACTTTACTATTTGAGCTTTCAAAATCAGCTTTCGCACTGTATTTCATTCATTTTCCAGTTTATCAGGCGATTTATGGTGCTCTTGCGGTTATACCTTTGCTTTTTATATGGGTTTTCATTTCCTGGGTTGTAGTTTTGGTTGGTGCACAAATTTCAGCGAGTCTAGATGGATTCCTTGAAGAAAATGAGAAAATTATTAATAGGACTTATCACCAGCAATAGTAACGCGATGATTTATTCTTCGAAATCCCTGATAATCATTTACATGGAAATACTGTACACAACGATTATTCTAGGAAGCAAGAGTGTTTTTCTCCCGACGATATCTGTAGGTAAAATCTGTTTTGACTTGGTGTTTAAATAGAAAATTTAGGAGTGATTTACTATACTTATCTGTCAAGTCTTCAAAGTGAGTGGTGTGTGCTTTATTGTCATAAAAAGCTTGGATTCCTGAATCAGTGTGTGTGCGAAAAACAGGGTGTAATGAACTTAAAATATTCAGTCCCATTCCGGTCTCGTGCTTTCGGTTCTCTCGTGTCATAGAGACTTCCTGCTTTGAGGAAGTATTAACTGCAAAAAGTTCTGAAAGTGTCCTCTTTAGACCTTCAGATAAAGTTCCATAGGCCATGTATTGGTTTGAGAAAATAGTATCCCTACTGAAAGAAGAAATCTCAATCGCGTATAGCATGCTTGCCATTGGAGGCTTCTGCATATATGCAGTGTCTGAATGTCATACTTCACCAAAGTTTAGCGTTTCATGCTCAAGTTTTATTACTTCTGTTACCAGAGGACATTCAGGTAGCCCTTTTAACTAAGGGTATTCCATAGGGATACCAAAATTCTGAGCAAAATGAAGCTGCTGCTGAGTGGAGATGGACTGATCTTTAAAGAAAATTGCCAGATGTTTAAATAGTGCATTTTAAATTTACGACACTTCTTCAGAGTCAAATGGAAATGAAATATCAACACCGTAAATTTCTGCCCCAAGTGAACCAGATACAGTTTTTACATCAATGTGTGAATAAATTTTTTTGTGCTAAATTATCCATAATTTAATACAGTGATCTACGATTTTTTTTAAATTATATTATATTGTCGATATTAATAAATTCGTGGGTAGGATTTTTATTCGATACGACTTTACTTAGAAGCATCAAAAATCAGGTATAAATATTTTTATCTAAAACTTTCTAAAAGAACTAAAAATAATGATGAAGGTTAGATGTCTTTTAAACGTAAATTTTGTGGATCATAAGTAGCTTCATTAAGAACAGTTGCAGAGCGCCTCTGACCAAGAATTCTAATATCAAAATTAGTTCCTGAATTAGCGTAGTGTGGTTCCACGTAGGCAAAGGCCAGACTTTTTTTGACTGAATGTCCGTAGGCACCACTCGTTGTTACACCAATGATCTGATCACCTTTTAAGACAGGTTCGTTTCCAAGACAATCTGTATCATCTGCATCTACTTCCATATAAACAAGTTTTGTATTTATTCCTAATAATTTACGAGAAAGGGTGGCTTCACGACCAATAAAAGACTTATTAAAATCAACGAAACGTTCAAGTCCTGCTTCAATGGGTGTGATTTCTGTAGTAAGTTCGCTCCCCCATCCTTTGTAGGCCTTTTCCATTCTAAGAGAATTCACGGCGTAAGTACCAAAATTTGATATGCCAAATTTACTACCTTTATCCATCAAAGTATCATATAGTTCCTTCACATTTTTCATAGGTATGTGCAGTTCCCAACCTAATTCTCCTGCATAAGAAACTCTAAGAGCCAACGTTTTTATCCCTGATACATCAATTGTTTTTCCCTGCAGCCATGGAAAAACAGCATTGCTTAAATCTGCATCTGTAAGTTTTGAAAGCAAATTACGGGATCTTGGACCCGCAACAACAAGGACACCATATTCATCAGTTACGTTTCTGAGAGACACTTTTTCATCTGGCAATATATTTTTAATCAGCCAGTCATGGTCATGTACTTCAGCAATTGCTCCAGAAAGAGCATAGTATTTATTTTTATTAATCTTTGTTATGGTAGCCTCACACTCTATACCTCCCAATTCAGTGAGCATGTGAACTAGGGCCACACCACCCTCTCTCTTAGGTATATGATTTGCGCAGATACGCTGTAGAAAAGTTTCTGCATCATTTCCTTCTATCTCGTACTTTGCAAAGCATGTCAAATCCAATAGACCAACTCTTTCGCGAACTGCAATACATTCTTTCTCCACACTTTCATAGGAGTTGTTTCTTCGAAAACTGTATTTCTCACCATCTCCGCTGGAATCAAACCATTTTGCCCTTTCCCAGCCAAATGTTTCTGCAAAAACAGCCCCATGTACTTTGAGATTTTCATAAATTGGGGTAGTACGTACAGGACGACCGGCATCACGAAATTCTCCTGGATAATGGGTGGCGTACATGTGCTCGTATTCATCTATAGATTTATCCAGAGCATATTTCCCGCAGGCCCAGTCTCCGTACCTACGTGGATCCATTTCACGGACGTTGATTTCAGTTTGTCCATGAACCATCCATTGCGCTAGGTATTTGTCGCAGCCCGGACCCTGAGTAATACCAATACTAGCTGCGCAACACATCCAGTAATTTTTTAGCCCAGGGGCAGGACCAAGAAGAAAATTACCGTCAGGTGTATGAGTTATAGGACCGCTAACAACCTTCTTGATCCCCGCAGTTTCAAAAACAGGAAGACTTTTTGCGGTCAATTCCAGATGTGGTTCGAGTCTTTCTATATCCGGAGGAAGTAATGCGTTGTCAAAGCTCCAGTCAATACCGTCTAGTCCCCATGCTTTGGCATTCGATTCATACGGCCCAATGATCAGTCCGCTTTGCTCCTGTCTATAATAACAGGAAGATCGAGGGTCACGAACCACCGGAAGTTCTTTTTCAAGTGCATCTACTTCAGGAATTGTCTCTGTCATAAGGTATTGATGTACCATGTTGACCATAGGAACTTTGATACCGGCCATCATACCAACTTGTTCGCAAAAAGAGCCTGCGGCATTTACAAGATGCTCACAGAGTATTGTACCCTTTTCAGTTATAACTTCCCACTCTCCTGAAGGTAGTAAATTTGTGTTAGTTACACGGTTATTCAGGTAAATTTCAGCTCCTTGATTTCTAGCACCGACTGCCATTGCCTGAGTAGCCCCACTGGGATCTGTGTGTCCATCCCCTGTAGTATAAGCACCCATCAGGAACCCCTCAGTTTCAAGTAGTGGATGTACTTTTTTAATCTCTTCCGGGCCAAGTAGATGGCATTCCGCACCAACCTGATCAAGCACGCCCTTAACATAATGGAACCAATC
>CACFAY010000096.1 GCA_902564345.1 uncultured SAR324 cluster bacterium
TAAATACAAATTTCGCTAAGATTGAAATATTGTAGTGCTTATCAGATTAATGCTCCTTAAAATTATTTTTTTTACTAAAATCCCTTATAGATGCAAATAAAACAAACCAGTAAAAACGAACCTTGTTAAAAAATCCTTTTCTTTTAGAAAGTTCCTCATACCTTTCCAAACCACAAATAGTCTTAATATTTTTTTTCATCCGTTTGGTTCTGCACTATACCATTTACCTTCAACATATTTCCCAAAGATGTTTCCTGCTTTATCATGATGAATTGTATTCCAAGGCTTATCTTCTTTGAACTCTCCATCCCATATTTCTCCATCAGGAAAAATAAGAGTCCCATATCCATGATTTTTCCCATGCTTGAATTCCCCCATATACTTCATACCATCTGAAGCAGTGAAAGTCCCCTTACCATCCCATTTACCGTCCTTAAATTCTCCCACATATTTATAGCCATCATTAGAAGTGACTTTACCTTGACCACTTCTTTTACCATTTTTCCATTCACCTACATATTTTCTACCATCAGGAAAAGTGAATGTTCCTTTACCATGTTTCTCCCCATTTTTAAATTGACCTTTATATCTTCTACCATCTGAAAAAGTGAACGAACCTTTTCCGTCAAATTTACCATTTTTGTAATCCCCTTCATACCATCCTACACCTGCCACAAATTCCATTTCATGATTTTCTGACATTTTTTACCTTTCTATAACTTTAACTAATAAGAAAAAATAGTTGTGACTTGAGTGAGCATGATTAATATTTAAACATTCGCATGTATTAACCGCGATGAGCTTATACAAATCAGATGATTTTGGATGTTATTATAGTTTAATCCCGTCTGAGTTGAATCTCATATGAAGCATAACATCCTGCCAGCTGATGTTTTGTTTAAAGCTTTTCTCCGAAAAACCTATTGTGTAAATATTATCCTCTGAGTCAACAGTTACATCCCAAGTAAAATCAATTAAAGTTGAATCCAACGTATTTGTCCATTCTCTGATTCCAGAAGTATTATATTTCTCTAGTAAAATTTTATGAGATCCTGATAAATTTGAAAATCCTGTTACATAAATATTATCTGAAGAGTCAACAATTAGTCTGGCTCCATATTCAACTTTGGACCTCCCCAGCTTTTTAATCCACTCTCTCTTTCCAGAGGAACTGTACTTGTCGAGGAATACTATAAAATCTTCTGAGTCTTTATTGTCTTCATGAAAAGTTCTTTTATATCGAGTTATATAGACATTTTCTAACGAGTCAAATGTCATTGATATTCCTGATTTATCATCTGATATACCCAAATCGATTGTCCAATCTATGCTTCCAGAGGAATTCTTCTTCAAAAGAAAAATTTTTTGGTTTTTAGGATTAGTATTCCCAACTTTCTCAATCAAAGTTCGATCATGATTAAAAAGCTTATTGGCGGGAATAAACATTCCTGCATTAACAATGTCATATGATGATGTCCATATTTGTTCACTAAATGGAGAATCGGATAAATCATATGATCTTTCTATTTCTGCACACGAATTAATAAGGTAAAAAAACGAAATTATAATAATATAAAAAAATTTTCCCATTTTATAAAAAGTGTCGTATTAGCTATAAAAAAAACATACAATTCAGCCGTAACTTAATTACTAACAATTTTACGTTTAAAATTTTATTAACAGGTAATAAAAAATTTTTTGAGGAAAAAATTCAAATAATTCTCAGAAAACTATGATTCAGTTTAAGTCTATGGCATACTCCATAAAAACTTCAAATGGTACTAGTTCAAGAGAAGCTTCATGAGTGGACGCCAGATATACCCGCGGTGCTTTTCCAGCGTCGTATGACTGCTTCCAGCGTGATAAACATAGGCACCAACGGTCACCATCCTTTAATCCGGGGAATCCAAATTCCGTCATAGGCGTACTCAGATCATTTCCTACAGACTTGGAGTACTCAAGAAATTCAGAAGTTATCTGAACGCATACTGTATGAAGTCCGTGATCATCTGGTCCTGTATCACATTTCCCGTTTCTGTAAAATCCAGTTAGCGGGTCTTCACAGCATATCAACATCGGTTCTCCAAGTACGTTTTTTACTGGTTCAGGTCTTTTGTCACCTACAGGCATATCCATATTTGCTCCATTGATAAAATAACCATTAAATCCTGCAATGTTGCAACTGTCAATAATAATGTCAGCAAAAAGAGGCTTACAAAAAAATTTCTTTTATTTTATATGACTTAATAATACAAGTATTTAAGGAGGCTGGTCTTCAATACAGATCTTCTAAAACCTCTATTCTCCAATCAAGTTTGTAACATAGACTAGTTTTAGTCACTCATGATTCCTTACTTGTATGATGAAGGGATAGCATAATTTACTTAATTAATGTTCATGGTCTTTTATTTAACTTAATTAAGATTACAAAAATGAGTGTCAGTCCTTTGAATCAAGAATCTAAAAAAACTTAAATAGTTAAAAATAGTTCCAAAAAAAACCTTTGGTCTATTTTTAAAACTTATCTAAAGATATGTTTGCTGCTCTGAAGGGTCTGGAGGTTTTAGTTTGCCGTAGATTGAAATTCTGGCACTTATTCAAATTGTGAAAGTTTAAACTATGCTATAAGTTTCGCAATTGCTGGGATAATGATTTTACAGAAGGGAACGTTAATTATTCATCTTTTTTTGTTTCGGGTTGGGTATTGATCCATGTAGTATTAGTAATAGTTTGATTTTCAATTGTCTGACCTTTGATTGTCGAATTAGATATAGTCGAATTGGTGATAGTAGAATTTTCTATTACTGAATTATTAAGAATTTTCGTATTTTCGGTTATCGTAGACTTGGATACTGTAGATTTTTTGACTTGTGAATCCTCCAACTTTGAATGTTTTAATGTAGAATCTGTCGCTATGGAATTCTCAATTTCAAGAGTATCAACTTTTGAATTTACAACTTTTGAATAAGTTGTAGCACAGGAAATGATGGCAAGACTAAAAAATAATACCAGCAAAACGAACAGAATATTCTTCATCTTTTCCTCTTATAGTCTATGATTTTAAAAATGTTTGAGTATAAATCCTACTTCAAATTGTAGAGATAGTCCTTCAATATAAATGCTACTGTGTGATCATTCTATGCATTAAATTCAAGGCACAGCTTTAATGCTTACGAAATTCACGAAGATATAACATCAATTATTGCATGTCAAGAAAAAAGTTATGCCTTTCCCATGCCATTTTCAGTTACATTCTGGATTGATCAATTTAACATAAATTTTTTGAAGACATTCGTAAATCAGGCATTTACCGTCAGATCTTATATAAAATCCACAAAACAATGATTTTACATGAAAAAAATAATTTTGCAAGATATGGCATGAAAACTCCAATTATCTTAGCT
>CACFAY010000097.1 GCA_902564345.1 uncultured SAR324 cluster bacterium
GATACTGGGTATAATGTGCCAGTTTGTATTCGTTACCAGTCAGTTTTGGATAATGATTCTTAAATGCATTGAATGCATGCGGGTCCGTGACAACAAGGGTGTCGTGCTTATATTTTTGAAATTGCTCATCATTATGTTGTGCAAGTTCTTCAAACAACCCAGTCTCACCAACCAGTCTCTGGGAATCACCATCACATTTTTCCAGACTGCCAAGGATTCCAAAATCCATCCCTAGCCTGTTGAAAACTCTTGTCAAAGCTTTTGCCGCATCCTGTCCCCTTTGATGATAGGAAAAGTAATCACTGACATACCATAGCACCTCGACAGGCTCCGAACCATCCTCCTTAGAAAGGTCCCTAGGAGGATTTTCGAGGCCTTTGGTCCAACGTGGACGCTTTCTTGGAGACTCCCCCATTGGGTTACCGTATTCAGAAACATTTTGAAGCATATCCTGAATTTCTCCAGGAAGAGTACCATTCAGTACAACCTGCTCACGAACAGCAGGCATAATTTTCATCATGTCTACTTCCTTAGGACAGACCCTGAGACAGTTCATGCAGGTCGTGCAAAGCCAAAGATCATCACTTTCAAAAAGATTAGCCCCCGTTTGAAGCTTGCGGAACAACTTACGTGGTCCATAACTACCTACGTGGTCAACTGGGCATACACCCACGCACTGCGCGCATTGATAACACCAACCCATGGATTCAGCCCCTTTAGTTTCTGTAACCTTGTCCATGTAGGTAAGATCATATTCTGTAAGTTCTCGAGGTTCATACATCCTGTTCCAGACTCCAGAAATATCAATTCCCTCTACTACAGCTTCTTCCTTCTCCGTAAATTTTTCGTATTTATGTTCTGCCATATTTTTTTAAAATTTTAATTTTTGAACTCCAAGCACACGTCGTGTCAGCTCAGGCAACTCCGGAAGAATCCTGTTGAATTCATCAGACAGCTTTACTCTAAAAACCGTGTACATATATACCGCGTAAACGCAGGCCAAGAAAACATCAATCCCAAATTTCCCATGACCAACTCTAGAATAACCACGCTCGTTTCCAACCTGATTTACATAGGACATTGCCTCTCCTACTCTAAGGTATGTTTCTCCCTCAGTTTCTCCAAGCAAATCAACCTCCTCCTGAACTACTAGTGGCAAAGCACCAGTATTATTATCAGGGTCCCAGATCCAGTTAGTCCAAAGCCAGTACCGATCTGGCATAGAGTAATGCAATAATTCACCTGCAAAGTTAATGCGCATCTTTTCCTCAATCCCTTCAACTTGATTTACAAAAAGACTGAAACGATCCTCAACAGGATTATCACCATGAAGAAGTTCCTTTATCATATTGCGAAGGTTTTCAAAACCATTTGCGTCGATCAGGCGCTTTGACTTTCTACCGATTGAAAAAATCAAACTAACGATTCGATCAAAGTTATTTTCATCTAACTCATAAACAAATGAGGGGCTCAAATGCTCTTTAAAACATGCAGCTTTTCGTGAAACTCGCTCAGATATGTCCTCTAAGTCTGCAGAACTGGCTAATTTCGTGGCTTCCTTCATAAACTCTAATGCTGATTCTGAATCGACAATTTCTTCGTTCGTAAGTGAATCAAAAAGCATCAGGCTGCAAGCAATCCGGTTTTCCGAAGATATGCAGCTGCTTTCAATGCTGCAGCACCACCCATTGAAACTGAGTCCTCCAAGTCGGCTGGGCCAGCTGCTGCACCCGCTACAAATATTCCTGGGACGCTTGTTACTACAGTATTTAAAGCTCCACCAATGCTCTCTATATAACCATGGGATTCTAAGGGAAGCTGAAAAAGTTCTGCCATCTTTAATGTCCCATCACTGGGCTCCATGCCAACAGAAAGAATGACCACGTCCATAGGTACTTCCATCGGTCTTCCCATTGTAGTATCTTCGCCTTTAACTACTACCTGATCACCACGTTTAGTAACCTCGGTAACAATCCCACGTATGAAGTTCACCTTGTATTTCTCCTGGGCCTTCCAATAAATTTCATCCTCCCAAAACCCATACATTCGCATATCAATGTAAAATACAAACACCTTGCAGTCGGGGAGAAGGTGACGAATTTCAATGGCTTC
Source organism: uncultured SAR324 cluster bacterium (assembly GCA_902564345.1). Taxonomy (GTDB): domain Bacteria; phylum SAR324; class SAR324; order SAR324; family NAC60-12; genus Arctic96AD-7. The sequence goes on from CACFAY010000097.1 coordinate 2,113, forward strand.
CTTTGAGGCAATACCGCAGCAAACTTTGGAGCACCATGCGTTTCCAATCTGGCGGTCACGACTACCAACGCATTGAATGAAACAGACCTGCTTTGGTGGTTCTCCAGTGGAAGGCCTTACGAATTTTCCTGCTTTTAGCATTTTCTCGGTATCAACCAAGGTAATTACATCATCAAATTCGTAATAACCGTACATCTGGGTTTCCTTACCTGGATCAAAATGCTTGAATCCTGTAGCTACAATAACACTTCCTGGCTGAATATTTTCCTCACCTTTCGAACTTTTCAGACTTACATTGATTTCTGGCGAAGAGCCTGATACACCAATCACTTCAGTGGAAGTACAAATATCAATCAGCTCATCGTTTTCAATGCGCTTTACCATTTCTCCCATTGCCTCCTCGGCATTCACCCTGTTTGGGGTAAGTGCTGCATAGTCAGCAAGGATAGGCATTCCTCCAAGACGATCAGCTTTTTCAACTAGCTTAACTGGATAACCAAGGTCAGCTACACCTCTTGCTGCTTCAAGCCCCGCAGGTCCTCCCCCTATTACTAAAACGTTTTTATCAAGCATCTGCCTCCTTCCAACTTATATATTCGATTTCTCCAGCTTTGATTCTTTCGGCTTGTACTTCAAACTCTTCCCATGCCTTTTTGTGATCAATTCCCATTTTTTCGAGTAGTGGTTTCATGTCTACACCATGCCAATGAAGTTGACAAACAATGTATGGATGTGCACCCATAGCCAAAGCTGCGAACTGAGCGTCAGACATTACTGGAATACCTACATTTTTTTTATGTGCCTGTGCTGCAAACTGGCTTTTGTCCAGTGTTGTAACACAGCCTGTATCATGAGTTAGAGTGACATCTGGATTTACCTCCTCCTTCATCCTTTCAATTTTTCTTGTGGTAGCAAAAGAGCGAGAAAAATCACGGCTGACAAGAATATGCCTGAATCCAAATCCGCAGCAGTCATGCCAAGTTGAGTAATCACCCACCCTTGCTCCTAACGATTCGACTAATCCACTGATGATGGCTGTACGTTGGCCATCGAAGAGGTCTCGGTCGTAAACGGCATCTTCAACAACCAGCTTGTGGTAATGACATGCAGGATGCACGGTGACAGTTACATTACTAAGATCGAGGACTTGTAGCTTGGCAATTCGGTCCCTCATGGCATGAATCCATTCTGAGTAATGGACTATTTCTTCCGGGAAAACAAATGGCATCTTAAGGCGGTCCATGATTTTCCTGACTTGCCT
>CACFAY010000098.1 GCA_902564345.1 uncultured SAR324 cluster bacterium
TATTCATATTCATGTACCGGCAGGGTCCGTGCCTAAAGATGGCCCATCTGCTGGTGTTACTATAGCAACTTCATTAGTAAGCGCATTTACCAGCATTCCTGTAAGGAATGAAGTTGCAATGACTGGAGAAATAACTTTACGAGGCAAGGTACTGGCAATAGGAGGATTAAAAGAAAAACTTCTTGCTGCGAAACGAGGTGTGATTCCTACTGTAGTTATTCCTAATAAAAACAGGAAAGATCTTACTGAGATACCTGAAGAAATCCAAAATGAACTTGAAATAATAGCAGTTAATACTGTGGAAGAGGTATTAAATATATCGCTTGAGAGATTCCCCAGTCCTGTAATAGAAACTGAATCTGTAGACGAAGATGGTTCGAATAAAGAGAACCCTGATGCAACAATTTTACCCGAAGCTGAACCCTCAGATTCTCCCAGAACTTATGATGCATAGAGTTGAAGTGTTTAGTTTAAACTGATTGATTTCGTGTATTGCTGACATTTAAAGTAGAAAAATTTTGGATTTTTAAATTTAAACTCAATAATTTTAGATTTGATTGAAATGAAATTTGAAGAATGCGAGTGTTTGATGATATGAATTTAAGCAGTTCTGATGAGGAACTAATTGCTGAGATTAATGATACGATTGTAAGTTTTATTAAATCTAAAGAGACTTTTCTGAAAATGGAACCAATGAATTCATTTCGCAGAAGAATGGTTCATAAAATTGGTACAGAGTTTAATTTAACTTCTGAATCAACAGGGGAAGGTATAAATCGCTCTGTTAGTCTAAAAAAAACAGAGCTAACAGGAATCCCTGAAAATATATTTCAAAAAAAAGTTATTGACCGGGGAATAGAAATTTTTTTTACCAAGCCTGGAACAGAGGTTGTCTTGAGAAAGGACGGCAGCTTCGGTATAGCTCTTAATGAACGCGAGAATCAGATTCTTGACAGGCGTTCTGTTGGAGACGGTGAATTTCGCATACGTCAAAATAAAATTGTTTGCAGGGATGATAACAATTGGTAAGAATTGAGCAATTTTTTCAACTTTTTTATTATAATAATTTAACGCACTCCTACCTTAATAATTAAAATATTATTTTTTGTGAATTACATTGTGATTCAGCAAAAATCCTGCAAATTAGTCAATTAGAGGATATTATTATTAAACATATCTGAACATCTTTTTCAAAATTTCCATTTCAATTATCTAAAATTAAAAAACTCTTTAAATAGTCATGATTTGGTTTTTTGCTGTAATTGTTATCTTTGGCTCAGTAATAGTGATTACGTATCCACTTTTTAGGAGTAAAATTCGTAAATATGAAATTGCCGAAAATAGTCAACTAGACTACAGCCAAGCAAATTTATATATGAATTCCTTGTCTGATTTAGAGGATGATTATGCTCTTGGTCGTCTATCTGATTTAGATTACAATCAGCAAAAAATATTTCTACAAAGAAAATATTTAAAACTGCTGAAAAAAAAAAGTTTAAACTGATTACTTAAGGTTACATTTCAAGTTTTAATTTGTTTATTAAGTTTTAGAGAATTGCAGCTGCGAATTCCCTAAAAATCATTTTTTTTTTTTAACTACGTAAAATACATTTTTGTAAAAAAATAGCTTACCAAAAATGTATTAAATATAAGATTTAAAACATGTTGCTGTTATTAATTACAATCTGAGATACAAAGTTTTGAACAATTATCATATTCGATTAGAGTATTTATATGACAGGAGCCCTAAATATTCATGAATGACAGTCTGAAGTCTATTAAAATTTGCCCAGTCAAAGTAACGCCACCAAGGATTTGCTGTTATTGGATAAGATCGATTTGCAGCATATGCATAAGACTCAATCCCTAGTTTTTTAAAAACAGAAACAAGGCGAAATAAATGATAATCGTGTGATACAAGAAGCACAGTTTTTAATCTTAAACGCTCAAGTATCTTTGCGGTCTCTAATCCGTTCTTGTATGTGTCTGCAGATCTATTTTCAATGATGATATCATGTGAAGGTACTCCCATTCCTTGCAAAATTATGGCAATACCTTTTATATTTACAGGGTGAAGATATGGTTCAGTAACACCTCCAGTTATAATTACTAGAGGCGCCAATCCTTCTAAATATAATTTTGCAGCCGTATGTGCTCTAAGCGTGGAACCTGGCGTAGGAGCTCCAGATTTGTGTACACCAGCTGAGGCTACAACAATCGCATCACTTGTTTGTTTTGTACTTTCTGGGGTCAAATATTTTAATGGATATGATACAAGCTGGAAAAATAATGTGTTACTGCCAAGAAAAAGGACAACCCAAGATCCTAAAAGAGTTCTGAATGAAACTTTCAAATCTTTCCTGTGTTTGAACATCAATATGAGCGTACATGTCAGTAGGGTTAAGAGAAACAATGGTCCAAATACAATGTCTTCTAGTATGAATTTTAAAGGCCTTTCCATGTTTTTTATTTTTCTCTATCTTTTTAAAGGGTGTATTAGCTTTTAAATTTTTTATTAATTTTTATATCAGTGAAAAAATAAAAATTTTAACTTTTATTTATAGATATGTCAGACTTGGGGAAACGTTTTTTATTTTATAAGCAAGAATTTTCTTTTATTTTTGGTTTAATATCAAACTTCATCAGCATAACATTTACTTATTTACTTAAAAATTAGATACGCTGGAGGTACTAATTTCTTAATTATTATTTTTTCTCAGTTTCAAAATGGGTTAACTGTACTAAAGCAGTTTTTATATTTCTATAGAGCAAGGCAGAGATGTTTTTCCAATTTTAATCTGATTAGGTTAAATTTAAACATTAATTTTCAATAAAAATTATTTTAAACTTAAGCCAATAGTTGTTTTTACCAATATTTGTAATTCAATAGCTCCTCTTGGAAGTGAAAATGTTCATCTTGAACGTTGAGGCTATTTTCCATATTATAAGTCTTTTATTTCCTTATTTCCCTCAATTTTTCCCCTATTAAAAATGTAAATTATTTTTACCTTTTTTATGCTAAAACTTTTTATCGCAGTTGTGGCTGTAGCCCTTATATACTGGGTATGGTCAAAAAAAAATCATATTTTACCAAAAAAAAATAGTGAATCAGAACCATTCATCACGACAATTGAGGCAGTTGAACTGAAAACTTATTTAGATTGGGACACACCAGTTTCTTGCCTTGAAAGTGATGGAACGCGTTATGGTCGCCACTTTAAGCAAAAAACACCTCCAGATTTACCACATGAACCAGGCTGCAAATGTGAGATTACGAAATTATTTTATACCTCTGAGGAGGTTTTTCAAG
>CACFAY010000099.1 GCA_902564345.1 uncultured SAR324 cluster bacterium
TGTAAAGTTTTCAATCTAAAACATGTCTAATCTGTTGTCAATATTGTATAAAATACTTATGATTCATAATAACCTCTCCTTAAAAAAATTTTTAGATAAATTGAACTAATTCATAAATTATATTTAAAACTTCAAGATCTTGACACTAAAGATGTCAATAACATATGTTTTCACAAAGCTATTTTTAAAATATTTAGAGCAAAAAAACTTATATTAATGTGATATGACCATTTTTAACCATACTCGACTGACTAATGACGTATTTAAAATTGACATCAAACGCATGCGCAATGGTTGGTACTCTGACAAATACTTTGAGAATATTGGCGTAATGCTTAGTACTTTGGCTGAACAGAAATATTTTTTCAAAGGAAAAGCACTACGATTAGGAGATATTGATCTGTCCAAAACAAAAACTGGAAATATTGAAGTTGAAATGCAATGGTTTACACGCCGCAAAGGGAAAGTTGTGGTTGCAGGGGTGGATAAGGCGTTAACTGTTCTTCGTCACTGCTGTGGATATTTTAACGGAAATGGTAAATTTATAAATACTTGGAAACGTATGGAAGTAGAAGCCGTTCATGATGGAGCAACAGTAAATTACACAGGTGATCCGATGAAAGTTCAACCTGTCCTCAGAGTAAAAGGGAGATACAGAGATTTTGCTCTGCTTGAAACACCTACTCTGGGACTGCTTACAAGGTCAAGTCGTGTTGCAACCAATGTTTATGAAACTTTAATGGCAGCAAGTGGAAAACCGGTGTTATTTTTTCCTGCCAGATTTGACTTGCATGAAGTGCAGGCATCAGATGGATATGCTTACAATGTAGCAGTTCAGAGATTCAACTACGACTATAAAAGGAGAGTAGGACCCTTTATCTCAACAGATGCTCAAGGTGACTGGTGGGGAGGAGCCGGCGGTGGAACAGTTGCTCACGCATCCATTGCCTGTTTTTTTGGAGATACTGCTGAGACTTTGATGGCTTTTGCGGCTACATGTGAACCAGATATACCTAGAATAGCACTTGTTGATTTTAACAACGATTCGGTAAAAGATTCATTGTTAGTGATGAAGCGTATGTTTGAACGTTATCGTGAATTGATAGATTCAGGAAATGAATTGGAAGCAAAGCGTTACAAGCTTTATGCAATTCGACTAGATACAAGCTCTTCAATTCGTGATGTATCTGTACCACCACTCGGGACACCAGAACTTGACATGGGAGTCAATCCAAGATTAGTATTTATCGTAAGGGAAGCAATTGACTCCGCATGGTCTAACTGGAAATTGCCACAAAAATGGAAAAATCGTGCTCGTGAATGGTGTGAGAATATCAAGATAGTAGCTTCGGGAGGATTTAATACCTCAAAAATCCTTCGTTTTGAGAAACTTGATGTTCCAGTAGATATTTTTGCAGTTGGATCTTCACTTTTTGCCAATGATGGACCGAGGGTTACAGATTTCACATCAGACATTACGCAAGTTAAAATCAATGGAGAATGGAAGTCAATGTCAAAGGTTGGAAGAAACAGAGGTCAAAATTCAGAATTGGAGCTTGTTACAGAATGACAATCCTAAATTATTTATGAATATCCAAATTTAAAATATTTTTAATTCTGTGTTTGTCTCACTGTAGCGTTTTTTAACTTTTTTTCATGATGCGCTACTTTAAATTATTTTTTTTTGATTTTTCAAAAAATATATTTTTATTCTTTAGGGATAATTCAAGAATACTTTGAAAATATTCTGAAAAATTTGTTAACCCATCAAGATTACTTACTCAAGTAAAAAAACTTTAAAGATTAATTTAATAATTAAAATAAGAATTTAGAACTTAATTCCCAGCTATCGACTAAAGGTGCATTTTGGCCTGCAAAGGGTTTGGAGTAGCCTAAACGAACCTGCCAAGGATACGTTAATGGTTTTTGCTCAAGTTCGCTTAAATTTCCATACCCAAATTCAAAATTTATCTTTTTTAGAAATGAATTATTTGATTTACCCGCTGGAAGTTTACTTTCAGACTGCTGAAAATAATGCATCTCTGAGCCTGCAAATATGTTTTGTCTCTCAATACTCCAACTATAAAAAATGTCAGCAATATGTCCTGCTGAGTAATAAACCTTTTCTCCCTTAAGATTCTCACGCTCAGTTATCAACTCATTTTTACCCTCTATCCTAAAACTATTCCTTAAACCGTGCACCAGTGGATACCATGTAATATGAAAAAATAAACCTAACGAGCCGTGTCCTTCGCCGATAGAATTAGAATGAATTCCTCTTCTTATACCCTTATTTCCTGTAGGTAATCGACTTGTAAAACCACCTATATTATGAAAGGTCGTACTATAGCTTAAGTCTTTCCCAAATTGAATACTAATATCACCAAGCCCATTAAGTTCTTCTGAAGCAATATTAGAGATTACTTTCTGCTGTTCAACTGTACCTGAATCATATTCCAAGGAGGAAGTTTGTATTTTTTGCAAAAGAGGAATCATAACTTTCACCACCCAATCCTCTGTAAGCCCATATGCCAGTTTTATCTCCAACTGTTTTACCTCTCGCTTTAATTCACCATCAACTGCACCATACCAGCCACTATCCCAAAGCAAAAGATTTTGCAAAGGAGCCTTTTTACCATAGCCATTGAAAGCTCTGCTATATGAAGGAATAATTTTTAAACTAATTTCTGTCTGCCATACAGATTTTGGCATTCGATCTTCAAGCTGAATGGCAGGTAATTTTGATGGAAGAAGGAGCAATAGAAATAAAAAGGTTTGGAAGTGTTTCATAAAATAATTCCTTCTTAGGTTTTTTTTGAATACGAAATCCAACCATTATCAGACATGTGAGAAATGATGTTTTCTATGGGGAATCCGACTACGTTATTGTAGGAACCTACAATTGATTCTACCAAAATTAATCCCTGTCCTTGGATTGAATAAGCTCCGGATTTACCCATAGGCTCACCAGTGCTTACATACCATTCCAACAAATCAAGTGAGATTTTTTGAAATTTTACCCTTGTACAAACAACATCTGTGATTTCATTTCCAGAAGCAGAATCTAAAATAGAATAACCAGATAAAACTGAGTGCAAGTTCCCATTTAGTTGTCTGAGCATAGACTTGGCATGATTAGCCGTTTTCGGTTTTCCTAAGATTTGCCCATTGAAAAAAACTATTGTGTCTCCTGCCAATACAATTACATCTTTAGCAAGGTTTAAACATGACTGTTGTACCTTCCGCGCCTTTTCAATGGCCATACGTTTTACAAAACTTTCTGCCTGCTCTTTTTTTTTTCTAATTTCGT
>CACFAY010000100.1 GCA_902564345.1 uncultured SAR324 cluster bacterium
TAAATAATTGCTTAAAATGAATTCAATATTTTGCAAATTTTAATGAGGCAAACATGACTGCTTTATGATACCTGAAAACATTTAAAGTGCTATAACAAATCTGGTATTATCAAAAAAAATGCAATTATATTTGATTTCGAGTTTGAAGTTAAAATCAAGTATTGGTAAAATAATAAATATTGTGAAAATTTTTTGTAGTTTTCGAATTCATCTTTTAAAATATTTTTTAAGCAACAAAGTCCTCTGTGAAGGCACACCTTCAGAAAAAATCTGATTTAAAACCATCCAGCTTCCCTGAAAAAGAACTAGATAAAGCCACCATCCGCTTTGCCGGAGATTCAGGCGATGGAATGCAGCTCACTGGAACAAGGTTTTCTTCAACATCAGTTTTAGCAGGGAATGATGTAATTTCTTTCCCTGATTATCCTGCTGAAATCAGAGCTCCCGCAGGCACACTTGCAGGAGTTTCAGCGTTTGACCTGAGTTTCTCTAGCAGTGAAATTTATACCACTGCAGACTACCTTGAAGTACTTGTAGCAATGAATCCAGCAGCCTTGAAAGCAAATTTAAAGGATCTTGAAAAAGGTGGAATTCTGATTGTCAATTCCGATAGTTTTTCGGAAAACGATTTGCGCAAAGCCGATTACAAAGAGAACCCTCTTGAATCAGAGGAGCTTAACGATTATAGAGTAGTTCAAATTCCAATAACGAAACTCACCTTGAAAGCAGTTGAAGAGACGGGGCTTTCTCATAAAGACGGTGCACGATGCAAAAACTTTTTCGCTCTAGGAGTTGTAAAGTGGCTATTTATAAGACCACTTCACCAGACCATCGAGTGGATTATAGAAAAGTTCAAAAGACCTGAAATAGCAAAAGCAAACGAGCTTGCTCTCCAAGCAGGATATAATTATGCCATCACAGTTGAATTATTTCACGCACGTTACCATGTGCCTCCTGCTGTGCTCCCATCTGGAGACTACCGCCAGATTACCGGCAGTCAGGCTATAGCACTAGGGTGTGTTGCCGCCTCATGCAGTTCCGGATTGACCCTTCTTTATGCCAGTTATCCGATTACTCCAGCCTCAGATATTCTTCATGAACTGGCACAGTATAAAAATTTTGGCATAAAAACTATACAGGCAGAAGATGAAATTGCAGCGATTTCCTCAAGTATAGGTTCAGCGTTTGGTGGGAAATTAGCAATTACAGGCACCAGTGGCCCAGGCCTTGACCTAAAAAGTGAGGCCATTGGATACGCAGTTATGACAGAACTCCCGGTTGTAGTGCTTAATATTCAGCGAGGAGGCCCATCAACAGGACTCCCTACAAAATCTGAGCAGACTGATTTACTTGCTGCAATGTATGGAAGGCATGGTGAAGCTCCTGTTCCTGTTCTTGCTCCGGCAACACCAGGGGACTGTTTTTACATTGTACTTGATGCCTTCAGACTAGCTTTGAAATATATGACTCCTGTAATTGTTTTAAGTGATGGAGGAATTTCTAATGCTTCTGAACCATGGAAAATTCCAGATGAAAATAAGATTCCTAACATGAAGCCTGATTTTCACTCTGAAAAGGAAAACTTCTCACCTTACCAGAGGAATCAAGAAACTCTTGCTCGTAATTGGGCTATTCCAGGTACACCCGGCTTGGAACACCGCCTAGGAGGACTGGAAAAGGACAGTGTAACAGGTGAAATAAGTTATGATCCTGAAAATCATGAAAGAATGGTATTCCTTAGAGATGAAAAAATAAAAAGAATTAAAAATGACCTACCTCCTATAGAAATTATAGGCGCTGAAAAAAATGAAATTCTTGTTATTAGTTGGGGTAGTGTTTATGGACCAACATTTTCTGCAATTGAAGAATTGCAAGAGCAAGGTTATCCTGTGTCCATGATTCAACTAAGGTATCTTTATCCTTTCCAGAAAAATTTAGGTGATGTTCTCAAAAATTTTGATAAGGTGCTTGTTCCAGAGATGAATTTAGGACAATTATCGAGCCTACTTAGGGCAGAATTTCTAGTGGATACAATCCCCTTTGCAAAAGTACAGGGACGACCGTTTTTGATTTCTGAAATTCGCAACAGGATTTTAGAATTAATTGATAAAAAATAATTTTATTTTAATATCTTTAAGTTATTAAATTGGAATTCTCCAAGTGCTGAAAAAAAAATTTATATGAACGTTCAATTTAAGCCTCGCAGTTCAGTTGAACTAACAAAGGCAGATTTTACTTCTGATCAAACTATACGCTGGTGTCCGGGATGTGGCGATTACGTAATTCTTTCAAGCATTCAAAAGTTAATGCCTGAGATTGGTATCCCAAAGGAAAATATTGTATTCGTTTCGGGAATAGGCTGCTCAAGCCGTTTTCCATATTACATGAATACATATGGACTTCATACACTTCATGGGAGGGCTCCTGCTTTTGCGACGGGCCTTAAAGTGGCAAGACCAGACCTTTCCGTCTGGATTGTTACAGGAGACGGAGACGGTTTAAGCATTGGTGGGAACCAACTTCTGCATATGCTTCGGCGAAATCTAGACGTAAATGTTTTGCTTTTCAACAATCGAATTTATGGACTTACTAAAGGTCAGTACTCCCCTACTTCTGAGCACGGCAAAGTAACAAAAAGTACACCGTTTGGTTCTCCAGACATGCCATTGAATCCTGTACTTTTCGCTCTTTCTGCAGGAGCAACTTTTGTTGCCCGTACGTACGATGTTGACCCTATGGGAATGAAGGAAATTTTTAAAGAAGCAGTGGAACATAAGGGGACTTCATTTATTGAAATATATCAGAATTGTAATATTTTCAATGACGGAACTTTTTCGCCAATTTATGAGAGAACAGTGCGAGAAGAAAATATATTAAATTTGAAACACGGTGAACCGTTTATATTTGGAAAAAATCAAAATAAAGGAATCCGTCTTAATGGCCTAAAACCAGAGATTGTTGAACTACATAACGATATCAATAGGGAGGAACTCATTAGACATGATCAGTATAGCGAGGAAAGTATCTTGGCAAACCTTTTAAGCAACTTTAATTATCCTGAATTTCCTGTACCTATGGGTGTATTTCGTCAAATAAAGAATTCCACCTATGGAGATATCATCGAAAATCAAATAAATAGTCAGATCGAAAAATTTGGTGAAGGTAAATTGACTGATCTTCTACGGGGAGCCCATGTCTGGACTAACTGACAGGTTTATATCAAATTAACAGAAACTACTTGCAATACACCATTTAATTTAGTAAAATTTCGAT
>CACFAY010000101.1 GCA_902564345.1 uncultured SAR324 cluster bacterium
CGGAATCTGAAATTATTTGGATTAACGGGCACTGGTTTGGCATATCCAAACCCTGCTATAAGAACCATTATACTTCCTAAGAGATCTAAGTGCACTATTGGATTGAGTGACATTCTGCCGGCTTCTTTTGCCGTATCGTCTCCACATAGATGAGCTATATAAGCATGGCCAAACTCATGAAAAGTTAGAGCGAATATGAGGCAAAAGGCCAGAATTATGAGTACTTGTGGAGGCAGATTAAGCAGCATAATTTTTTTTCAGTAAGCAAAGGTTATTAAGATCTAAAGTTTGGATTTACGAATAAATTTTACCAGATATTAAAATCTCATAAAGACAAATATTTAGAGTTCAGATTCCAAATAAATCAAATTATAATATAATACTGACATATATAAATTTTAATCTGCTAAACTGTTGTTATTCTCAAGGATAAGTATTTTCTTTACAATAAGTCTTTGTTCATTTAGTCTAAATTGTTATTAAAGCACAATAAATAGATACTTTCTTATTATTTACTAATATTAATTCGCCACAAGACTCTTCCTTCTAAAAAAATGTTGTATGTAATTAAATCCCAAGATTTCAGAATGCAACATTTTTCAATCCCATATAAATTGTTTTTTAGATATTAAAAGTTACATGTATTGTTGTTTTTTTGATGTAGATGGAGTATTGCTCGACTTTGATCGAGGATTTACAAAGACAATAAAAGAGTATTTTAAATTAGACATAGGTGATGATTATATACCTGAAAATTTCTGGTTTTCTGATTTGCTGACAAAAGAACAAGTGGTCGAAGGTTGGGACTATTTTATTAAAAGTAGTGAATTTGAACGTTTGAAACCGATAGTAGACCCTGAGCATTTTAATACCAAATTTGGGGCATATCCTGTGCATTTCATCACAAATATACCACCCGATTGTCTAGAAAGAAGAGTAAAGAATTTACGAAATGCAGGATTTAAATTTAAGTCCGCGCATTGCGGCGGATTTATAAATTACGAAGGCAAAATATCAAAAACAAAGGCTGAAGTTATTAAGGAATTACTACAGGCTGATGATTTAGTTATTTTTGTTGATGATCATCCTGATAATTGCCTCAATGTACTGGAATCATTCCCTAGTGCTGAAATATGGTTAATGACCCGTCCATTTAATTCGGATTTCAAGCACTCTAAAATCCGCCGGGCAAATGATTGGAGTGAAATTTTTGAACACTCTGGTATTCCTGCCTCTGACTGACTAAACTCATCAGGACCATCTGGTCATTTGGGGACTGAATTTAATTAAATCCCTAATTTGTTTTTACTAAGATGCGTCTATGTTTTTCATTCGTTTTTTTCGAATATTATTTGTAGCATCATCGATAGTTCTTCTCTGCACTAAGGGTTCTTTATCGCAGGAACAAGAGCCTCCTGCATCTGATAAAACTGCTGGTGTTGCTTGGCGCTTAGGATTTTGGGAATTAATTCATCAAACCTTTAGCAGTGACGAAGATCACCCATTTTATCAAATGACGGGTACAAGTCGTTTTAAAGGAGGTCAGGGTTTTTTTGGATTCACTTTTCTTGATCCCGGGTCAAATGGTATAATACCTACTATTCAAAACAAAAACGATGATGGACATCAAAGTAAAGACCGCACGCTAACTAAGTTATTCAGCTATATTCCTTTTTTAAATGGTCTCCCTCCTTTTTCTTTGGAGTATATTTTGCCGACTGAATTGAATGTTGGAGTCAGTTTATGCTTTAACCATACAAATATTTGGCTAGATGATCAAACCTCAAGGGCAGCAACTTCAGGAGCTGATCCTACTTATGCTACTCCGCTTTTAAGAATGGCTTCTCATTTATATATGTTTTCTGCTTCATTACATCCATTTGGAGTCCCAGCACCAGATGATATAGATATTTTTTTAGGATTTGGATTTTCACGGGTTGAAAGTACTATAAGGTATGGAATTAGGGCTAATCCAGCAATTGAGGACTATGCCCCTGTTACAAAGACCGAAGTCAGTGGATCAACAGGCACCATGCCATTCAGGCGCATGGGAATTGCTTCTGGTGGAGATAGTTTCGGATTCATGCTGGAATTTGTTCCCGGGTAAGAGAGAAGTTATTGACAATCCTTTTTATGCCGACACCATTATTGATTCAACCATCTATAATGCAACTTATAATAACCAAGGTGAATCACTTCCTACGAAGGTTGGCATACCTGGTGGCATTACCCGTCTCTCCTGGACATATTCATTTTAGAAATAAAGAATATAATAAAAGAACAGAATAATTGTTCCACCCGGATATGCTTTTTCTATCTCCTCTTTATGGAATTCGACCTTTAAAATTTAATTTAATTTCATCATCCAAATGAGTGATCCAGTAGTTTTAAGAATAATAATTCAAATGATAATTTTGATTTTAGTTGCATATGTATCAGGCTGTCTAGTTCATTTCAAAGGTATAAAAGTTAATTACACAAGAAAGATTAACCATTTTGCTTTATTTTTTGTTCCAATGTTTCTTGATAATATTTTTCCTATACAGCCCTCAATAGAATCAATTATATTGGGAAGTAGCCTCGCAGTAGGAGGCCTCTTAATATACATAAAACCGATAAGAAATAATTCAAGGATTATAGAAAGAATGTTCTTATCTTTTGACAGACCTGAGGATCGACCGAACACACTTTTATGGTTGTCTACACAAATAATAGTTGGATATATTATTCTAATTCCATTTATCATTTATTTTTTTGCAATCGGTTATACTAATTTGGTTTTGATACCTATTCTTGTAAATGGAATTGGTGACGGTCTTGCTGAACTTATAGGGGTCAGGTTTGGAAGGCTAAAATATAAGACTTATGCCCTTTTTACAAAGAAAAAATATGAAAGAACAGTTGAAGGCAGCGCATGTGTGTTTATTACATGCATAATTGTAATTATATTATTTAAATCTAGCTTTACATCTTCAGAATTTATTTCTGTACTTATAATATTCCCCATAGTAATGACTCTTGCAGAGGCGTTTGCTCCTCATACATGGGACACACCATTTTTATTTTTTTTTGGATTCCTAACTATTTATATTGTTAAGACTATGCCTTTTGTTTTAAATTAATTTGATTAAAAGCATAACTAAAGCATCTGTTATCATTAAAATCGAATAGTTGTCTTCTTTTTGAAAATGTTTATTAAAATCTCCCTATCCTAAACTCCAAGAATTTTCTCGTAATTTTTCGCTGTAAACCAGCTTCAAATTATAATTCA
>CACFAY010000102.1 GCA_902564345.1 uncultured SAR324 cluster bacterium
TCCAACTGTGATTTGCTTATTTCACCTTTTTTCTCTTCAGCAGCATGAATCAACAAACCTTGTTTGACTTTTAGAAGAAGTTGCAGTTCTTCATCTAAAATTTTATTTTGTTCAACTGATAAATTCTCAATATTTTGCATCAAATCCTCTAATCTATTACTCTTTGAATTTTTGCCCCAAGAGACTTTAGTCTCAAATCAATAGATTCATAGCCACGGTCAATCTGGTCAATATTATATATTTCCGTTATTCCAGTTGCCCCAAGTGCAGCAATCAACAAAGCCATACCTGCTCTGATATCTGGTGATGAAACTCTTGCTCCCTTAAGAGCAGTTGGTCCCGAAACCACTACTCTGTGAGGATCACAAAGGATGATCTGTGCTCCCATTTCTATCAACTTATCTACCCAAAACAAACGACTTTCAAACATCTTTTCAAATATTAGAACTGCACCATCACATTGAGTAGCTACAACTGTCATTATACTCGTTAAATCTGCAGGGAATCCCGGCCAAGGAGCGTCATCTATTTTAGGAATTCCTCCTGCAATGTCTCTTTGTACAGTAAGTTTTTGTTTTTTTGGAATAATAATGTCTTCACCTTCAACTTCAACTTCAACACCCAATTTTTCAAACATTAGCCTTGTCATGCGCAAATATTTTATTCCAGCGTTTTTTACTCGTAATTCACTTCCTGTAACTGCAGCTAATCCAATAAATGAACCTACTTCCGTATGGTCAGGTTGAATTGTGTATTCACCACCAGATAGCTCCGATACTCCGTCAATAATTAGTAAATTACTTCCAATACCCTCTATTTTTGCACCAAGCTTAACTAAAAAGTTACATAGGCCCTGTACATGAGGTTCGCAGGCAGCGTTATATATATTAGTTCTTCCCCGAGCTGTTACTGCAGCCATGATAGAATTTTCTGTAGCCATTACACTTGCTTCATCAAGGTAAATTTCTGCTCCTTTCAAACCATCAGTTTCCATTTCATAAAAACCTTTTTCATTCAAATTGATTCTAGTTCCGAGTTTTTCCATTGCTGAAAGATGAGTTTGAACAGGCCTTAATCCTATCCTATCCCCGCCAGGAGAAGGTAAAATAACTGATTTTTTCCGTGCTAGAAGAGGACCTGCCAAAAGAAATGAACCACGAATGCGAATTGCTTTTTTTTGATCTGGATTATTATTATTAATATTACTTGGGTCAATATAGTACGAATGATTTTCAGATTGATTTATAATCGTTCCAATGCCTGTAAGAAGGTCTTTCATGATTGAAATATCCAGTATTTCAGGAACATTGTTAATCTTTACAGGCTCATTAGCCAATAGTGAAGCTGCTAGAACAGGCAGTGCTTCATTTTTATTGCCGGAAGGAGTAATGCTTCCAGAAAGATTACTCCCACCTTCCACAATAAATTTTTGCATGTAATTTTTTATGTATTAAGTTAATTATAGAATTCTCAAAATAATGAAAAAAATTTTCATAAATTTTTAGAAAATGAAAAGTTAAAAAAAATGGTTTTTATTTTTAAATAGTTTAAACGGCTACAAAATTAAAATCATTTTTTTACCTCATTTCAGTGATATTTGAACCTAAATGATGACGCAAGCGATCTAAATTCCGAGGTATTGCGGTCAATGTCATTATAATTCCTTGTTCTTGGTAATCAATATTATCAACTCGACTCAACTCATAAATATTTGCTAATTGCTGACAATGCTCGTAATCCAGTCTTATTCTCACAGTCTTCATTCTTTCTTCAAAGAAAACCATTATCTTCTTTCTAATTTTGTGAACAAGACCCAATTTATTTTCATATTTTTTGTTTCTTTCCTCAAATGCAGAAACAAATATCGCATCAGGATACAATTTCTCAAGCAACAAAACTCTAGTTGGACTAATTCTGTCTGTTTTGTTAAATATTTTGATTACTGGTATAGATAAAGCTTCCAAATCTTGTAAAACAATATTTGCAGTCTGAGTGTGTTCATCAATATCGTCGCTTGCATCAATAATATGAAGCAGTAAGTCTGCTTCTTTTACTATACTAAGTGTAGAGCGAAAAGCAGCGACAACTTCATGAGGGAGATTACTTATGAAACCAACAGTGTCAGACAGTAACACTTTCGGTCTTGAATCTTCTTCTAATAACCTTGTTGTTGAATCAAGTGTTGCAAACAAACGATCCTCCACTAATAAAGATGAATTTGTAAGAGAATTCATTATTGTTGATTTACCAGCATTTGTATACCCAATCAAGCTTACACAAAAACAATTTGACCGTCTTTTTTTCTGGGTTTTACGCTCTTTTTCTACTTTTCTTAGCTGTCTCTTGAGACGAGTGATTCTTTGACGTAAAAATTGTCTATCTTTTTCAATTTGTCTTTCACCTGTACCTCTTGATGCTGCTATTCCTCCGCGCTCTCGGTCAAGATGTTTCCATAATCCAACTAACCTTGTAAGAAGGTATTCTGACTGAGCCAATTCAATTTGCAACTTTGCTTCATGCGTACGAGCATTTTTTGCAAAAATTTCTAAAATTAACTGTGTGCGGTCCAATACTGCACACTCCAATAGTTTTTCTAAATTCCTAATTTGTTTTGGAGAAAGCTGATTGTCCACTAATAATGCATCTACGTTATCTTTTTGTAATATAGATTTAATTTCGGTAAGCTTCCCCTTGCCAAAAAAATTCGCTGGATGTATTTGTGAACTTACTTGAACAACCAATCCTGCCACATCCCCACCAAGCGAGCATGCCAATGATGACAGTTCCTGCAGTGAATTTTGAACCTCAGTAGTCGATTTGGTAGGAAGTTGCAGCGAAACCAGTAATGCACGATTCCAGTTATCAAATAATCTATTTTCTTCCAAAAACCCTTTTTAAACCCTCGTTAAATGCTGTATTTTTCGGTCAGTATACTAGCATAATTTGTTTAATTGAGCAATTAAAATTAAGGAATCAAATTAATAAAAAATTTAAAGAAATTTGTTGATTTTTAACTTTAATTAAATTCAATGGGATGTTTTCTTAGAATCTTTTTTATGGTTAACATTAGCTTTTTAAATAAGCTTCACGAATTTCACGTTTCAAAGTTTTTCCAGCAACATTGCGTGGGAATGAAGAAAGAATTAAAATGTCTTTAACTTTCTGAAATTTTGCATCTACTCTTTGATTTGTCCATTCCTTTAATTTA
>CACFAY010000103.1 GCA_902564345.1 uncultured SAR324 cluster bacterium
AAACCAAATAATAGACTTATAAATGCCCCAGCTATTGATATTATCAATACCACCCAGATGAAGTTTTTTGTATCAGAAATCAGAGTATTTGCTGAGTTTTCAAATTCCTTTTTTAAAATTTCAGA
The DNA here is from genome assembly GCA_902564345.1 of uncultured SAR324 cluster bacterium. GTDB lineage: Bacteria > SAR324 > SAR324 > SAR324 > NAC60-12 > Arctic96AD-7. The sequence continues at coordinate 126 of CACFAY010000103.1, forward strand.
TACATTCTTAATAGTTGATTTAAACTCCTCATTGCCATTAGTGAAATCTTTAGCAAATAATTCGTGATTTTGAATAAAAGATATTTCATCAATAAAAACATCATTAAGTGAATTAAATATTTCATAAAAATCATTGGTTACCAAACGTGCATTTTCGTCCTTAACAATTTTGTTAAACTTTGTTATGAATTTTTTATAATCATTCTCAAATACTTTTTTTACATTCTTAACCGAATTAGTCCTTCTTCCTTCAAGCAGTTGATTATAATTTACCGTCATATTTTTCATAAATTTTTTGAAGCTAGATGAAAGCTCACTATTTTCCTTAGGAGTCATTTCTTTAGTTCTAAGCATCTCCATAACAACTAACCTCAAGGCAGTCTTAAGTTGTCTTTCACTAGCATTTAAGGAAATAAAAGCATCCGAAAATGTTGGCAATAGTCGATTTATTGTTCCGGTTGTTACAAGAATATTTTTTGAATTATCTCCAATTTGATTTACTTTTTTTGATAAATTATCTTTCAATATGTCCAGTTCCTTTATTTTTTTACCTACTGTAGAATCTCCAATTTTTATCACTTTAATAGCTTTATATTTTTTATCTTTCAGTTCTTCCAAAAGGGAATTCATGATTTCAAATGAAATAAAAATATTTCCAAGGCTTTCTCTGATCGTATCTCTACTTACATTAAGGTAAAATCCTTGTGTAAGTCCCTTCAAGCTTGCTTGCTCTGTCCTTAATGATTCAAGGTTTTCCTTGTATGTTGAAAATATTTTTGAATTGTATTCAATAGACTTAGATAAGCCGAAAAATGAACTAATAACCATTACTGCTATTAAAATAGAAACTACAGTATTGATAATAAATATAAAAAAAAGTTTTTTACTTATAGTTAAAGACAACAAATTCATATCAAATTTTTTGGTAACTCTATTAATAGTTTGCATTAAAATTTAAGTTTTTTTTAGATTTTATAAGCTTTTTTTATTCAAACGGAGCAAGATCTTTTTCTGCCTCTTTTTTGTTTAAATCATTTTTGCTATCGACTTGTTTCATATCTTCTAAAACTAATTGCTCACTTTCTTCTGATTGATTTGTATCACTTTCCATTACTATTTGTGTTTTTTCCTTGGGCTCAGGTAAAGCCTCAGTATCCTCCACCCTAAATGTATTCAGCACTTCCTGAAGGTGTTCTGCTTCTTCTGCCATGTGCTGGCTAGCAGTGGCATTCTGTTCTACAAGTGCTGAGTTCTCTTGAGTAATTCTGTCCATATCATTAATCGCCTTGTTAATCTGGTCTACTCCCTCAGCCTGCTCCTGTGATGCAATTTTGATGTTTTCCATTACCTCAGATACTTCTTTTACCGACTGTAAGATCCCATTAAGGTTTGAGTCACTTTCTGTCTTTAGTTTATTGAGCATATTTTCAATCTTATCCCTCATTTCATCCATCACCTGTTCACCGTCCTTGACAAGGTTCTGACCGGAATTTATGTGTTGCAGACTTGTCTGTATAGGTTTTTACCAATAGGTGTAAGCCCAGATGGATTCTGAAAACGAGCCAGTTGAATACTGCCAAGTGCCTCGGGGAGATTTTCATCACGTAAAAATATTGATACCGTTCCATCTAAACCAACCTGTACTTTCCTAGTATCAGAGGGGATATTTATTTCTGGGTCCATGAGCATTCCATCATTTGTAACAAGTCTACCCAGACCATCAACATTGAAATGACCATCACGAGTATAAGCAATAATACCATTTGGCTGAAGAATCTGGAAAAACCCCATTCCATCTATACTTAAATCAAGATCATTGCCTGTGTTTTCCATATTTCCCTGTGTGTGTACTTTATCTGTACTAACATATTTTACACCGTGACCAACATGAATACCGACGGGAACTTGAGTAGAGATTGAAGAGGGAACTCCTGCATTGCGCTCATTGTAATAAAGTAAGTCTTGAAACTGGATTGTACTCTTTTTGAAGCCAGTAGTATTTACGTTTGCAAGGTTATTTGCAGTTGTATCTATATTTCTTTGTTGGGCCTGCATTCCAGTAGCAGCAGTATATAAAGCGCGCATCATAAGCGGTAAACTCCTTTATCTGATTATAGTTAATAATTTAAATTAAAAAAAATTATGCCTGTAGCAGGCTGATGGCTTTTTCATCCAGTCTATCTATTCTAGAAATAGCCTTGTGTACTGATTCATAAGCTCGTGTAGCTGTGATCATTCGAGTCATTTCAAGCATGCTGTTTACATTAGAATCTTCCAGCATTCCTTGTTTGACTTGAATTTCAGCCGAAACTTTTGGAATGTCGTCTTTGTTAACTGGCGCAAAAAATCCTCTTCCAAGTTTTTGTAACTGGTCCTGTTGGCGAAATCTCACAAGACGGAAACTATCGGATATTTTCCCGTCAAAATGAACCTGTCCACTTTCATCAACACTGATAGGACCATTTTCTAAAGTAATTGGACCTTTCTCACCTAGAACAAAAAACCCTTCGCTTGTAACAATTCTTCCTTCTGAATCCATTTCAAAATGTCCGTCACGTGTATACCTCTCTCCCTGAGGTGTTTCAATTGTGAAGAAACCTTCATTTGCAATTGCAAAATCGAGATCGTTTCCAGTAGATCGCATTCTACCAGGTTCGAAATTTTTACCTACTTCATCTACTATTACCGCAGACTTATCCATGCCAACGTAGTCGTCTAAATATTCATGTGACAAAAATCTCTCCTCTAGGGATTCTGGAACAATCCTTTGTACATTTGAAAGAACCTCCCTAAATGAGGGCTGATCTTCCTTAAATCCAACTGTATTTACATTTGCAAGGTTATTAGAGACGGTATCCATCTTATGCTCTATTACTCCTGCTGCCTGAACAAGGCTGGTCATTCCGCTCATTTGATTCTCTTTAATTAATTTTGTATATTTTTTCCAATTTTAGATGCTTAGGTAAAAGCAAGCAATATACCAGAACAGGAAACCTAATTCGAATTAGGAAGTTCAATTTTTTTTACTCAATAGCAG
>CACFAY010000104.1 GCA_902564345.1 uncultured SAR324 cluster bacterium
AATTGTTACAAAACTCATTTGTAAAAATATATTTTGCTTTACATACTGCTCAAATTAACAGGCTACAAATTTTGATCAAGTTTTTTTTCAACACATAGTTTCATAATTTACTCAGCTAATATAAAACCTCGAGCAGTCCAGTATCAATTTTGATATAAATAAAGACTTTTCATGTAAAATCTTTTTCTTAATTCGGAGCTAAGTTTAACGCTCTCACTTATCTTTAGCGATCAATAATCATGTTCCATATTGTATATATCATACTAGTAAGAACGAAATCTTAGCTAAATAGGCTTAAGATCAAAAAGCCAGCATATTCCCGAAAAAGCTTAAATACAATTTCTAAATTATCATATATTTTATAAACTATATTTTTACATAAAATTTTATTTTTTAGTAACTATAAAATTTGATCAAGTTTTTCTTCTGTAGTCACTCTATGCGCCTCTCCGGGACTAAATCCTGCATTCTTGTAAATTACCACGATTTGTGATAAATTTTTGACCGCTAATATTATATATTATACACGTAAATTCAATGGGATATAAATTTATAACCCTCTCTTTTTTGGTTCTACTTCTGACTTATCCTATTTATGCTAAGGAGAAAGGAACATTATACTTAAAAAAAATTAATGGTAAAATTGGTTGGTTTGATAGTGGTAATGCTCAAAATAATTGGGAATATACAGGTGAGATTTTTGACGGTAAACCGAATGGGAATGGTATACTAATTTCACCTTTTGAAAAATATTCTGGAGAATTTAAAGATGGAAAAATGCACGGCCAAATAACTCATACTTATGATAAAGGAAAAAAGAGAGTAGGTGAATTTAGAAACGGAAAACCTTGGAATGTCAAAAGTTATGATAAAAAAGGGAATTTAGAAAATATGTGGGTAGATGGTATAAAACTAAAAAAATTAGACATACCTCCTCAAGAATGGATTGATTCATGGTCAGATGACTCCTATATGCAAGTATGGAGGGAGGAAAGAGAAGCTCATTACCCCGCTAAATATAAAATTCATGCTTTTACAGGAAATACAATTGGAACAAACAAAACCTCGAACAATACTCTTTCATTATACTGGGAGAACTATGGCATAGGATTTAATCAAATGTCTTACACTAGTACATCCTCCGATGACAATGATTATAATATGCAAAATTATGCCATAGAATTATCATACACAAATGACTTTAGCTTTAGAGGAATAAATAATTATAGTGCAACAATAGGATTTGGTAGAATTTTCTCTGGATCTGGAAAAATTACTAGCGAAACTCCTAGCATAGAATTTGAATCGGAAACCGTCACAGGTTTTAGCATATTCGAAATGCTCGGTATCAAATGGTATGATATTGAATTTTTAATCGGTCTAAGACACTTTAGGTTAACTTACTCTGACTTTACCAGTGAAGTCCCTAATGTACCATTAGAGGCCCCATTTACCATAAATGGCTCTCATTTTATCTTTGGCTTGGGATATAATTTCAAATGAAATCAATTACCAAAATATTTCTGTTTGTAGTAATTTTTAACGTTTTTTTTGCAGGATGCGCTGAGGTCCGTAATTCAAATGAGGTCCCCGTTGACATCGAAATTGAAACTGCACCATCTCTTGCAGAAGTCACAGCAATTTCAGACCCCGGCAATGATACCAGTCCCAACTACACATTTTCTTCCACTGAAATAGGTACCATTGCATATGGAGGTTCTTGTTCTGCAGGAATAACTTCAACAGTCAGTGGTAGTAATACCATAACTTTAAATGCTTTGAGTGAAGGGACTTATTCAGATTGTACTATTACAGTTACTGATACTTTCGGGAATATAAGTGAGACCCTGACACTAACCACTTTTGAAATAGATACAACATCACCCACAGTTTCAGAAGTGACATCAGTTACAAATCCAACTAATGATACAACTCCAAACGTAACTTTTTCATCTAATGAGTCCGGAACAGCAAGCTATGGAGGTTCCTGTTCTTCAAGCACAACATCCGTAACCTCAGGCAACAATACAGTTGCTTTAAAAGGATCAAGTACTAGTAATTTAACTGATAATACTACTTATACTGACTGTACTGTAACAATTACAGACGAGGCAGGAAATGTCAGCAGTTCAATTACACTAACAGAATTCACTGTAGATACAACTGCTTCAACCCTAGCAGAAGTAACAGCAGTTACAACTCCTACTAACGACACTACACCAGATTACTCATTTTCTTCTTCTCAAACAGGCACTATCACATATGGGGGATCATGTAGTTCGGATAACTCATCTGCTGTCGCAAGTGACAATAATACAATTACTTTAATAGGATCAAGTTCAAGTACTTTAGCTGAAGGAACTTATAATGACTGTACAATCACTGTTACAGATAATGCATCAAATGCAGTCAGCCTGAATATAAGTTCATTCGAAATTGACACTACTGCACCAACTTTATCTTCAACATCACCAGCAAACTTAGACAATTTAACTTCTGTTTCTGCATCCATCGAAGTAACATTCTCTGAGGAAATGGATAACATAAGCACTACCACATCAGGTACAACCTGTTCGGGCTCAGTGCAATTGTCTTCAGATAGTTTCTCCAATTGTGTTGAGATGTCTTCATCACCTTCAACTTCAGACAACACAACTTTTACATTAACTACGTCTGATAATCTCTCATTTTTTACTACATATAAGATTAAAGTGACAACTGATGCAACAGACCTTGCAGGCAATAATTTAGCCAGTGACAACACAACATTAAACGGGTTCACAACAAAATACTTTACCTCTTATATAGGCACTTCTTCTAGTGAAGAAGGAAGAGGAATTGATAGTGACTCCGACAACTATACCTACACCACAGGAGGTACATATGGAGGGATTAACAGTAACACCAATTCTGGGGAGCAAGATATCTTTCTAGTAAAAATGGACAATGAAAGTGGCACACAATGGACAGTTCAGTTGGGATCATCTTCGAACGATACCGGTAGAGGAGTTGCAGTAGATACATCAAACAACATCTACGTGACCGGTTCTACTGAAGGAGGGCTAAACGGCTATACCAACTTAGGAGAGGAAGACGTCTTTCTTCTTAAATACAACTCAAGCGGGACAATACAGTGGTCCAGACAACT
>CACFAY010000105.1 GCA_902564345.1 uncultured SAR324 cluster bacterium
GTAATTAAAAACAATTTATAAATTTACATGTTTGGTAAGGAAGACATGAAAGATGAAAAAGATATTAAGTTAAAGATTTTTGAGACTGCTCTTGAGATATATAGTGAAAATCCAACAAAATTTTCAGTTAGAACTGTTGCAAAAGAACTTAAATTGAAGAGGGAAGAAGTATACATTCACTTTTCTAGCAAAAACGCAATTTTAAGATACTTTTATCAATTATGCTTTGAGGAATATATAAAACAGACTAACGAAATGGATGGGTATAGTAAATTCTCACTTGAAGAAAAATTAGGCCATCTTGTTTACACTCACATAGAACTATTTCAGAAAGAAAAAGAATTTGTTGAAAGTAGTTTTAATGAAATCATCTATAGAGCTAACCCAAATAATTTATTTCAAAAGTCCCTTGAGGAGCAGATAGAAAAAATTCTTAATGAATCTGATGGAGATGCTTCAATTTTGCCAACTAAGTATCTTTCGACTTTTCTAGTAAAAGAGTTATTTCATATATTCAAATTTTGGATAAAGGATGATAGTGAGAAATCAGAGCAAACTATTGAGCTTATTGATAAAATAATAGCTTTCGTAGGTGAAATACTTAGTAATCAAATAATTAGTAAAGGAATTGACCTTGGTAGGACTCTTTGGGATCAAAATTACAGTAGAATTGGGTCAAAGAATATAAAATTTTTGTTTAAAACTTTAGTGAGTCGTTGTGCATGAAATCAATAGAAGGGAGTGCATTGATCCGCTCAGGACGTTTTGCAAAAGCTGGAATGAGCGCGGGTAGTAACTACATAAAGCATTATTTGGGGAATTCATTACCTATAAAAAAATTACATCAAGATAAACCAACTCTTAATAGAAAAAACGCTGTATCTATTTTCAAAGAGCTCAGTCAATTAAAAGGACTCCCATTGAAATTGGCTCAAGGTATGAGCATGGATACGGGATTACTTCCCATTGAATTTATGGAAGTAATGAGTTCTGCTCAATACAGTGTTCCTCCGATGAATCGCGCTCTTGTCAGAACTCAGTTCAAACGTAATTTTAATGAATATCCAGAAAATCTATTCCAATCATTTGAATATGATGCTTTTGCAGCAGCAACTATAGGACAAGTTCATCATGCTACAAATTCGAATGGAGTTCGTTTAGTAGTGAAGGTTCAGTATCCCAATGTTCGAAAAAGTATTTATAGTGATCTGAAACTTTTATCTTTTTTTGGGAAACAATTTTTCAAAGGAGTAAATTTTGAAAACTATCTGGATGAGGTACAGAGTACTCTTATAGAAGAAACAGATTATGTAAAGGAAGGTCGTAATATTCAGAAATTTAGAGATATCTTCTTGTCTGATGAAATTATTTTACCTGAATACATAGAATCCTCCTCTAATGAACAAGTTCTAACAATGACTTTTTTGGAAGGTGATCACCTTGACCAGATGTTAAAGAAAGGACCTGGGCAAAAAATAAAAAACAAATATGGACAAATAATGTGGAACTTCTTTCACGAAAATATCAATTCCTCAAATAATACATTTCATGCAGATGTTCATCCGGGGAATTTTCTATTTTGTGAAGGAGGTAAGCTTGGGGTAATTGATTTTGGTTGTATAAAAGTGTTTCCTGATCAATTTATTAAATCTTGTATTCGACTTGTGCAAAAACATTTAAATGGTTCTCAGCAGGAATTTCTGAATGAACTTGAGTATATGGGATTCATAAAAAAAACATCCAAACAAAGTGAGAAGGAAAAAAAAATCCAAAGATTATTTAGCAATTTAGCTAAAATTTTAGGATCTATTTATGAAAAATCTATTTTTGATTTCGGCAATAAAAAATTTCGTGAAGATCTAAATCATCTATTTCAAAATGCAATTGAAATTAGGGAGGTAAGAGGGTCTGAGCAATTTATCTTCTTCAATCGTATAACATTTGGTTTAATGTCAATACTTATGAAATTAGAAGCAAAAATTGAAACTAGTGAATCTAGGGAAATCATTTTAAATACAGATTGTTAAACTCAAAAAATAATTTACCACCTGCTTAATATTTTGTCATCAGCTCAAAATAATTATTAAAATCAAATTAAAATATTTATCAAGAGATGTATTAAATGAAAATTTCAGAATGTATGAGAGTTGAATATTTCACTTTTATAAATTTATTAAGATTAATTCCTTTAGAGGACACATATTTAGCAGGTCTTGACTTTAAATACGTACTCTCAGTTACAAAATGAGAAAATATATTTTACTTGTCATGCATATTCATATCTGCCGCCTTTCATGATCGCAGATTGAAAGGCGACCCTTCGATGAATACGTTCAACGTATGATTTAATACAGGTGTAATGTTCATCAATCAAACCACGGGTAATACTGGTTTCCAAAGGGAAACTCATTAGAATATCAGCACCGCTTAATTTATCTCCTAACAACCATTTTTTGCCTTCCAAACTGCTTTCAATGAAGTCCAGTAAACACTTGATGTTTGGGTTTACAAATTCAGAGAGGACTTTGTTGGCGATAGCTTTGGTAATTGGTTTCACAAAAAAGGGTACATTGGCCTTTTTTATTCGGTCAAAGACCAAACGAAGAAGCAGTGGTGGCATTAATGATCCTTCTGAAAAATGCAACCAGTAGAGGTAATCCCTTTCTAGTTGAGTACGATTTTTAGGTATGAATAATGAACTATTTTTCCCATAGTTCTGCAAAAGGTATTCAACTATTGCTCCACTCTCGCAAATAATTATCTCATCACCACTACAATCATCTGAGATTATCGGAAATTTTCCCAAAGTGTGCACATTACGAATGGTTTCAGGTCCAAGCATGGTTCTGACATCTCTTTCATAAAAGATAATCTCATATTCCTGATTTAGTTCTTCCAACATCCAGAGGATGCGTTGTGAACGCGAATTATTTAGATGATGAACTTTGATCATAATTTTTTGACTTGGTTAATAGAAAAAAATATCTTAATAAGGTTAAATTATTAAAAAAAGTAATTAAGGAATGAGACTATTTTATATTTTAGATTTTTTGGAGAAGGTTCCTACTTCCAAGAAAATT
>CACFAY010000106.1 GCA_902564345.1 uncultured SAR324 cluster bacterium
CAGGTGATTAGGAAAACATTAAATCAATTGACCGAAGCCTCAGGAAAAAGTCATTTGACTAAGGCTTTGAACCAGCTTTTTAGTGCAATCAAAAAACAAGGAGTTTTGTCAGGTGATCGGGTTTTGCTTTGTACTGATGGAATGCTCAGTCCCGAGAAAGGAAAAAGCGTTTCCGAAAGTAAAATAAGATTCAGAAAAGCCCTTCTGAATCTATCTCAAAGAGTCAACGCCACACTTTGGCTACATCCCCTTTTAAAACGAGGTATGCGGCATTTATTACCACAACTGACTGAAGGAACTTCAGTAAGGTTGCTTTCTCTTGACTAATAAGTAAGTCGTGTTGGGAAGTTTAAAAAAAGGTATTATTGTCGCCGGGATGCATAGTAGCTCTGGAAAAACTGCTGTTACTTCCATGATTCTGGCTGCAATGAAAAAAAGGGGAATATCAATTCAGCCTTTCAAAATTGGGCCAGATTTCATTGATCCAAGTTACCACCTGCATTATTCAGCAAGAAATTCAGTAAATCTGGATCCGTGGATGATGGGAAAGGATCACATTGTTCAAGCTGCAAGGCAGTTTACTATAAATTCCTTAGGTGTTGCAGAAGGCGTGATGGGGCTATTTGATGGCTCTGATCCTGAATCTGATGTTGGAAGTACGATGGAGATAGCACGCTGGCTTGGATGGCAAATAATACTTGTTGTTCCCTGTCAAAATGCAGGGCGCTCTATTACTGCGGCAATTCAAGGATTTGTAAAAGAAGCAGGAGGTGCAAAACGTTTTTTAGGGATCATTCTGAACCAGACTAACAGTGAAAGTCATACGGAATATCTATGCAAAGCCTTTAAGCCATTTGGGATTGCCGTTTTGGGAGCACTGCCTGAACTTCCAGATTTGAGTTGGCCTGAGCGCCATTTGGGATTGCTGCCAGGATTTGAGCAAAAACTTCCTGAACCTGAATTACTGGCTGAATTAGCTGAAAGTTACTTAGAGCTTGATAATATTTTTAATGAAATTTCTTTTCCAGTTCAGGTTAAAAAAAATGTTGTGCAAAATAAAAAACAGATTCGAAAACGTATTGCAGTGGCACAGGACAAAGCATTTCATTTTATTATTCTGCAAATTTGGAATGGCTTAGTCTAAAAGGAATAGAAGTGCTAACATTTTCCCCACTGAGGGATAAACAGATTCCGGGAAATATAGAAGGAATAATTTTAGGGGGAGGTTTCCCAGAAATATTTGCTGAGCAAATGTCTGCGAATAAGAGTATGCTTAATTCTCTTAAAACAGCAGTGGAGTCTGGGTTGCCGTGTTATGCGGAATGCGGTGGATTAATGGTTATGACTAAAGGATTGAAACTGTTATCTGGGGAATCATTTCCCATGGCTGGGATCGTTCCTGGATATGCAGAAATGACAAATCAACTTCAGCATTTTGGTTATTGTAAGGTTGAATCTTCCTCTTTTGGAGAAATTCGAGGTCATGAATTCCACTATTCTCATTGGACTGGAGAGAGTGAGCATGCTAATCTTTGGGAAGTTACACGACACTCAACAGGAAAATCTCGCAGGGAGGGTTACCGGACTTCGAATTTACACGCTTCCTATGTTCACCTTTACTTTCCTCAAGCCTCATCTTTAATTTGTGAAATTTTTAATTTGTTTCCGGATTAGTATTAAAGATGTTGATTTGCTAATATCTTATTTAAATAATTCGATTTAAATTTGTCTAATATTGTAAGATATTTTTTTATCATTTTTTCCCCTTGCTAATTGCCTTGATAAGATTATAATTCCAAAATCAAGGTTTACAAAAGAAAAAGCAGACTATCAGTTCTGTTTAATAAAAGGGAATCGCGTGAGAATCGTGAACTATCCTCGTAACTGTAATTGAAAAAAATAAAAGCAAAGGCCACTGAAAAAAATTATAAAGCATGTTTTTGGGAAGGCGTTTTTATTCAATTTCATGAGTCAGGAGACCTACCTTGATTTATCCAAGCAGACTATTCGGGGCAAATAGTGATTGGAATCAAAGTTTGCTTTGATGCCATAAACATTGTTATTGAGATTGTTAATTTTACATAACCATCTTAATAATGACTCATCTTTTCTCCGGTTTGCTCCAATATAATCTAAACTACTCACGCAAAGATATGTATTCTGCGAAGAGTTACTATTTTTAGTATAATAACTGATTATTTTAAATGGAGATTAGCATGAAAACTGAAACAGAAATTGCAGTAAAAGCAGCAGTTGCTGATAATATTAAAGTCAAAGTTTCGAATGAACATATAACTCTAGGAGCAGTAATGCTAATTGCAGGTACGTTGCTTATTTTTGCTGTAGGTTTCGCAGAGGGAGCAGGTGGATTCCTTCACAATGCTGCTCATGACACACGGCATGCCGTTACTATTCCTTGCCACTAATTAAAATAAAGGGGGAGAAATTAAATGATTTCAAAAGCATTCATGACAGTACTTTTTACAGGATTTATCTGTGGTATTATAGTTACTGGAGTACAAATGTTAAAAGTGACGCCACTTATTTTGCAGGCTGAAACTTATGAATTAGATGAGTTAGCTGTTAATCACACTCACGCAACTTCAGGCGTTGAGCACGAGCATAATTTGAATGGAGTTACTCTTGATAATCATTTACAAGTTAAAGATGTCCATGATGTTCAAACTGTAGCCTCAACAGATATAGAAGAAAGCTGGATGCCTGCGGATGGCATGGAGAGATCTTTTTTCACTATGTTATCCAATATTTTCACCGCCATTGCTTTCAGTTTGATTCTGGTTGCAGTTTATCTTCTGCGAGGGAAACCAGTAACATATTTCTCAGGGGTTTTATGGGGTGCAGCAGGGTTTGCTGTATTTTCCGGCGCAACCTCTTTAGGTCTGCCACCTGAACTTCCTGGAATGACAGCTGCTGCACTTGAATCACGTCAAATTTGGTGGATTGGGACGGTCATTGCTACTGCTACAGCTATTGGTTTTTTTACTGAAAGCGCAACTATACCGCCTAAAATTTTTGGTGTGGTCTTGATAACTTTACCTCACATAATAGGTGCACC
>CACFAY010000107.1 GCA_902564345.1 uncultured SAR324 cluster bacterium
GGTTATGAAAAATATTAATCAGCTTAGCCAAGGAAATGCTATCATGCAGGATTCACCTCAAAATGTAGTTTTGCTGAAACCGGCATTTTTGGCAGGCAATGAAATTGGGGGATTCATCGGAGTGGTCTGGAGTAAACATGTACTTAATACACTCGGTTGGGAGCTTATAAACACTGCCTTGATTTTCACACTGGCATGTTTAGTTATAGGTGGCATTATTTTAATTTTTATCCTTCATTATTTTATTACAAAGCCCGTTGGTAAAATGGTTTTGATGATTGACCGTGAGTCAAGGGAAATTGCAAACGCTAACATTAAACTATCGGAACGAACACAACGACAGAGTTCTTCTCTAGAGGAAACTGCATCTTCTATGGAACAGATGTCTAGCATAGTGTTAAGCAATGCTGAAGACGCAAAGAATGCTTCAACATTAGTACGTTCTGCCCGAGAAACGGTTGACTCTGGTCGTCTTGAATTGCAGGAAACTGTTATACGCACAATTGAAACCAACGAGCGGACTTTGTCAAAGTTGCAGACAGCAAATACGAGTGTAGTTGAGGCTATGGCAGCAATTTCAGAAAGTTCAGTAAAAATATCAGGCATCATTACCTTGATCAACGATATAGCCTTCCAGACAAATTTGCTGGCTTTAAATGCTTCAGTTGAAGCAGCTCGGGCAGGAGAACATGGCAAAGGTTTCGCAGTAGTTGCAACTGAGGTACGTAAACTGGCTCACCGCTCTTCAAAAGCTTCATCGGAAATTGGTAAACTGGTCGAACTTGAGTTGCAGAGTATACAGAATGGCAGAGAAATTGTTGAAGGAAGTGATCAGGCTTTGAAGAATATGCAAAAAGAAACTGAAGAAATGTTACAGACTTTGAAAGACAAAAGTAATCATAGTATGGAAGAAATACTTAAGGCTGTTATAAATTTTTCTGAAATGATGGAAAATATTGAGGTAGCTTCTTCTGAACATGCTAGCGGCATTAGTCAGGTAAATGAGGCAATTGCTGAAATGGATAAGATGACTCAGGAAAACTCGTTAATGGTAGAGTATAATGCCACCGCCAGTCAGAATATGGCAGGTGAGGCGGAAAGACTCAGGCAAATGTTTTCTTCAAAACAGAGCGTATATGAAGAAAATTCTTCCAGAATAACAGCAGGTGAACTTGTTTCGGGATCATCTCTAGAGCATGATGGTGCTAGTAAAGACTCAGTATTGTCCTCTTATAAAAAAGGACCAAAACAGGAGGTTCACCAGATTGAAATGCCTGAATGGGAAAAGAAGCTTGATAACTTTAAGTAGGTGTTTTTCTTAGAGTTTTTTTCTGGTTAATTGCAGTTCTAAGCTAAAAACAATTACTAAAATATTATAGTCAGGTCTTAATATTCTTTGCTAAGTATTTTTCTAAAGTATAGGAGTAGAGGCTATTTGAAAAAAAAATTAAACTAATTTTTGTTTGCCAATAGGAAGATTGCGTATCCTTATACCGGTTGCTGCAAAGATCGCGTTTGTTATTGCTGGAACAATTGGAGCTGCTCCGGGCTCACCGATCCCGGTAGGGTGAGAATCGCTTTTCACTATACTAACTTCTATTTTCGGTATGTCTTTCATTCGAGCGATACGATAATCGTCAAAGTTGCTTTCTTCAACGCTCCCGTTCTTAATAGTAATTCTCTCAAACAGTGTTGCCGAAGCGCCCATAACAATAGCTCCTTCCATCTGAGCCTTGATGCTGTCTGGATTTACTGCTAATCCACAATCAACCACACAGTCAACACGATGCAATTTTATTTTACCTCTTTTAGATACAGACAACTCAACAACCTGAGCAACAATAGTTTTATTTTCATCTAAAGGAAACCATTCGTTAATACCTATTCCACGCCCATGACCTTCCGGGAGAGAATCACCCCAACCAGCTTGCTTAGCTACTTGCTTCAGAACCTCCAACACTCTAGGACTATTTTTTATAAGCCTGATACGGTAATCCAAAGGATCTTGGCCAACCAAATTAGCTAACTCGTCCACTACACTTTCTGTATAAAAAACATTCAAACTATTTGGGGGAGCACGCCAAGCACCAATTGGTACTCCAAGTTCAACGCCAGTATGTTCTGAATGAACCCCTTCGACATTATAAAAATGATCAGGAAACATACCATAATCGTGAACCGTTGCTGCAACAGCTAGTGGATCAAAATCAAACCAACCCAAGGGAGGAATAAAACGAGATAAATAATTTGTCTGAGCAATCTGGCTTTCCCACTTAGTAGGTAGTCCGTCCTTACTGAGGTCTATCTGAAACCTACTCATACTAGCCGGGCGATAAAACCCATGCTGCATATCTTCTTCTCGACTCCAAATCACTTGAACAGGTTTCTGAATCGCTTTTGAAACAATTAATGCCTGTGTAACAAAATCTTTTTCACCACGACGTCCAAAACCACCACCTAGCAAAGTAGTGTGAACTAAAATTTGATCCTCTGAGAAACCAGTAACATCTTTAGCAGCGTTCATACAATCTTCCTGATTTTGAGTAGGGGCCCAAATTTCACAAGAGTTTGACGTTACATGAGCAGTACAGTTCATAGGTTCCATAGTAGCTTGATGGAGATATGGCATCTCATATTCAACATCCAAACTTTTTCCATCACCTAACTCAGCTTTTCCCATTTCATCTAAAGTGGCACGAAATTTTGCACTTACTTTACTACTGTCAAGATTAGCGGATTCCCCACCCTCAAATTCGCATTTTAAGGACTTTAAACCCTGCTGAGCATGCCAAGTAGAGTCTGCTACAACAGCAATGCCATTGGGAATTTTCACAATGGCTTCAATTCCCTTAACAGACTTTGTAGCTACGTCATCAAAAAATTTAATCTCTCCTCCAAAAACTGGTGACTGGCAGACTGCCGCAAACAGCATTCCAGGTCGCCTAACGTCAATACCAAACTCTGCTCTCCCATTTACTTTATCAGACATTCAAAAACTGGTCGCAATTCTAGTTACGGTCAGCTAGCGGAAGCAGCTTCTAAAA
>CACFAY010000108.1 GCA_902564345.1 uncultured SAR324 cluster bacterium
CTTTCTGAAGTTGATGTTTTCTTCCCAATTACTCACGGCAAGCATGGAGAAGACGGAGCATTGCAGGGACTACTTGAAATTTTTGGAAAACCTTATGTTGGGGCTGATGTTTACGGATCTGCAATTTGCATGGACAAGGACGTGACAAAAAGGTTGCTTAGAGAATATGGGATACCAATTGCTAAATACAAAATGTTACGCAAACCTGAAGAATTGAGGTATGAAGATGCGGTTCAGAATCTGGGAGAAACTTTATTTGTCAAGCCATGCAGGGAGGGTTCGTCATTGGGAGTATCAAAGGTCAGATCATCCAAAGAATATTTTGAGGCATTGCGTGAAGCATTTGCTGCAGACAGTAAAGTCCTAGTTGAGGAATCAGTTTCAGGCCGAGAAATAGAATGTTCTGTACTTGGCAATAATTCTCCTGAAGCAGCTTCTGTTCTTGGTGAAATTGCACCTGCATATGAGTTTTATTCCTACGAAGCTAAGTACGTAGATGAAAGAGGAGCAGATTTAATTGTCCCTGCAGACATAGATTTGGACGTGTCAAGAAATATTCGTCAAACTGCAGTTGATGCTTTTCAGGTTACTGAATGTCGAGGAATGGCTAGAATTGATTTTTTTCTTAAAAGTGACAACACGTTTATCCTCAACGAAATAAACACTCTGCCTGGGTTCACAAATATCAGTATGTATCCTAAACTTTGGGAAGCATCGGGCTTGACATATCCAGACTTGCTTGAAAGCCTGATTGGTTTAGCTTTGGAATGAAAAATAATATTTAATTGCGATCTGCTCAGAGAAAGTTAAATACTTATTTATTAGCTACATTAAAATCTACAACATTCTTAGATTGGCATAGGTCCTTTTTTTAGGTTACTTTTGATGTTTAACTAAAATATCTATCTTTGAGTTGGTAGAATAAAATGGAAGGAGCTAGAAACCAAGGATTCCCGAAATAGAGTGGACGTGTTGGAAAAGAAATGTCATCTAGAGCTGACTTACCTTCCGGAAGTCCCGCTATTCTTTGACCCATTTTTGCCCCGAAATAACTTGCTAGAGATACACCAGAACCGCAGTAACCCATTGAGTAATTTATCCCGTCCTTGACACCAGTATGGGGTAAGAAGTCAAAGGTAAATCCTACAAAGCCCATCCAAGAATGAGAAACTCTTGCTGCTGCCAGTTGAGGAAATATTTTTATGAGTTGGGTGTGTAAGGCACCAACGGATTTGTTTGGATCAGTTTCATTTAGGGACACTCTACCTCCAAACAGTATGCGCTTGCGGTCTGGTGAAGCCCTATAGTAAACTACCAGCTTACGAGTGTCTGTTATAACTCTGTTCATTGGAATCAAATGATCCACCAGTCCGTCTTCCAACTCTTCCGTGGCGATAATGTAACTGCCAATTGGTATAACCCGTCTTTGTTGCCATGGCGTAACTGAACCGGTATACCCACCTGTACTAACAGCCAATTCCCTAGTTTGTACTGTTCCTGAATCGGTATAGAGCAAAAAACCTTCGTTTTGCCTTTCAATTTTTCTCACAGCGCATCTATCCTTAATTTTTACACCACAGTTCAATGCACAGTCCATTAGTCCCTGATGATATCGTGCAGGATCAAGAGAGGCATGGTTTGGATACAACAGTCCACCATGATAAAAATCACTTCGGATTTCATCATGCTGTTCAGCGGGAGGAATCAACTGTGTTGTGGGATCAAAGTTCTGCTGATTTTGTTCAAAGTTACGTTTCAGGATTTGATACTGATTTGGAGTATGTGCACCATGAAAACGACCAGACTTCAAAAAATCGCAGTCGATTCCCTCTTCTTGGATAAATTTTCCTACCCATTCTAAAGCATTTTCCCCTTCCTGCAGGATAGCCCTCGCATGTTCAGAACCAAAGCGCTTGGACAACTCTGTGAAGTTAGGTTTTATACTTGTACTGATCTGACCGCCATTTCGAGAACTTCCTCCCCATCCTGCCTGTTCGGCTTCTAAAACTAAGGTCTCTAGTCCATTTCTTATAGTTTGTATTGAGGCTTGTAGACCAGTGTATCCTGAACCTATAATTGCTACGTCCACCTTCTTTGGTAGGTCAATTTGCGCAAGAATAGGTCTCTTGGTGCGATCCCACCAGTATGGAGTGTCTTTATAGTTTGGTGCAAGTAAAGAAGTTTTCATGTCAATGTATGTTTTTATCAAATAGCATTAATATTATCCAGTAAATGTTATTATGAATGCTTAAAATTTTTAGGATAATAGCTTTTTGCATGTCTTGATAACTATTATTTTTTACTGCATAATTGGCTTTATTAAATCTTAATAAATATAAATATTTTTTTTTAAATTATGCAAATATCCTAGTCAGAAATGATTCCTAATATAACCTTGTCAACATGAAACTTTATAACAATCCTCCTCTGAATATAGTACTATATGAACCACAAATTCCCCCTAATACGGGAAATATTGCCAGACTTTGTGCTGCAACAAAATGCCATTTAATTCTTCTTGGCAAGCTTGGATTTGATTTAACAGATAAGAAGCTTAAACGTGCTGGTTTGGATTACTGGCAATTTGTAAGCTGGGAGCATAAGCCTAAAGCTGATGAATTTTTTGAAGCACTTAATTCCAAGCGATTTCATTTTTATCAGTACACTATAACAAACCTTACACTGAAATTAATCCAAAAGAAGGAGATTATGTTTTTTTTGGAAAAGAAACTACTGGCCTGCCGAAAAAATGGATGGAACGCTTTCCTGAAAGTTGTTTTACAGTTCCAATGTGGGAGAAAGGTGTTAGGAGTTTAAATCTTGGTTCATCAGTGGCAGTAGTAATTTATGATGGACTAAGGCAGCTAGGTAAGTTCTAGAAAAAAATGTTTTTTTATTTAAATTGCAGAGGTTTGAAAAGAAGTATTGGGTATTAAACTAATTTATGGACAATTTCCACTAATCGAGGCATAATCAAATAAAATTATTAAAGATT
>CACFAY010000109.1 GCA_902564345.1 uncultured SAR324 cluster bacterium
TTAATCGGAGCAATCATCATTTTTTGGATCTTTAATGCTTCAATCAATAAAGTTCGTCAAAATATAACTTTTAGTGAAAGTATGCCTTATCAAGAAATAGATACTGTCGCAAATCGATTGAGAGAATACATTAATTCGAAGAGTATGATTTTCGCTAATCAAGTGGGATGGGGATTAGATTTTTATTTGCGGGGAGTAAACAACAGACGTGAAGCATACTATCTTGGAGAAAATTTGGAAGATATGAAATCATTGCTGAATACCGAACCTTATACTAATTTTTATATTCTTTTTTATAGAAGTCTTTTTCATCAAATAGAGGAAGTTCGCAAAGTGCTGGCCGGCAAGTTTGTACTTGAGCCTGAATTTGAAAGCAATGAAGGTAATTTCCGTTTTTTTAGAATTCTACCTATTTTTTCTGATAACTTTTCATTAATTAAAAAAATGGGCGATTCATGGAATCAAAATTGGGAACTGTGGACCAAAGAAAAAATACGAGAAAAATGGAATCCAGAAACCTTGAAAATTGAGACACAAAACAATAACAAAACCGGAAAAGTTGAAATTCAAATTTACGCTAGCCAAACACCTTTAGGACTTGTTCCTGCCGATCAAGTTGAAATTCTTATTGAAAATCCTGTTATTAATGCAAATCTTTCTTTATTTTATAAATGGCCAGTTTTTAAAAGTTATGATGAAATTTCTATTAATTATGTTATGCGTGATCGAACTATAGAACAAGAAATTTTAAATAAATTTAATCAAGTAAAAAATGTCTTAATTCGGACTTCAAAAGAAAATATAAAAATCAAAGTTTCTGGAGAAATGAACGGGAATACTTTAGATATTGTTTCACGTGTGAGTTTAATTCCTAAAAATTATTTTACGGATATTGATATTTTGGACATTCAAGTCAACGATTGGGGTTTAAATTGGCTAACTAAGCTCTTTAGAAATCGATTGATTCAGCCTTTGAAAATTAATCGCCTTCACTTGTTTGACTCTGAACTTGTAGATATTGCAGGACAATCAGGACTTAATAATTTCAATTATCGGGGCATAAAGTAGGATTAATCATTGTATTAATTTGCAAATTATTGAAGTTAATAAGTTAAAAGGCTTTGGCTCTTAAGTATCCAATTGGGGGGTTCCCCTTAGACTTGAATAACATTTCAAACTCAGTCAATATGTTCCTTTCGTTATAAGCACTTTTATGCAAATCTGTTGTGTGTTGATCAATGGAGTATATATCAAGCTGTTTCAAGATTTGAGTTACCGATTTAAAATATTCCAAATGATCAGTCTTAAATAGCAATTCTCCATCAGAGCAGAAAAATGGTCGTATTTTGGTAAGGAATTCTCTAGTGAGAATACGGTGTTTTCGTTTAGATTTTTTGGGCCAGGGATCAGGGAAATTAATGTGTAAAAAATCAATACTTTTTTGTGTAAAATATTCATCTAGGAATTCACCCCGTTCTCTCAACAAAATAATATTTTGAATATTCTGTTTTTGAATTTTTTTTGCAGCCAACACAAGTCGTTTGTAGCGTAATTCAAAACCAATGAAAAAATCCTGTGGATTTTCAATAGCCAATCTAATTAGGTAACGACTAGAACCACAACCAATTTCTATATGAACTTTACTGGGCGATGAATCTCCAATGTTGTCATTATTTTTTATTGACCAAAGCTTTTGAAAATTTTTAGCTGTTGGATGAGGGAGAAGGAATTCTGGATAATCATAGATTTGGGCTATGTAAGGATTACATTTAGCCAGTTCATTTAAAACATCAGGGGTCTCAACTCGTAGGTCCTTTGGTTTGTATCTCATTCAGTTTATAACTCGTGGAATCATTTGAAGTTCAAAATTTAGTAAGTGTAAAAGGAGTCAAGTATTCAAATGACGGAACAGTAACATTATTTTTAAGCGATAAAAGGAAACTTAGAATAGCTCTTGAAAAATGGTCGGAATTAGGTCAACCCTTAAACAAGTCACTATCCGACAAAGATCAAAAAATCCTGGAACAAGAATCTTGCTTTACTTTAATCCGTAATAAAATGCTTAGTTTGCTTGCAAAAAGAGAGCATTCTGCAGAAGAATTAAGGAGAAAGATTAAACAAAACTCTTCTATTTCAAAAACAAATTATTTCTCTGAATTACTGGAACGATGTTTGTTGGAAATGCAAGAAAAAGGTTTTCAAAGTGATAACCGTTTCGCAAGACAATATGTTGAATCAAAATTGGCAAACAAAACCCATGGACCCTTAAAAATTTTAGCGGGTCTTTTTAATCGTGGCATTTCCAAAGAACAGTCAAACTTGATTATTAATGAACTTGGACATCAAAAGCTTTGGTTGAAAAAATCTATTGAGTATCTTGAGAAAATTCAAAAAAAAAGGAAAAACCTTAGTCCACAGGTATTAAGTCAAAAACTTTACCATCAAGGGTTTACATGGGAAACCATCGAGAAAGCAGTTGAAATATTCCAAGAGATGGAAAGCATTAATGACGAATGAGAAATCAAACACGATATAAAGATACGCAAAAAATCAACCCATAAATACATATTTTCTCAATGCATAAACAAGACTTGCAAACTAATTCTGATTCTACTGAATCTGGAACATCTGATAAGATTGATTCAAAAAATGAAGAAATTCAGGGCTTAAAAAAGAACAAACGTTTCCCAGAGAGAGTTGGTAAAGAGCATATAAAGACTCTTCCTGTTTGTTCATTTGATGGTCAAATTCATTTAATTACTGATATAAAAGATTTAAGTTATGCAATAAAAACTTTGAGGAAGTATTCAGTTTTAGGTTTTGATACTGAAACACGGCCTGTATTCAGAAAAGGAGTTAAACATAACGTGTCTCTTTTGCAGCTCTCAACACCTAAAGAAGCATTTCTTTTTCGTTTAAATCATTTGGGATTCCCAAATGAACTCGTAGAGATACTTGAAGAATCAGCT
>CACFAY010000110.1 GCA_902564345.1 uncultured SAR324 cluster bacterium
CTTGCTGCATAGAGCATTCCACAATTTATTAACATTTGAAATGCAGTTCTTTTCCCAGTTTGGTCATAGTGTGAAAGCATTTTGAAACCACCTCTTTTGTAGTCATCTCGGTACATCCATGAAATAGCAAAAAAATGTGGTAGCTGCCAGAAATAAAGTAATGCAAAAATCGGAAGAACTTCCCAATCTAACTGTCCTCGTGCAGCTGCCCAGCCCATGACTGGAGGTAAAGCTCCTGTAATACCACCAAACCATGTATTTGTATAAGTTTTTTGCTTCAATGGAGTATAGACCATTGTATATGTTATTAGCGTCAGTAGACCAAGTCCTGCAGTAAGAGAATTAAGTCCGAACCATAAAGTAAAGAACCCTACAACTGAAACTAATATTCCGAAAATCATTGCTTCCTGTTCTGATAATTTACCCATTGGAAGAGCACGGTTTTTAGTCCTTTTCATTCTAGAATCAGGAATAATTTCCATACATTGATTAATAGAATTAGCTCCCGCGCCCATTAAAGCGGTTCCCACTAAGAGAAATATAAGCTGAAGCAATGTATTAGAAAGGCTCATTGGAAGTATGAAGCCCAGTAGGGTACTTAAAACAACTGTAGAAAGTAGACGAGGTTTTGATAATGAAATATAATTTTCAATTTTACTTGAGAAATAATAGGGATAAGCCCTACATCTTATGGCTTTCTCACTCATTTTCGTAGGTTATATTTATTATTTTTTAACACAACATTATTCTAAAACATGAATATAGTAGCATGCAACTATTTTTTAAACAATTATAAAAGATAATGTAAAGTAACTACCTATTCAATCATGCTTAATAGAAAGAGAAAAGGCTTGACCTGAGTTGTTTCAGTCATTATTATTTACAATTATCTTATATCTTTTTTGAATCGATTTTAAAGTCAGTTCTAGGATATAATTTTGCAAATTAAAAAAATTATATTCCCCTTATAATATACTGGAGATTTAGTATGAAAGTTCGTAGTGGTTTGATTCAAATGGCGCTCAAGGGTGACACAAATATGTCACCAGATGAGATAACAAAAAAAATGATAGAAGCACATATTCCTTACATCGAAGAAGCGGGTGAGAAAGGTGTTCAAGTCTTATGCATGCAGGAAGTGTTTACACAACCTTATTTCTGTCCAAGTCAGGATACTAAATGGTATGCAGCTGTTGAAAAAATACCTGAAGGGCAAACTACAAAACTAATGCAGGAATATGCAAAGAAATACAACATGGTAATTGTTGTCCCAATTTATGAAGAGGAAATGACTGGTGTTTACTATAATACGGCAGCAGTTATTGATGCCAATGGAGAATATCTTGGTAAATACCGCAAAACACATATACCTCATGTTGCGGGATTTTATGAGAAATTTTTCTTTAAACCTGGAAACCTCGGTTATCCAGTTTTTGAAACTGCTTACTGCAAACTGGGTGTATATATATGTTATGATCGACATTTTCCTGAAGGCTGGCGTGCTCTTTCTCTAAATGGAGCAGAATATATTGTTAATCCTTCGGCAACTGTTGCTGGACTTTCCCAATATCTTTGGGAACTCGAACAGCCAGCCTCTGCTGTAGCAAATGGTTGTTTTATAGGTGCAATCAACAGAGTTGGTTCTGAAGAGCCATGGAGCATAGGAGAGTTCTACGGTTCCAGCTATGTTGTTAATCCTCGAGGAAAAATAGAAGCTCAGCTTGATGATCATAGTGACGGACTTCTTGTACATGAAATGGAGATGGATGAAGTCCGAGAAATTAGAAATCTATGGCAGTTTTATCGAGATAGGCGTCCTGAAATTTATGAAGACCTTACTGCGCTTCAATAAAATCATTTAAGGTCATTACAGCTTTTTTTAAATTTGATTCCTAAGGATTTAAATGACTTCAACAGATATCCGTTCTGGACGATTATCACATGAGGAGCTCGCAGAGAATTTTGCAGACCATCATCCTCCATTAAGTTCATCTAATGCAAAAGTAGAGGCTGATCGATGTTATTTCTGTTACGATGCTCCCTGTATTAATGCTTGTCCAACGGCAATTGACATTCCTAATTTTATCCGAAAAATATCAACAGGTAATCTAAAAGGTTCGGCAAAAGATATACTTTCACAAAATATAATGGGTGGAATGTGTGCACGTGTATGCCCCACTGAAATCCTTTGTGAAGGAGTATGCGTTAGAAATACACAGGACGAAAATCCCGTCCGTATAGGCGATTTGCAGCGTTATGCTACAGACTGGTTTTTTGAAAGGGGAGAAAAATTATTCGAGAGGGCAGAACCAACTGGAAAAAATATCGCTATAGTAGGGGGCGGACCGGCTGGACTTGCATGCGCCCACCGTCTAGCCGTTTTAGGACATGAATCCATAATTTTTGAAGCAAGGGAAAAATTAAGCGGTCTTAATGAATATGGAATAGCAGCATATAAAACTGTTAATAATTTCGCCCAGCGAGAAGTCAATTTTATTATGGAGATTGGAGGAATAGAGGCCAGAACAAATCATGTTCTAGGCAGAGATATAAAACTTGATGATCTGCGCAATCAATTTGATGCTGTTTTTCTCAGTATAGGTTTAGGAGACGTGAATGAGTTAGGTTTGGGAGATAATGATCCTGAAGGGGTTTATAATGCTGTGGACACTATTGCCGATATCCGTCAGTCAAAAAATCTTGAAAAATTGGCGGTTGGAAGGAGAATAGTTGTAATCGGTGGTGGAAATACTGCAATTGATATTGCAGTTCAGTCAAAAAAACTTGGATCAGAAGATGTCTCTTTAGTTTATAGACGCGGTTCTCAGCACATGAGTGCAACATGGAAAGAACAGGAATTCGCCAAGTCTTGTGGTGTCAATATTAAATATTGGCTTTCTCCTAAGAGTCTGCATTCGGAAAATGGTCACGTATCA
>CACFAY010000111.1 GCA_902564345.1 uncultured SAR324 cluster bacterium
TGAAGCAGCAAAAGCCAAGAGGAGGACGCATAATCAACAACGGATCAATCTCCGCACATGTTCCCCGCCCTTTTTCATCTCCCTATACTGCTACTAAGCACGCCATTACAGGTCTAACTCGCTCCACTTCACTTGATGGAAGGCCTTATGATATTGCATGTGGACAGATCGATATCGGAAATGCCGCCACGGAAATGACTGATCGTATGGCGGAAGGCATCATCCAGGCAGATGGAAAAAAAGCTGTTGAACCAAGGATGGCCGCCGTAAATGTAGCAAATGCAGTGGTCTATATGGCCGGTTTGCCTCTGGATGCCAACGTGCTTTTCATGACAGTAATGGCAACTAAAATGCCTTTTGTCGGAAGAGGTTAAAAAAAGTCTTTCTCACCAAAGTAAACAGGAAAAAAGAATTACAGCTAGATTTTATAATGCAAATTTTTGAACCATATAAATTAACAGGATTGAAGCCCAACCACCTAAGTTTTGGTGGACTTGACAGAGGCGCTGAATTACATGAAGACAAAGACTGCATTCAAAACTTATTGGGGGCAGAGGAAACTCTCTTAGTTCCAGTTTGGCGAAAACTTAACCTTTTTAGTAAAATTGGGGGAAAAGGAGAAAAGCCTTTACCTGTATTCCTGCCTGTTGATGAAGCATCATCGTTAATTAGTATTTCAGGTCATAAAGTATTTCTGGGAAGACAAAAAAACACTATAAAAACTCCTGCTTATCTTGCAATTGACGTTTCAGCAATTGATGAAGAAGAAGCTGAAACAAGTTTTGCTGAATGGGGGTCCTTCAATGATTTGCGAAACATTAGTCCACTGATTGATGGTGTGGAAGGATCAATACTGGCATATGCCAGGGCCATGATTTACTGGCACAGCCAAAATCAGTTTTGTGGTATTTGCGGCAACCCGACTAAGCCTTCAAAGTGTGGTCATCAAAGAGATTGTGTGAACAGCAAGTGCAACAGTTCACATTTCCCTCGTACTGATTCAGCGGTGATTATGCTGGTGCATGATCATGACAGATTACTTTTGGGGAGACAGAAAATCTGGCCTAAAGGAATGTATTCACTTTTGGCTGGATATGTTGAGCCTGGCGAGACTATTGAGCATGCAGTGGCGCGAGAAGTTTATGAAGAATCTGGTATTATAGTTCGAAACATTAAATATTTGCACTCGCAACCATGGCCATTTCCTTCCTCACTTATGCTTGGTTTTACCGCAGAGGCAGTTACAAAAAAAATAAATTATAATGATAACGAAATCGAAGATGCACAATGGTTTACAAGAGGTGAGATCATAGAATTTAAATCTCAGGGGAAATTTCTGCCGCGTGAATTATCTATATCAAGGCGTCTCATAAATGACTGGCTTGGATTAAAACATTAAAATATCAACATCTTTATTATCTTCAGATTTTATCAGAGAAATCTTTTCTTTTCCGGTGTCATTCGCTGAAAAGCTTCAACATATCTGGTATCTTTGTCAAAACCGGCATACCTTGACTGAAATGCTCTCTGTTCCGCCCTACGTGTGTAATGATCCTGCAGGTAGCTCTGAGCAGCCATTGCCAACATTGCTTGTGTTTTAATTTTCCATACATTTGTAACATCAACAAAGGTGTCTGGCTTGAATGAACACAAATCAGGTTGGTGAGGCTCAAAGGCATACATTTCTGGTGGAGGGATTGTTTTGAATGAAGCCGGAACTCCTCCTGCTCCCATTGCTAAAAGCCGCGCCTTCTGAGCAGCAAAAGATGCTACTGGATGATCTGGATTAAATGGGTCTTCCGCTGCGTGAATCAGTATTACATCAGGCTCCTTTTCCACATAAATAGAGGCAATTTCCCGTAGTGATTCTCCGGAAACTTCAAGTGGATAATCTCCTAGGTCTAAAGGTATAAATTCAGCCCCCAGTGCATTTGATGCTGCCAATGACTCAGCATGTCGATGGGATTTAACTGTTTCAATAGTCTGGCCAGGTTTACGCCACAAGTCTCCTGACTCCCCATTCTCCCCATATGACAATGAAACTACAGTTGCCTTCCCACCATTCAAAGTATGCAGACCAATTGCTCCTCCGGCTCTCCATACAAAATCTGCTGCATGTGCGCTTATAATAACCATTGATCTTTGTGTTTTCATTTTTAATTATGAGATTTTTTTTAATCAGAATTCGAAATCTAAACTTAACCTGTATCCTTTACCTACAGATACCTGAATTTTTTCCTGTAAAAAATTCTGAGTGCTGGTAGTATTTAAAAATGTTTTTGAATCTATGTATCTCAGTCCAATTGAAAGGCCTTTTTGTCCGCTATATCCCCATAAAACCCCGCTAGAAACTTGTTCATCAGTCTTGTTTTCATATACACCATCACCAGTTGAATAGTCTTTATATGTCTTGTTTACCTTAAGGTGCAGGAAAAAAACCCAATTATTTAACATAGTAGGACTGAATTCCATATTCCTAATTTGAGTTTCAGATCTGTCTTTCTTATCAGCAACTTCTATGGTGTTTGAAGAAGAGCTGGTATTTGCATCATTCGTTGCTGCAGGAGATAGAATATAAGACCATTCGAGCCTGAACTTAGGTACACTGGGCTTTGTGCTTTTGATAGAAAATCCATAATATCTGTCAAGCCACTTATTTCCCAAAAATTTGTAGTTGCTATTAGATATGTATGCTTCGCCATCTGTGATGGATGTTTGTGCTATTCCATAAGAAGCATAAAGCATCTGCCATATATTATAAGATAATCCCAGTCCAAGAGCTGTTTTTTTTGTATTTATAGTATTAGATTCAGCAGTTGAAACAATTTCATATTCAAAACACGAAATGGTTTTGCATCTATAAGTTGTCTGTGAAATCGATCTCTCTTCATCTATTCTGGCTGAGGAA
>CACFAY010000112.1 GCA_902564345.1 uncultured SAR324 cluster bacterium
AAAGATTCCAAATGGAGTATACAAGTTTACTGATTATATTGATTGCGATGGAGTTGAGTTAAATAAAGTTCCAATAAAAGTTGAGGTACAAATAAGAGATGATTCTGTAATTGTGGATACTTCAGGAAGTTCAACACAGGTACAAGGTGCAATAAATTCTACTTACAGTATGACAAAAGCTGTTTCATATTTTGCCATTAGATCAATAATTGAGGACGACATGCCAAATAATGGCGGTTTTTTCAGACCTATAAAAGTTATTGCTGAAGAAGGTAGTATCATGAAAAGTATTTTGCCAGCAGCTTCAGGGGCGAGAGGTGTAACTCTTTTAAGGCTTGGTGATGCTGTTTTAGGTGCACTTTCAAAAGCGGTTCCAAAAAGAGTGATGGCTGCTAATGAAGGTGGCCCAACTTTATATAGTTTTGGTGGATACGATAGCACGAAAAATCCTTTTATATTTGTGGAAATTTTTGGTGGTTCATGGGGAGGAAGGCCAAACAAGGATGGAATTGACGGAATTGGACATCCACTGTGTAACCAAAGAAATATACCAGTAGAATATATTGAAATGGAATATCCATTAAGAATTAATGGATATGGATATGTCCCCAATTCAGGTGGTGCTGGACAATACAGAGGAGGTCTGGCTCTTTTCCGAGAATTCAAATATTTAGGAGATACTCCTTGCCAACTCCAAATCAGATCCGATAGATCTTATACACCTCCATATGGCCTTCAGAAAGGAGAAAACGGAAGTTTATCAAAAAATATTCTAAATCCTGGTACAAATAAAGAAAAAGTGTTGCCTCCGATGGTTACATTTATATTAAACCCGGATGAAGTTGTAAGATTTATCATTCCAGGTGCAGGCGGATGGGGGAAACCAGAAAAACGAAATTTAGAAAACCTTCTTTATGATATAAAAAATGGGTATTTAACAGAAAGATATGCAAGAAAGAAATATAAAGATGTGTTGCTTAATTCAAATACAAAATATTAATATTTAATTATTTCAAATTATTACCATGAAAGATAAATATGACGCATTAATCATAGGTGGTGGAATTACTGGTGCCAGTACAGCATACCATTTAAAAAAATTTGGTTTGAAGGACGTAATTTTGTTGGAAAGACATGGACCTGCTTCAGGGGGAACAGGTAAAAGCGCTGCTATAGTAAGACAGCATTATTCAACAGAATTAATGGCCCGACTTGCTTTAGATAGCGTAATTTCCTTTGAAAACATGCAAAAAGAGCTGGGAATTGAGGATGCATTTTTTAAGACAGGCTATATTATGCTTGTTCCTGAAGAATTGATGGAAAAAGCAGCAATAAATTTAGAAATGCAGAAGAATGTAGGGATTGAAACAGACTGGTTGCCAAAATCTCAATGGGGAAAATTTGTTCCTTGGCTAAATACTAAAAATGTTTCTGGAGTAATATACGAACCAAAAGGAGGCCGGGCTGATCCAATTCGAGTAACTGAAGGATATTTAAACAAATTTGCAGAATTAGGAGGTCAATTAAAGACAAAAACTTTCTGCAGAGAGATAATAAAAGAATCTGAAAGAGTAACTGGAGTTGTTGTGGATGAAGGTAATATTTATTCAGATGTTGTTATAAATGCAGCAGGACCTTGGTCTAAACCTTTAGCTGAACAAGCAGGTATGGAATTGCCATTAAAATCTTTTCGTGAGCAAGATACAATTTGGGAATCAAGAATTAGCGGTGATTTGCCAAATCTTTCAATTTCCAATGCCGTCGATTCTATTTATTTTGTACCTCAAGGAAATAAAAGGTTCTTAATTGGAAAGGGATTCCCAAAAAATTATTTTGAAGTAGATCCTTACAACTACAAACTAACTGCTGATGATGAATTTATATCAAATATTAAAAAAATTGTAGAAGAAAGATTCCCAATTCTTAAGGATATGAAATTAATTAATTCCTATGCAGCGCTTTATGATGTTACTCCGGATTGGTACCCTTTCGTTGGCAAAAGGAATAGCATAAATGGATATTTTGATGCAAATGGAGGTAGTGGTCATGGATTTAAAATTGGACCTGCAATCGGCTGTGAACTTGCTAAATGGATAATTAATGGGAAACCCGAAAAAGATTTTGAAAGACTTTCATATGATAGAATCGAAAAGAAAGAGTTGTTTGAAGGAGCCTATGGTGGGAACAGAGGCTAGATAAATTGTTTGAGATATGTATATTTATGAAATCATTCTTGTTTGTATTTTTCCAAAGCCTTCCTATCTAATTCGACTCCCAATCCTGGTTTATCAGGGGGTTTTACACCCCCTTCTCTTACCAACCAAGTGTCACCAAGAATCAGATCATCTTCTACCCAATTAATAAGCGCCTGACTCGGCCGATCAATTTCAACTCTATTTATTCCAATGTGGCACATTGCAGCCCATCCAATTCCTAGTTCCCATCTTGCACGTAGCCAGAAACGTTTTTTGAGAGCAGTAACGCTTGAAATAAAGTTGTTCAAATTACTTATTCCTCCTAAAAGTGAAGGATCACTAACAACAGAATCTATAGATGGTTGGGAACTCAACGCGTCCAAATCTATACAGTGAGTTGATACTGGTACACCAGTGATTTCCTTTAATTTTGCTATAGCACCTAGACTAGCGACTGGCTCTTCAATATTACACAAATTGCAATCTTTTGTACCTTCCAAAAATCTTTTTGCTTGATCAACTGAAAATCCCATATTCGCATCCACAGCAATCTCAATATCTGGTCCTAAAGAATTTCTAATTTCTTTAACGACTTGAATTTCGCAAG
>CACFAY010000113.1 GCA_902564345.1 uncultured SAR324 cluster bacterium
GGGATGTTTGCTTACCTATCATGTAAAAGACGGTAAACTGTTACAGGTTGAGGGTCGCTATGGTCCTGCAAATAATGGGAGACTATGCTTATTTGCAGCGTACAGAAACAAAATTTGAAGAAAAATTCTGGTATAGAGTAAGAGTAGGATTTTTCAAAAATCTTGAGGATGCTCGAATGACAGGAAGAGAAATCATTCAAAGATACAAGGAAGAAAATCTTTTTCCTTCAAAATCTTGGCCAGTTCAGCCTGGTCCTCTGGAACTATCAAGACCTGTGATAGACCTTCGACAGCCACTAAATAAACCATGGGTCATTCAGCTTCCACTTTATAAAACCCAGTCAGAGGCCTTGAATGATCTAGCTAACATCAGTACAGAGACTGATTTCAGCTATATCTCTCAAAAGCTGAATACCAAATCCGAGGAACTATTTTTCAGAATACGTATAGGTTTCTTTGAAAAAAAGAGAGATGCACAAAGAAAAATCTATGTCCTTAAAAAAAAGCTCCCTCAATTAAAAAGTTTTAAAACTATGCACTTGTGATTATTTTAACCTAAAAAGGATATAATCTAAAATTTTGTAAAATTCACTTAAATGGAATAAATTTATCAAATATTTAATCCTACTCAATCTTTTATTGACTACTTACACTTTGTTCCCACTCGATAGATAACTGCTGTGCTTCCGCAATTTGATTTCGTGTCATCCGTTTTCTCAAGTCATTTTTCAAATCTCTTGCCTGCTCACTACCTCTAGCTGCAGCAAGATTAGACCACTTGTAGGCCAAAATATAATTTTCAGGAACACCTTCACCGGCATTATACATGGTAGCCAGATTCACCTGAGCTTTAGTATCTCCCTGTTCGGCGGCTTTTTTATACCAGAATACTGCCTGAGAATAATCTTCTGATACACCTGTACCATATTTATACATTAGAGCCAGGTTAAGCTGAGCTTGAGTATCTCCCTGTTCAGCGGCTTTTTTATACCATTGAACAGCCTGAGTGTAATCTTCTGGAGTACCTTTCCCATATTCATACATAAGTCCAAGATTGAACTGTGCGCTGGAGTCTCCTTTTTCTGCCACCTTTTTGTACCAGA
Organism: uncultured SAR324 cluster bacterium; assembly: GCA_902564345.1. GTDB lineage: Bacteria > SAR324 > SAR324 > SAR324 > NAC60-12 > Arctic96AD-7. Next base: position 1,104 of record CACFAY010000113.1, read on the forward strand.
AAAATGCTTGAGTATAATCTTCAGGGATTCCTTTGCCGTTTTTATAAATAACGCCTAAACTATGTTGAGCACTTGTGAATCCCTGTTCCGCAGCTTTTTTAAACCATTCGATAGCCTTTAAATAGTCAAGTCCTACCCCTTTTCCATGCAAGTAGAACCATCCTAGGTTTGCTTGTGCTTCTGAATTGCCCTGCTCTGCAGCTTTTTTATACCAAAAAGCTGCCTGACTATAATCCTCACTTACTCCCTTACCATATTCATACATGATTCCAACGTTTAATTGTGCAACGGCATCTCCCTGTTCTGCCACCTTTTTGTACCAATAGAAAGACTGTGTATAATCTTCCACAGTATCACTACCATTTTTGTAAATTATTCCTAGTTTCAATTGTGCATTTGTATCTCCCCTTTCCGCAGCTTTCTTATACCAGTAAACTGCTTGTTCGCTATCTAATTCAATTCCTTTACCGTTTTCATACATCCAAGCAAGGCTGTTCTGTGCCTCTGCCTGACCTTGCTCAGCGGCTTTTTTATACCAAAAGACTGACTCGGAGTAGTCTTCTTCAACTCCTCTACCAAACTGATACATAATTCCTAGATTTAACTGGGCTAATGAATCCTCCAAGTTAGCAGCTTTTTGATACCAGTAAAATGCTTTTGAATAGTCCTTATTGACTCCCTTACCATATGTATAAATGATACCGAGATACATTTGTGCACTGACATTGCCTTGGTCAGCAGCTTTTTGATACCATGAAATTGCTTGTGAATAATCCTGTTCTACTCCTTTACCATATTCATACATCCAACCCAAATTGGACTGTGCCTCAACATTTCCTTGTTCTGCAGACCTTTTGAACCAATTTACGGCTTGTGTATAATTTTCCTCAACACCTCTACCGTATTTGAACATTATGCCTAGATTAAGCTGCGCTTCTGCATTACCCTTATCTGCAGCCTGTTTATACCAGAATACGGCCCATTTATAATTTCTCTCAATTCCCTTACCCTTATTGTACATAATTCCCAGATTCAATTGTCCTTCAGCTTGGCCTTTATCTGCTGCTTTCGAGTACATTGCAAATGCCTTTTTATAGTCTTGGACAACACCTTTTCCATTTTCATACATCCAACCTAGATTAGTCATAGCAGCTGAGTGTCCTTGAAAAACGGCTTTTTCAAGCCAGTAAACTGCTTTTTCATAATCTGGAGCTACTCCTTCACCATTTTTGTATATTACTCCCAGATTTAACTGAGCGTTTACATGTCCTTGAGCGGCTGCTTTTTCAAACCAAAAAACTGCTTCATCATAGTTCTCATCTACTCCCTTCCCTTTTTTATACATAATCCCTAGATTCAACTGTCCCTCTGCCTGTCCCATTTCAGCTGCCTGTCTGTACCAGTAAACAGACTGCACAGCGTCTTTTACAACTCCCTTCCCATTTTCGTACATCCAACCTAGATTTGTCTGTGCCGCAGGATTATCTCTTTCAGCCGCCCTTTTGTACCATCTGAATGCCATTGCAAGGTCTTTCACAACACCTTCTCCGTTTTCATACATCCAGCCTAGGGCATATTGTGCATTAGAGTTACCCTGTTCTGCAGATTTATTATACCAGTAAACAGCTTGGGCATTATCCTCAGCGACTCCTTTACCAA
>CACFAY010000114.1 GCA_902564345.1 uncultured SAR324 cluster bacterium
CCGCATCTTGCTTCCTGCAATGACCAACCTTCACAGTCATTCATTTCAAAGATCAATGGCAGGATTGAATGAAAAGCGAGCAAAAATACAGAACAATTTCTGGAGCTGGCGCGATTTGATGTACAGCTTCCTCGAACGTCTTAATCCTGACCATATTGAGGGTATAGCTGCATTAGTTTTCATGGAAATGCTCGAATCTGGATACGCTTCAGTTGGAGAATTTCATTATCTTCACCATCAGAGAGGAGGGCAACCTTATGAAAACTTCGCTGAAACATCATCAAGAATATTTGCTGCCGCTCTCCAAACTGGAATTGGATTAACTCACTTGCCTGTTTTTTATATGCAGGGAGATTTGAATGGGGAGCAACTTTCACACGCTCAACTTCGCTTTGGAAATAATGCTGATAGGTATTTTATTTTACTAGAACAAATTGAAAAAGAAGTCCAAAGAGCTCCTGAAGATTATATGTTAGGCATAGCACCTCATTCTCTCCGTGCTGTATCTCCGAAATCTTTGAAGGAAATACTTGATGCAAGAATATTTGGTCCAGTTCATATTCACATCTCTGAGCAGCAGAAGGAAGTTGAAGATATTCAAAAAAAATACGGAAAACGTCCGGTAGATTGGCTACTTGAAAATGCTCCTGTCGATAAACGCTGGTGTCTTATTCATGCCACGCATATGCTTCCGGAAGAAATTTTAAAACTTGCTGAGACTGGTGCGGTTGTCGGTCTTTGTCCTGTAACTGAAGCTAACCTAGGAGATGGCATATTTAAAGGCTCTGAATATGTTTCCATAGGAGGCGAATACGGGATTGGGTCAGATTCTAACGTTCGTATTTCACTAACTGAAGAACTGAGGATGCTTGAGTATAGTCAGAGACTTGTTCGTAAGGAACGAAATATAATGACCGATTCTTCGGGATCCTTGGGCGAATCTCTATATAAGAGTGCAGTTAGAGGAGGAGCTCAGGCATTGTCACGCAATTCAGGAAAAATTGCTTTGGGACAATGGGCTGATTTACTAACATTGGATTTTGACGACCTCGCTTTTTACGGATCCACCGAGGATGATATTCTTAATCGATGGATATTTTCTGCAGACGATTCGCTAGTTCGTGAGGTATGGTCTGCAGGGAGGCAGATGGTTGTGAATGGGCGCCATGTCAAGCATGATCAAATTGAGAAACAGTACCGAAATTTAATCAGTGAATTATACTGAAAATGAAATATATAATTAGGGTCAGAGTTACTTTAAATCAAGATTAATATACTATTTCAAATCATTAATTACTTTATCTATCAACCATGAAATAAACTCCGTTAGGTCCTTGTATTGATCAATTATTAAATAAACTCTGGTAGATCTGGTATCCTTCTTGTTCCAAATCTTTTTTGGGAATAAACTTAAGTGCGGCGGAATTAATGCAGTACCTCAATCCAAGTGGTCCAGGACCGTCATTGAAGAGGTGTCCAAGGTGGGAATCAGCTTGCTTGCTCCTAATTTCAGTTCTTACCATAAACAAACTTCTGTCTTCTTTCATAACAACGTTTTCTGCTTCAAGTGGTTTTATGAAGCTTGGCCAACCAGTTCCAGATTTATATTTGTCAGTTGAACTAAATAGTGGTTCACCCGAAACAACATCCACATAGATACCTTCACTGTTATTGTTCCAATATTTATTCCTAAAAGGGGGTTCTGTAGCATCATTTTGTGTCACGTCAAACTGTAAGGTAGTTAGTTTAGTTGCCAATTCTTCCCTCGAGGGTATTTTATAACTGGAAGTTTTATCTAATATTTTTAATTTATTCTTCTTATCACCCCAAATTTCTTCTAATCTTTTGTCACGTCCACACCTAAAACGGTAATAATTGTACCTTAATTTGTTTTTTTTATAATAATCCTGATGATACTCTTCTGCCTTGTAAAACTCTTCAGCATTTATGATTGGTGTTTTTACTTTTTCGCTTAGTATTCCAGACTTTTCGATCATAATTTTTGATAATTCAGCCAGTTTCTTTTGTTCTTCTGATATAAAAAAAACTGCTGAAGAATATTCATGTCCACGGTCACAGAACTGTCCGTCTTTATCTGTAGGATCTATATTCACCCAGAAAATCTCAAGCAATTGCCTGTAGTTAATTACAGATGTTTCATATTTAACCAGAACAGCTTCTATGTGCCCTGATTTTGCGTAATTGTCGTAATTAGGATTAATTGAAGTCCCACCGGTATAACCAGAAACTACCTCTATAATACCTGGTATCTTTTCAAAGTCTGCCTCCATACACCAGAAACAACCTCCTGCAAAAAGAGCCTTTTTTATACCTTCAGCATTTGAAGAATTAAATGCTGTAAAAAATAAAACTGAGGGGCATAAACATAAATATAAGATTAATTTTGTATTAAATTTCATTTTAAAAGAGCAATATTATGATATTTGTGCCATTAGCGCTGCTCCAGCAACTGGAGAATATTTTGGACTAGGAGAATGCTTAAGACCAATTTTTTTCATCAGCAATTGTTGAAGTATCGTTTCTGAAGTCAACAATCCACCTGCGAACATAACCGGTGGATCAGTAAAATTTAGTCGATCAACTAAGTTCAAATAAAGTTGGAAAAGATGCTCAGCTCCTCTTTCCACAATTTTTTTTGCAATCGGGTCTCCGCTAGATGCAACTTCTAAAAGAAGTTCTGCGATTTGAGCAATTTTGCGGTTTTTCCTCTCTGGATTATAGGTCCAG
>CACFAY010000115.1 GCA_902564345.1 uncultured SAR324 cluster bacterium
ATGGTATAATTGCGACGATATGATTGCAGAAAGACTAGGACCTAAACTCATCGGGAATGGTAAAACAACATTAAAATTAGCTAAATGGATGGGGCAACCATTTTCTGAAGGGTATATTAAGGCACAGAAGATTTATCTTGAACTCGAAGAAGCTGTAGTTGAACAAATCTGTTATGAATTAGAGAATTCTGTGGCAATAAATACTCCTGTGGTAGTTGATACAACAGGTAGTTTAATATATCTTCAAAAAAACCTAATTCACAGATTGCGCGCCTTAACAAAAATGATATATTTAAAGCTCCCAGAAGAAAAATATGATCAGCTTTTCGATAATTTCATCAAAGATCCTAAACCTGTAATCTGGGAATGCAAATTTAAACCTCTTAAAGGTGAGAGCTCACAAAATGCACTTAGGCGTTGCTATAAAGATCTTCTATCATTCCGCAATGAAAAGTACAGATTGCTTGCAGACTATCAGCTTGATCCTTCCTTCCACCATAGTCCCAATAGAAAAGTTGATGAAATACTGGAACTGATGTAAAGGATTTTGGAAAATAAACAATTCCTTTTTACGGCATTTTTTTGTAATTACATTTGAAAAAATTATAAATTCTTTATTGGATAAAACCACCTTTAAATAACACTGCATTTGACGGAGGCAATAACACTTTGATACTGTCCTGATAAATGATATTTTTGGTTAATTTTCAAACTTTTCAAACTTTTCAAACTTAGTATATTTTTCTTGAAAAAAACTTAATTTCAATGTACTATTCAACTTTTCAATCTAATTAATTTTTTACTTGGAGGCATTATGGAAATTTTCACAGTTCTGGGCTGGGATCTTTTATTACGGTGGATTCATTTTCTAGCAGGCATTACATGGATTGGTTTGCTTTATTATTTTAATTTTGTACAAGGCGAATGGTTTAAGGAAACGGATGCTTCCGCAAAATCAGCTGCAATTCAGAAATTGGTCCCTAGAGCACTTTGGTGGTTTAGGTGGGCTGCTATGGTTACTTTCCTTGCAGGTGTTCTCGCTTTACACAGTAAAGGAATGCAAGGAGGATGGGGAGTTTTTGCTTCATCTTATGGGATATTAATTCTTACTGGAAGTGTGCTTGGTACATTGATGTTTTTAAATGTCTGGCTAATAATATGGCCTAAACAACAGACTGTAATTGCTTCAAATAATCAGGTTGCAGGAGGGGGAGAACCTTTGCCTGAAGCTGCCGAGTGTACCGCTAAAGCCGGATTAGCATCAAGAACAAATACATTGTTTTCTATTCCGATGTTATTATTCATGGGGGCAGCAAGTCATTATCCAATGATCGTTACAGAAGAAACTAATTATACAGCACTATTTTGGGTATTGGCTATTATTATTGGAATTATTGAAGTCAATGCAGTAGTCGGTAAACCAGGGCCCATTGCGAGTGTAAAGGGTGTAATTACTTCGGGAGTGGTACTTAGTGTAATACTGTTTGGAGTTATAAGTATTCTCATATAAGTATTGCTAGAGTATCAGAAATGCTATATTTCTCTTACTTCTCTCAAATAAGATTATTTTAACTATTTGTCCTACCTTCCACAACTTTATACTGCTCCCTTAAACCATAATGGGAGCAGTAATGATTTACGCTTAAAAAATCTATTACAGATTATTTTTCACTTAAAATATTTAGAATCACCTAATGTATAAGAAGGGTATCAGTTTTTTATCTCAATTCTGTTCTTGTGGAAATCATATAAAGTTGTCGAAATTTTCAATAACTTAAGTCTACTTTTTCCTTTCCTTTAAGCAACAAATTTATGGCATGAGATTTGCCTTTTCTGACTGATGTGCGGAAGTAACTTATCAAAATAAGTTATTAGTTTAAATCTGATTGAGGCACAACAAAATTCATTCCAATTATTATTTCGTTGCTATGCCTGTTTATCAGCTTACTGATGATTTCCCTTTATTTCCTCCAGCAGAAGAAGCTGAAGCTGATGGTTTATTGGCTATTGGAGGAGATTTAACAAAAGAAAGATTGCTGGAAGCATATCGCAATGGTATTTTCCCTTGGTATGAGGTTGGACAGCCCATATTATGGTGGTCACCTAATCCTCGTCTGGTCTTGTTCCCGGAAGAGATTAAAATATCTAGGAGTTTACGTAAAGTTGTGCGTAAACAAGAGTTCGAGATTCGTTTTGATTCATCATTTGGGAATGTTATAAAAGCTTGTGCTGAAGTAAGGACCAAAAAAGGTAAGGGAACCTGGATAATTCCCGAAATGCAACAAGCCTATACTGAATTGCACAGGGAAGGCTATGCACATTCTGTTGAGAGCTGGCTTAATGGAAAACTCGTAGGAGGACTTTACGGAATTTCATTAGGACAATGTTTTTTTGGAGAATCAATGTTTAGTACTGTTAACGATTCTTCTAAAGCGTCATTAGTCGCCCTAGCCGAATTTTCAAAACAGGTAGGAATCAAAATAATTGATTGTCAAATGACTACACAACATCTCTTAAGTTTGGGAGCCCGGGAAATTGATCGGCAATTATTTTTAAGGAGACTGAATCAATACCTTGAAAAACCTGATATAAAAGGATCATGGTATGGTAGATCAAACTAAGCTAACACAAACAATGAATTGACATGCCAGAATCACATGGAAGAAAAGTTTTTCGAATTCAACTTACGCTGCCAATTGCTTTACTTTTAACAACTCTTGGTACTTTAAGTAT
>CACFAY010000116.1 GCA_902564345.1 uncultured SAR324 cluster bacterium
CAGTTTTATAGCAAATATTTTCTTCTAAAAGATTTGCTATTACTAATAATGTCGCTGAATCATGTATCTTTGATAAGCTCTAATTAACAGTGATTTTTGATCCCAGAAAATTGTACCATTACACTTGTACCATTGGCACATTGTACCATTAGAATTAATCCTTTTATTTCAATATATTATATAGGGTATTAGGGGATGGTGGAGACGAGGGGGATATAAATTAAATACTGAATAATTCCTTACTAAAGTTAAAACTCATTTATTAATATTTATCTTGAAGTCCTAATTCGCTTAATGGTTTTAAATAACTATCTAAATATACTATATTTTTGTGAAGACCTGAGTAAGATTTAACTGAAGATAATCCAAATTTAGGATTAATTTTATTTAATTTATCTAGGTATTTTTTAGACTGCTCTATATTTCCAACTCTATATTCCTTAACAATAAGACTAGTTAAAGCCCTACTAATTTGTTCTATATCTTTTTTTTCTGATCTGATTATTGCTTCTAGAATTTCACCAGCTTCTTTGTTTCTTCCTAATGCGAGCATACATTCTGCTAGTCTATTAGCATACCATTTAGGATGGTAAGGTGATAAACGCATAGCTTTTTGGTAAAGAATCAAAGCTTCATTATAATCACCAGAAAACATAAACATGGTTCCAGCATTCGCTATCATATCAGCATTTGAAGGACTTAGTTCAATAGCTAATTTAGCCTTTTCCACTGCTTTTTCATAATTTCTTTCAAATAAGTAAAACCAAGCCTGAGGTACTACACTACTTCCACCCCCAATATTCGAATAAGCTTTTTCGGCATATTCTCTGCCAATTTTAATATCAGTCTTTGGATCTTTTGAAAGTTTCATTATAATTTTTTGCAATTGAAAATATGCTTTATGCAAGTCTACTAAAGAATTATCTGGATCACTTTTTTCAAGAATTTTTGTTAATCTAATTGCTTCTTCTCGACCTTCTCTGGTAAATTTCATAAAATTTTCTCTCCAAACAATAGCATACCTAAAGTCTTTTGGATCAGATTTCATTCTTTTCAAAATATCAAAAGCTCGATTCCCCATCACAATGTTTACTTGAAGTTGAATAAATATTTCTTCAGTGATTTCATCCTGAACAATAAAAATATCATTTAATCCTTTATCAAAACGCTCTGACCATAAAATCCTGCCTTTAATGGTATCAAAAAGCTGAGTTGTTACTCGCATGCTTTCACCTGATAATTGAACATTCCCTTCTAGAACATATCTTACTCCTAGTTCTTCTGCTATCTGATTAACTTTTCTTTCTTTATCTTTATATTTATCAATAGAATTTTGCCCAATTACAAATAAATCAGGAGACATTGCAAGTGCAGAGATAATATTTTGAGTAAGTCCGTTACTGATATATTCTTTTGAAGAATCACCAGAAATATTTATGAATGGGAGAACTACAATAGAAGGCTTAGTTGGTAATTCATATGCAAATTTGTTTTTATCTGCTGGTTGAAAATCTGTTTTAAAATTCGACCACCAAACCCCTACACCAACTATCAATCCTGAGATTAACGATATTGCAAAATATTTTTTCCATGGAGAAATATTTTTTACTTGTTGAGCTTGAGAAAGTTTTCTTTTTTTAGTTCCATCAAGTGTTACATCAACTGCATGGACTTTCGTATTTTTGACTTTTTGTTCACCTAAATCGTGGAAATCAAAGTTGGTCTTATTATAAACAATCTCATGAACGTTTTTTGATAGGCATATACCTCCTGGTTGAGCAAGTGCTTCTAATCTTGCAGCGACATTAACTCCTTCTCCATATAGATTATCTCCTTCTATAACCACGTCTCCCATATTAACACCTACACGAAATTTCATGCTCTGTGACTCGTCATTTGAATCATTTCGTTCCTTAAGAGTTTTTTGAATTTCTGAAGAACAAACAACTGCATCAACAGCACTCTGAAATTCAGCAATAACTGAATCACCAGCAGTATTAAAAATACGACCATGGTATTCTGAAATAAGACTATCAATTATATCTCTACATACTTTAAGATTTTCAAATGTCTGTTCCTCATTTGTTTCCATCATCGTACTATATCCCACTACATCTGCAGCTAGGATAACAGTGACTTTCCTTTGTGATTTCTCTTCAGACATTTTGATATTTTAATTCAAATTTTAAAAATTACATGAGTATTTATGATAATTTTAAGAGATAAAATTGACAATAACAATGAGTTAATTTGATTAGGTAGGTATTTCTTATAAGAGGTAAATGTATAGGAATGTAATATCATGAATATTTAGTATTAGTTAGATAACGTTATACAATACAAATGTATATGTAAGACAATAAGTATACTGATGTATGATAAAGGGCTAAATGAATAGAACCTATGAAATTATTAGCTAAAAAATCTGAGAGCTCTTTTATATAGCGCTAACCGATCTTACCCCCTTTGAGTCTATTTCTTAGGCTGTTAAAAAATTAAAATGATTGGGAGGATGGTTTTCGATAGAAAACTAAAAGGAGGGCTGTATGGATATGCGAATTCTTAAAAAATACTATTAGTAATTGATAGATCAGATTGAACAAAACTGTCCCAGTAAAGAAAAGGTCAATATTAAATTAATCAATAATATCAATTAATTATTGTCTATATTCAAGGGATG
>CACFAY010000117.1 GCA_902564345.1 uncultured SAR324 cluster bacterium
AGGTTAACATATTCTGCAGTTTTTTTACCTGGACGAATTCCAGGGATATATCCACCATGTTTTTTCATTTCTTCCGCTATCTTAACGGGGTTGAATGTAATAGCAGTATAAAAAAATGCAAAGAAAAAAATCATTAACGCAAATAAAAAATTATATAGCATTCTCCCTGGAACCAACTGACCTCCGACTGCTTGTACCCATGGAATAGCTATAAAACCTGTTATAGTTGCAGGGAATGCTAAAATTGAAGAAGCGAAGATCGGCGGAATGACGCCTGCAGTATTTATTTTCAAAGGGAGGTGTGATGATTGTCCCCCAAACATTTTATTTCCTTGAACCCTTTTTGCATATTGTACTGGAATTTTTCTATATGCGGTTTCAGCAAAAATGACAAGGAAAATAACTACTATCATAAGTAATCCTACTGTAATAAGTACAAGAGGTGATAACACATTATCTTGTACGAGCCTAATTGAGTTTATGATTGCTCCGGGGATTCCCACTACAATCCCTGCAAATATTAACAGTGAAATTCCATTTCCTATTCCGCGTTCACTTATTTGCTCACCAACCCACATCAGAAATGCTGTTCCTGCAGTTAATGTAATAACAGTCAAAGCTCTGAAAGCCCAAGGACTTAATGTTGAAATTACAATTGGCTGTCCATTTGGAGCAGCCATACTTTCGAGTCCAACAGCAATTGCAAAACCTTGTATTATACTTAATGCTATCGTACCGTACCGGGTGTACCCTGTAATTTTTTTGCGACCTGCATCTCCTTCTTTTGACAATCTCTCAAGATAAGGGAATACTGCCGTCATCAATTGAATTATTATTGATGCACTTATGTATGGCATCACGCCAAGAGCGAAAACAGTTAGTCTGGCCAAAGCCCCACCGGTAAACATGTCAAAAAACCGCAGGATTGAACCTTGTTGTGCATCAAAAAAAGCGGTTAGGGCTGCTCCATCTATACCTGGCGTTGGGATATGGGCCCCAAGCCTAAAAATTAGAAGCATTGCCAAAGTGAAGAAAATTCGCTGACGGAGTTCTTCTATTCTAAAAATATTCTGAATAATATTTAACATCTAAGATGCATTAAGCTATTTTTATCACTTCTCCACCGGCTTTTTTTACTGCTTCTGCAGCATTAGCACTTGCCATGTCTACTTCAATTTTAATTTTTTTACTCAGTTTACCTTTACCCAGCAGTTTTAATGGTTTGTCTTCTTTTTTAATTAACCCCAATGCCTTAAGTTTTGGCTTATCAAGATGACTTCCTGTCTCAACAGCATCGGAATCCTCCAAATTTTTTAAATTAATCAATTGGAAAATTTCTTTATTGGGACTAGTGAATCCAAATTTGGGTAATCTTCTATTAAGAGGATTTTGACCACCTTCAAAACCTCTCTTGTGTTTATAGCCAGATCGAGATTTTGCCCCGTTCTGTCCCCTTCCACAGTTTTTACCCATACCACTTCCTGGGCCTCTTCCCACTCTTTTTTTTGTTGATATTTTACTTGAAATCAGTTCGTGGAGTTTCATTACAAACCTTTTGTATTTTTTATTCTACTAACTCAATTTTTACAAGGTGGTTGACTTTAACAATCATTCCTCTTATTTCAGGAGTATTTTTTAGTACAGATTGACTATTAATTTTCCAAAGACCCAACCCACGCAGAGATGCTATTTGATTTTTTTTTGATCCAATTCTGCTTCGAATCTGTGTGATCTTTATTTTTTGAGCCATATTTTTACTGCTCATTTGTATAATTAATATCTTTACCTCTGGCTTTAGCCGTCCACTCATTGCTTCTTAAATTATACAAACCACTTAGTGTGGAGCGAACAAGATTATTTGAGTTTCTGGAGCCAAGGCATTTAACGCTAATGTCTGTGATTCCTACTGCCTCCATTACAGCTCTAACAGCACCAGCAGCAATAATACCGTGCCCTTTTTCTGCTGGTTTCATCAAAACTTTTCCCGATCCAAATTTACTCGTTGTTACATACGGTATTGATGTCCCTTGCTTATTTATTCCTCTCATATTTACCGTTGCTTGTTCCACTGCTTTTCTAATGGCTTCTACAACCTCATTTGCCTTACCAAGTCCAAGACCCACCTTCCCATGACCATCACCAACAACAACTAGAGCACTAAAGCTGAATCGACGTCCACCTTTAACTACTTTCGCAACTCGATTTACTCGAATAACTTTTTCAATTAATTCATTTTTTTCTGATTTTTTTTCTGCCACTTTATAATTTAGTTTAAAATTTTAAGCCGGCTTCCCTCGCACCTTCTGCCAGTTCTTTAACACGACCGTGAAAAATAAATCCACCTCTATCGAATACTGCTGAAGAAATAGATTTTTCTAGAAGCTTTTTCGCAATGTCGGCACCGACAGCTTTTGCGGCCTCTTTGTTGCCACTATAAATATTTTTAAGTGACTTCTGAATTGTTAATGTAGAAGAGCAGGCGAGTGTGATACCCTGTTCATCATTTATTGCCTGAACATAAATATGACGAGAGGATCTAAATACTGCAAGCCTTGGACGCAAATTTGTCCCTGCAATTTTTTTTCTTATTCTTTTGTGT
>CACFAY010000118.1 GCA_902564345.1 uncultured SAR324 cluster bacterium
CATGTTTTTGTATTGTCATATTTTATATATGAGCATAAATCATAAGGTAAAAAAATAAAACTCATAACAAATCCCTCTGCAAGCATTTAACTTTTTTTATGGGCATCGCAACGGACCTCATCCTTATTGTAATAACAGCGTTCTTCAGTGGAGTTTTAATGCAGAAGCTTGGACAACCTTTGGTGCTTGGTTATATTCTTACCGGAATTGCATTCAGTCCATATACTGGAGGATTTGCTCTGACAAGCGTACACGAGATAGAGTTGTTGGCAGAAATAGGTGTAGCGCTACTACTTTTCGCACTAGGACTTGAGTTTTCACTCAAAGACCTTAAGCCTGTTAAAAAAATTGCTTTGATAGGCACACCGATTCAAATATTACTTACAATTGGTTTGGGCTATGGTATTGGACAGTTGATGGGCTGGGATGATAAATCATCTATCTGGCTTGGTACATTGGTTTCACTCTCCAGCACTATGGTGTTGCTGAAAACATTAATGAGCCAGGGATGGCTTGGTACTCTTTCCAGCAAGGTTATGGTTGGAATGTTGATAGTTCAGGATCTGGCTGTTGTACCATTCATGATTCTACTGCCGATGCTGAATGATCCATCAGTAAGCTGGATTTCACTGGAAATTGCGATACTTAAAGCTTTTCTGTTCTTAGCTGGAATGATTTTTTTCGGTACACGTCTGCTTCCTCGGATAATGCAGCATATAGCCCATTTAGGATCACGTGAATTATTCGTGCTTGCAATAACTGCAATAGGTCTTGGTGTGGGTTTTGTTACGTATCTAGTTGGTCTTTCTTTTGCCTTCGGTGCATTTGTAGCAGGAATGGTTTTAAGCGAATCTGACTACGGTCATCAGGCTTTAAGTGATATTATTCCGGTTCGTGATCTTTTTGGCCTGCTGTTTTTTGCTTCAGTAGGAATGCTTTTCAATCCTTTTTTTGTAATAGAAAACTGGCAGGAAGTATTGATTCTTGTTTTGCTTGTCAGTATAGCAAAGGGCAGCATTTTTGCCCTGCTCGCTAAAATATTTAAATATAGGAACGTAGTCCCTTTGGCATTGGGACTTGGTCTTTTTCAGGTAGGAGAATTTTCATTTGTGCTTGCTCAACTAGGGATTTCAACAAATTCTATTAGTAATGAAGTGTATTCTCTTGTCCTTACAACAGCTGTAATAACAATGTTTCTTACACCAATCATTTCTAAGCAGACACCTCGTTTATATTCTATAAGTAAACGTTGGTACAGTCATGAATCGAAGGATTTCACAAATTATCCAAAGTCAGGGAAACGAAATCATGTAATTATTGTGGGAGGGGGACGTGTGGGCTTCCGTATTGCTCAGGTACTGAAACGCCTTAGCGTATCAATGATCATAATTGAGTTGGATCAGCTTCGAGTAGATAGGGCAAAAGATTCTGAAATTTCTGTTATTTACGGGGACGCAAGTCATGATGTAGTTTTAGAAGCTGCAAATACTTCTTCAGCAAGACTGCTAATTATTACTACTCCTGAAATTGTTATAGCTCAAGCTATTGTAGACAAGGCGCGCAAAATTAACCCTTCAATTCAGGTTGTGGCACGTGCTCCTGGGATTGAATTCCTTGAAGATTTCAAAAAACTAAATATAGCTGAAGTAGTAATTCCAGAATTTGAGGCTGGGCTTGAGATGGCACGAAAAGCTCTTGAGCATCTGCATATACCAGCGGCAAAAATTCAGCATTACACAGAATCACTGAGAGAGGACTTATTTGCTTCTTTTTATGAGGAGAGTGAGGAATGTAAAATTCTTGAAAAGCTTAACCTAGCTGAACAACAATATGATATTCAATGGATGCAGATAAAGTCACGAAGTATTCTAGATGGAAAAACAATCAGCGAACTAAAAAACAGTTCAGAGTTTGATTCATACGTTGCAGGAGTAGTTCGTGATGAAAAACTGCATCCAAATCCTGACCAACATTTCCAATTTAAGGCATATGACCGTACCGCAATTATTGGAACTGATTCTGCCCGCGAAAAATTTTTCCAGATGACCGTAACTGAAACCAGCATTCCTAAATAAACCTGAAATTAAAACTTACTCTTTATTTTTAACCATCTACACACCAAAAAAATTTTAATCGTAAAACACCATATAATGGCAAGTAAAAAAATATTGATTAATGGACTTGACTGCCTTGAATACCATGATTTTTTGATAACATTATCTATATCTAAAAATTCTTAAAAAAATGACTAATACAGTTTCAAATGAACTTGTTGGAGCGGCATGGCCCTCTGCTCATCCGGGTACTGACCCGGTGCTTTACGGTCATGTTTTGTTAGACCCTCTGGGTGCATTCGAAGCACGCAGCCTGCAGACATTTCGGCTTGTATACACTGTGGGACGCTACGGGATAGATGATACTGGTAGTATTAGAGTTGTTTTTCGCTTCATGGGAGACTGGGGAGCTCTTCAGACCAACGATCCCAAGGGATACAACTATGTCACAGCTCATGCA
>CACFAY010000119.1 GCA_902564345.1 uncultured SAR324 cluster bacterium
TAGAAGTAGAACCTGGTGCAGGCAAGGATTTATCTGATTTAGGTTTAGAAGATGGAGTCACTACTGCAGGTGAAGATGTAGAAGGTTCAATAGGCAACGTTGAAGCTACTGGCAGGGGGCAATTGTTGGTCGGCACAGACGGCTCTAATACTGAAGGCCTAAGACTTTTTGTTACACTAGACGAAAGCGATCTTGTTTCTGGTGAAGAGGGCACAGTTAGTATTTCAAAAGGAGTGGCTGTTAAATTACAAGAAAAGCTAAATATATTAAACAATCCTCTTGACGGCAGCGTTAGTAGGGCTACTGAAGATATTACTGGACAAATGAACAATTTTAACGAGCAAATAGAGCGTTTGAATAAACGGGCAGAAACAAAGCGAGCAAGGCTGCAAAACAAATTCGCCAAGCTGGATAGTACAATGGGAAGATTAAGATCTCAACAAAATTATATAAGTCAACAACTCTCTGCAATGAGTGGAGCTAAAAAAGTTTAAAATTAAAATATAAGGAGTATCAATGAGCACTTATACTAACTATCAGAATGCATACAAAAAGGCTTCTGTTAATACACTTGATCAAAACAAGTTGATCATTATGCTCTATGATGGAGCTATAAAGAATGCAAACTTTGCAGTTCAGTATATGGACTCAGGAGAAATTGAGAAGGTTCACGATAGCTTAATTAAAACCAAGAATATTGTGACAGAATTATTGGCAACCTTGAACATGGATCAAGGAGGAGAAATTGCTAAAAATCTGAAATCACTATATAGCTTCATGTTTAGTCAGTTAATTGAAGCAAATATGGAAAAGAAATCTGAACCAGTGTTGAATGTAATAGATTTACTAAAAGAATTACGGGGAGCATGGGTTCAAATCAGAGAAAAGAAAAAGCCTGACGAGAAAAAATCATTTTCTTCACTAAAAGATATGAGTCAGAATTTTCAAAATGATATGGAGAAAAGCATCAAAATCAAAGGTTAATTTAACTCATTAAAAGTTAAATAATTGTATTAATCTAAAATAATTAAAAACAGTATTAAAACTGTTTTTTGTATTTTTTGTGACAATTTTGAAGTTCGTATTGACCCGACTGCGAACAGCACATGTAGGCTGCGACTGTTTTGAGTTGCAGGTGTTTCTGAGGCATGTACTGTTTGTCAGTCGGGTTTTGTTTAGGAGTAGAAAAAAATTTAATTGGATTCTCTATAGCTATTCCAATTTTTTCTTAAGTCGAATATGCATAGATTAATTATTTGTAATATTGATTCATGATCTAATTATTTTTTTGGAAAGAAGAAATAGATGCATATCATTGACTGTAAAATTTTGGCAATTAGTGTTCGTTTAAAATTAGCATTAATTCATTATATTTTACTTTATACATGACTTCTTTTTTAAAAAATACTTAATTGAACAGAAGGCAACTTAATTTATGACCTAGTATACCTAGGTGAGTTCTTTGAAAAGGATTATTTATCAAACTCAATGAGGATAGTGAAAGGCTATATAATATCAATAATGATCTTTATCTATAATTATTAGACTCGAGAATAATTAGAAGCAATCGATGTTAAGTGAGAATTTGATTTTATAATACATTGGTAAAATGGACCAATTTATTGTAATGACGAATAACTCGCAGCAACTATATTCTAAGTCTGTATTAGGTAATATTGTGTTAAAATTAAGACTTTAGAAAATGACCAACTTTATGTGAGTGCTTTATTAATTGGGGTAAAGCAAATGGCTGTTTTTATAGCTTAGAAAATAAGTA
The DNA here is from genome assembly GCA_902564345.1 of uncultured SAR324 cluster bacterium. Classification (GTDB taxonomy): domain Bacteria; phylum SAR324; class SAR324; order SAR324; family NAC60-12; genus Arctic96AD-7. Next base: position 1,778 of record CACFAY010000119.1, read on the forward strand.
ATATTAATTAGTTTAGGCATTTTTAAGTAGCCTACTTTGGGTAACTGTTATGTACTTAAAAAAATTGATTTTACATAAATAATTAGAAATTTTCAGGTACTGCCTATTGAATTACTAATCTTAATATACTTGGGACCATCAATTATCTGATAGAATCACTTTTCGATCTTAGAAATTAGAATAGAAAATATTTTCTTACCCTGGGAATTCCTTCATGAGGACTATTTATGATAGTTCAAAATCCAGGCATGCAAAAATCTGTTTCTAAAAAAAATGAATTTTTTAAAAGTCTGTTTTTGAAGCAGTTATTGTAAATAGAAAAAAATTATGCCAATTTTTGTTTTTAAACTCTTCATGTTAGGGCAAATGTTTCTTAATGTTGGAGTAAAGAGAGAAATGCTGTGTAATGATTAGAATTAACTTAAAAAAAGAAAATATTTTATAAAATAAGCTGAATAAATAAATTTTTGTGTTTGTACAATCTTTGTTTTAAAAGATTCAAAAAAAAAAGTCAAATAGCCAGAAGACAGTAACTCGCTGTTTTTTGGCTTTGTTGTTTATAGTGCTGTTTATTAATTAATCATAACGTAATTTGAAGTCGCTCTTTGTTAATCTGAAGATAGAATTGTAATATTAAAATTATCAGTTCACAAAAGAAGTTTTAAATTGTGAATTAAATTTTTAATCAAGAGAAATTAGTTGATTGAGGAATTTTTTAAAATGGATTAGTTTGC
>CACFAY010000120.1 GCA_902564345.1 uncultured SAR324 cluster bacterium
TGCTTTTGCTCCCATCTGTTCTTTGCATACCAAAGAGCATATGATTTTTAAATGCATCATGATTTGAAGCCGTAACTACTCTAATAGAACTCCAGTCAGCCTCCAATTCCTCTGCTAAAATCATAGCCTGGCCAGTGTGAGCGTGTTGACCCATTTCAGATGCTGGAAGTACTAGTGTAATCTTGTCGTCATTATGGATACGAACCCATAGACCGAGTTCAGTCTCTTTAGCTTTATCTGAACTCATTATCTTAGGAGAATCAAATTTACATCCAACCAGCAGACCTCCTCCCGCAAAAGTTGTAACTTTTAGAAAGGTACGCCTATTCATAGTTGCTTTTTTCATGATATCTCTTTCAATAATTTAGATGCACTATGAATAGCTTTACGGATTCTTGGATAGGTCCCGCATCGGCAAAGGTTGAGCATACCACGGTCAATATCCTTGTCAGTGGGATTTGGTTTGCGTTCAAGTAATGAAACCGCCGCCATGATTTGTCCGGACTGACAGTAGCCACACTGAGGTACCTCTTCAGCTATCCATGCTTTTTGGACTGGATGAGTGTTGTCATCAGAAAGACCTTCAATGGTGGTAATATCCTGTCCTGAGACTTCTTCAATTGTAACACCACATGAACGAACTGGTCTTCCTTTTATAAGCACTGTACAGGCTCCACATTGCTGAATACCACAGCCATACTTAGTTCCTGTCAGTCCAATTGTATCGCGAATAGCCCATAGAAGTGGAGTATCTGGTTCGATATCAAGTTTATGTGTATTACCATTTATTTTTATTTCTAACATATTTAACTAGTATTTCTAAAGTGTAGCTAATAATTAAATTTTAAGTAAAGCGATCATTTCTTCCTTAAAGTAAAGTTCAGATTTTAAATTTAGTTAATTTAACAAATATTATTTTTAACCTTTAGCAAAAATCACAAATTCAATGTCAAAAAATAGATGATGGAATATATTTGTTTTGGTTTATAGATCATAATTTTTAAGACATATATATACTATAACTATGATGAATAAGGATTTCATCAGAGATTTCTAAAGTATTTAAAAATCATTTGTGTGATAAATTTGAGTTTATTATTTTTTTAAATCATTCAAAACTTTTGTGAGCAACAGTTAAATTTTTCAACAAGATTTAAAACAATATATGTTTGCTAATACCCTCCACTTTCCTTTAATCAAAAGCGATTAATCCTAATTTTATATTAAGAAAATCAATAGACAAACTATTGTTCCCTTTGATGTGTAGAGAAAAAATTAAGTTCAGGTCCTTCTGGAACAATACGGGATGGATTTATTGTATTGTGGCTGTAATAGTAGTGTTGCTTAATGTGTTCCATATTGACAGTCTCAGCAATACCAGGCTGTTGAAACAGATCGCGGACGTATCCGTAAAGTTCTGGGTAGTCGCTAATTCGATACTTATTTGTCTTGAAGTGGGAAAAATAAACAGCATCAAAGCGGATAAGTGTAGTAAACAACCTCCAATCAGCTTCTGTTATGGTTTCACCAAGCAGGTAACGTGATTTGCTCAACATTGCTTCAAGGTCATTCAGACAGTCAAATAGTTTTGTGAATGCAGTTTGATATGCCTTTTGTGTTGTTGCAAATCCACATCGGTAGACACCATTGTTAATATTTTGGTAAATTTTTTCATTAATCACATTGATCTCATCAGCCAAATTATCAGGGAAATAGTCTGACTTTACATTGGTATATTCATTGAAAGCTGAGTTTAGCATGCGAATAATTTCTGAGGATTCGTTGCTGACAATTGTCTCATTTTGACTGTCCCATAAAACTGGCACTGTAACTCTACCGCTGTATTCAGATTTTGCCCTTGTATAGTGTTGGTGCAAGCATTTTAACCCATATAAATGGTCTCCAGTTTCTCCTTTCCAGTCATCAAAAACCCAGCCTTTATTAAGCATGTGAGGATGTACTATGGAAACCGAAATGCTATCCTCTAGTGATTTAAGCTTGCGGAAGATCAGGGTACGGTGAGCCCATGGACAGGCTAGTGAAACGTACAAATGGTAACGTCCTTCCTCTGCAGGGAATCCTGCTAGTCCACTTGGTCCAGCGGAGCCATCAGGTGTAATCCAGTTTCGAAACTGCGAGTCTTCTCGCAAGAATTCACCGTTATTATCCTTAGTGTCATACCATCGGTCATGCCATTCACCTTTAATCAGTAGGCCCATTATCAAAGTTTTTTCTGTTCTACTTATCTAGTTTTAAATTTTTTTATTATTTAAATTAAGTTAAGAATTAATCTTAAATTTTTTCTCCGAAAATAATAGCTATTGTTATTTACGGTTTTTATCAATCCAATCTGCAACTTTTGGCAAATTTGAAATATGATTCTGATGTTCTTTTAGTAAGGGCAAAGTATCCAAAATTGTTTCAGGGATGCCGTCGATAACCCCACCTGATATCCAGCCACATAATCGCCAAGCAGCAAGATCAGCAATGG
>CACFAY010000121.1 GCA_902564345.1 uncultured SAR324 cluster bacterium
TACCGCCTCCCTGCACCTGTCGCATGAAGAAAAGCCAGATACCAATTATAAGGATCATCGGCAGCCAGCTATTTAGAATAGCAAGAAAAAGATTTGTTTGATCTGTAGGTTCTACCTTTACGCGTACTTGATGGCGATCAAGTATTTCAAACAGTGCCGGATAATTCGGAACCTGAGTTTGGAAAGAGCCGTTTGTGTTGCTAACTCCATGCACTTGACTGCCTCGAATAGAGACCTCGAGAACAGATCCAGATTCAATTTGTGAAATAAATTCTGAGAAAGTTATTTTACTTTTGTCTGATTCTCTCGGACCAACAAGATTGAAAAGCATGAGCATTACCAGTCCAATCACCAGCCAAATCCCAATATTTCTTAAAAAAGTGTTCACAGATGTGTATAATTAATGTTATTAAATATGTATAAAACTATATCATAATTACTAGATAAAAACAAGTTCGTGGCCAACAAAATACTGATTTTATTTAAATTGGTTTTTTAAGAGCTTCTTTCAAAAGCAAGAGACAATCATTAAAGGTTTTTACACTTGACATGATATCCATAATTACTCGAAGATGCTTTAAAAACCTGATAATTTTTTCCCTAGAAAACTGTGATTAAAAATAAAATTATTCTTAAAAGAGTGGGAATTTTTTCTCAGCAATTAGAACCTTCATTGTATAATTTTCTTAAAGATTGGTTTATACCACAACACATAGAGATTTCTAAACTTAAAGAAGGTTTAAAAAGCAGGAACGATCTGGATCTCGTTATATCATTTGGTGGTGATGGGACCGTACTAGCTGCTTTGAGTCTTTTTCCACAATGCCCCGTTCTTGCTGTCAATTTCGGAAATGTAGGATTTCTTACTGCTGGAGATCGTGAGGACCTAGAAGATATGCTGCAAAGCGTATTAGATGGGAATTACATCATTAGTGAACGCTCAGTACTTGCATGTGAGCATCCTCATGGAACTGATTATGCAGTGAATGAAATTGTAATACGAGGCGCAACAAGACTAATTGCAGTAGAGTTAAGCATTAATGATCAGCACATTAGACGTGTTCGCGGTGATGGTGTTATTGTAGGTACCGCTACAGGAAGCACTGCATACCTTCTGGCTGCAGGTTCCCCAATCGTGATGCCTGAATTGCGCTGCATGATCATAACAGGATTGAATGAGTATGATTTTAGATCGAGGCACCTTGTAATTTCGTCTGATTCTAAAATCAGGCTTGAAGTTTCGGAGCAAACCCATGAAAAAGAAATATACCTTTCGGTTGACGGAAAAGATAAATTGCCTCTTGAAATCGGTGACGAAGTCCTGATTCGAGAATCTAACAGAAAAGCTAAATTAATTTTCATGGACAAGAATTATTTTTTTCACAACCTCTCTTCCCGACTGTCATGGTTTCGCAGCGGTGAAAAATAATAAAGTTTAATAATGAACTTAAGCTGGCGTTTTTCCGGTGGCATATTTTTTTCTCTTGCTCTTCATACTTTATTAATATCTGCCTTGGTCTATGCTTATCCGGAAATAACAAAAAGAGGTGAGTGGATTCGAAAAGAATTCCCTTTTTTTTCAAATTGGGAAAACACTCTTTCTGCTACACCAACTGATAAATCAGGAAAAAATCCAGATCTTATCTCTACAGATTATATGGTTTTCCCAGATCTTATTTTAATCCGTAAACAAAAAATTTATCCATCTAAAACGATAAAACAATCCCTCCAAAAACCAATTTACACTATAAATAATATACTTAGTCAGGTGGAGAAATATCCAGAACGCATATACGATGAACTAAACTCAAATAAAAAACTTTCAGAACCAGTGGTTTCATTGTTGTCACTTTTACCACCTAAGAATAAGCAACGCAAAGTTAACAATAATAGTTTATTTATTAGTCCCAATGAAAAGAATAATATTTATAGTTATGATTCCAATGAATTGAAAAATTATCTAAATAAGCTCAGTAAATTCCTTTCTGAAGGCTGGGAGGTCCCTATACATTTGAAGGAAAAAAAGGTTAAAGTAGCAATTATATTTGAAATCAATAAGAATGGTAAAATACTTAATTGGAAATTAGAAAAATCTGGATCACAAGCACTCCACTATTCTGTAAATAAGCTGATGAAAAACTTGCAATTCTTGCCAGCACTGCCAAAGTCCTACACAGAAAATTCCTATATATTTGGCGTTAGGTTTTCCCCAACAATTTCCCAAAAATAGTATGCCTTACAAAAAAAAATTCACTCAGCGGATATCACACTTAGTTTTACATATATATCTGCTTTTTTTTGGAATAGTATTTCTTTCAACCGGAAGGACTATTTTAGCAATTGAATATATTGAAATTACCAACCCAAAATTCATCCCCGCAAAGGTAAAAGTCAAAA
>CACFAY010000122.1 GCA_902564345.1 uncultured SAR324 cluster bacterium
TGGAGCTAAATAAGCTTCAGGGCGTAACCGAAGCACTCAATAGGTATGAAATATGGGAAGCGAGGAAAGTAGAAACAAGCGATCCCAATGTTGTAGAACCGAATGCCCGTAAGGACTCAGTGCCCGGGAGGCACACATTCGTTGTGGAGTCGGTAGCTCTTTCTCATCAATTGACATCTCAGGGTTTTGAACGTGAAGATGTCAGTATTGGAACAGGAAAAGTTAAGTTACAAATTGGAGATGATGAAAATGCTGCTCCAATTACAATCAATCTGACAGAAGGTAACGACACTCTGGTTGACCTGAAAAGGGCAATAAATAATTCTGATGCTGATGTAGAAGCTTTTATTGCAAAAACGCATGGTGAAAAACCATATCGACTTCTATTAACTAGTAACGTAAAAGGAGAACGTGGTCGAATAAATATTAGCGTAAATCTTACGGGTGGTGATGTGGAAGCGCCAAGCTATCAAAATACCTATGATAAAACTTCCACCTGGAAGGGTTTTGACGTTAAAGAAGAAAAAACATCAAAAGGTGCAGGATTTGGAGGATCAACCAATATTGTAGAAGTTGGCGGTACTTATACTGGAGAAGATGATAATGTTTTTACCTTTAGGGTCTTACGCTCAGGAATGATTCCTTCTGAAGAAGGCGTGCTTATTGGCTGGCGAGATAAAAACGGAAGAGAAGGTGAAATACCAATAGATAAGTTTAATTATGTTCCGGGAAGTCCACTGGATGTTACGGACGGATTAAAACTTTATATTAGTGACGGTGAAGTCATTGATGGAGATACTTTTACAGTAGATGTTTTAGCGAAGAAATCCGATCTGTTTTGGTGGCTCAGTGAGGCAGAGAAAGCCCCTCAAATATCACAACCTTCAGACTGGAGCAGTAAAGCCTCTGAAGGAGGGATTCGTGTATCTGGTGCATATGAGGGAGCAGAAGATGACACCATAATTTTCAGAGTGGAAGGTAATGGGCAGGTTGGTGGCCCTAGTCGGCTGAAACTGCATTACGAATTTACAGAAACTGGAGAAAAAGGTTCTTTAAATATTGGTTATCCTTATTTGGATGCAGCAGGTAAAGGTGAAGGTCCCTTTGATCAAGCAACCGCTTTTGATTCTGAAGATGGAGAAGAACTCTTTGAAATGGAGTTCACAAAAAAAGGACGTCGAGACCCTAAACGTCTCCCGATCGGTCAGGGTTTATTCGTGGAAGTTAATCCCACTGTTTTGCGTGATGGAGACTCAACTGATGTAGATGTAATTGCGCCTGTATCTGAGGATATTTGGTGGAGTGATGAAGAACACCGCGGAGTTTCCAACAAAGTGGATGTCACAGCAAAGTGGATGACATATGAAGAATATGAAGGGCTTGATGAGGACAAACAGAAAAGTGCCCTGGATGTATCCGCGGGAATAAGGGGGCTGAAAGGTGGAGTCAGCAATGCCCCTATTGAAATATCAGGAACGTATGAAACTGATATAGAAAAAAGTTACACATTTAGGGTAGAGAAGCGGGGATCTGTTGGGATAACTCGTGCTTTACAATTGAGATGGGAAGATACTTTTGGTGCTAGTGGTGCGATCGAAGTTGGAGAAGGCTATATTCCTGGAACGCCAATTACATTTGATGAAGGTTTAAGGCTTTCTCTTGGTGAAGGAGATTTGTATAAAGATGATTACTTTACAATTTCTACGGAAACTTCATCTGTAAGACTTGCACAGGATCTTGTTTTGCACCTTGGAGCTACAAAGGCTGGTGGAGGAGGTTTGGAGGTAAGGCGCTCTGAAAATATGGCAAATGATATAATTCCTGGGCTTGATCTGGAATTTTTTTCTGCCAGTGAAAAGCCTGTCACTATATCTGTATTAGGCGACACTGAAATTGCCAAGGAACGTATTAATGATTTTGTAGATGCATATAATACATTTCAAGCAACGGCAAAAGAGGTGTCAAAGTTTGATAAGTCTACTAATACAGCTGCTCCTTTGCTTAGTGACAGAAATTTGGCACAGGTAGTAAATGAAGTTGCAACTACAACTATTGCAACTGTAAGTGGATTGCCCCAGTCGACTAATATGTTGTTTTCAATAGGTTTGAAAATAGATGACCAGGGTATGATGTCAATTGATGAAAAAAAATTAAACGAGAAGATCGTTGAAACTTTTTCTGATGTGGCAAATTTGTTTCGCAGTCATGGTAAAACAGATAATCCATTAATAACATTTTTAGGAATGACTGAAGAAACAAGAGTAAATCCAAGTGGTTACAATGTGGAAATTACAAATACTGCAAAACGAGGTTACTATTTGGGTGAGCCACTTCCAGTTATTATTAGAA
>CACFAY010000123.1 GCA_902564345.1 uncultured SAR324 cluster bacterium
TTTGTCTCCTTCCAGTATAGTAGTCATAGGTAGAAATCCCAGACCAGATCCTGTTCCTCCTGCTTCCATCTCATGGGGATCATCCACCGATTCACCAAGCATCTGAAAACCACCACAGATCCCCAAAATCCATGTTTTTCCACACAGTTTTTTCAGTTCTTCTGTAAAACCTTTGTCATGCATAAATTCCAAATCTGCCAGTGTATTTTTACTACCGGGTATAATAATAAGTTTGGCTTTCCCAAGTTCATTAACTTTTTTTACAAAGCGTACAGACAAACCTTCAATCTGTTTGAGAGGATCAAAATCAGTGAAATTTGAAATATGAGGTAGTCTAATTACTGCCACATCCAATACTGATTCAGAATCAATCTTTGAGCGTAAATTCTGAGAATCTTCATCTTCAATCTCCATTTCACGCCATGGAATTACTCCCAAAACAGGAACTGGTACTATTTCTTCAAATTGTTCAATCCCCGGTTCCAGCAGAGACACATCACCACGAAATTTATTTATCAAAATTCCTTGCATCAGTGAACGATACTCTGGTTGAATCAAATCATACGTTCCCTTAAGCCAAGCAAAGACTCCACCTTTATCAATATCTCCTATAAGAATAACCTTTGCTCCAGCGTAATCTGCCATGCGCATGTTTACAATATCCCTAGATTGGAGATTTATTTCTGCAGGACTCCCAGCACCTTCCATTACGATCCAGTCTGACTCAGATTTAAGAGAATCAAATGCTTTGCTTACTACTTGGAAATTTTCTTCTGTCAATGAATAATATTCATGGGCAGAACAAGTACGCGAGACCTTTCCCATCCGTATTAATTGAGAGACACCAGAACCTTGGGGCTTTAATAAAATAGGATTCATTCTTATGTCTGGAGAGACACCGCAGGCTTCGGCCTGTACAATTTGTGCCCTCCCCATTTCCAACCCATCAGGAGTTACTCCGGAATTTAGTGACATGTTTTGAGCTTTGAAAGGCCTTACACTAAATCCCCTGTTTTTAAGCAAACGGCAGAATCCAGCAGCCATTACACTCTTACCCACACCAGAACCTGTTCCCTGGAACATTAAAATTTTTGGCATATTTTTATCTGATTAATTATAACCAGTCTGGATAAGGCAAGCCTTTTTCCTTGAGGAATAAGGGATTGAATAGTTTGGATTGATAACGTACTCCAGAATCACAAAGAATGGTTACAATAGTTTTTTCAGGACCAATCTCCTGTGCTAGGCGAATGGCACCTGCTACATTTATTCCGGAAGAACCTCCTAAACAAAGTCCTTCCTCTTTCAATAAATCAAAGCAAATTGGCAAGGCTTCTTCATCTGGAATTTGGAAAGAGTAATCTACTTTAGCACCTTCAAGGTTTGCTGTGATTCGTCCCTGTCCAATACCTTCCGTAATAGAATCACCACAACTTGACAATTCACCAGTTGAGTAAAATGAGTGAAGCGCAGCACCAAGAGGATCAGCTAGCCCAATAATAACTTCTGGATTACGCTCCTTCAGGTATAAGCCTGTGCCTGCCAAGGTCCCACCTGTTCCAACTGAACAAATAAAGCCATCTATTTTTCCATCAGTTTGTTCAAAAATTTCTGGACCGGTTGTTTTGTAATGACCTATTCTGTTTGCAATATTATCAAATTGATTGGCCCAAATTACTCCGTTTGGTTCGGTTTTGGATAATTCATCAGCAATACGTCCTGAAACTTTGACATAGTTGTTTTCATTCCTATATGGCACTGCCGGAACTTCCCGCAGTTCTGAACCACAAAGCCTAAGCATATCTTTTTTCTCAGGGCTTTGAGTATCTGGAATAACTATCAATGTACGGTATCCCAGTGAATTTCCTACCAGCGCAAGGCCAATACCTGTATTTCCTGCTGTACCCTCAACAACAAGTCCTCCTGTCCTCAATAATCCTCTCTCCTCAGCATCTAGAATAATGGCCTTTGCGGCCCGATCTTTTACGGATCCTCCAGGGTTTAGAAATTCAGCCTTGCCCAAAATATTGCAACCAGTATGTTCAGATGCTTTCCGAAGCTTTATCAGAGGTGTATTACCTATTGACTCAAGAAAATTTCTGAAAATCATTCTAAATTTTCTAATTAAATAAATTAATCGAATAAGTTAAACCAAACTCTAACACAGTGACAAGTACCAGCATAGAAAAAACAGGGAAGGTCAGTTAAGTCAGAAAAGCATAACCTCTACAGACTCAAAAAAATACTAGAATTCGAAAACTTTAGTAGTTGATCAGACAGTAACTGTTTCCATAGAGTT
>CACFAY010000124.1 GCA_902564345.1 uncultured SAR324 cluster bacterium
CAAAATCATAATTTTGTTGGATGGCAGAGGTCCGAAACAATGAAATATCTTAAGTGTTTCTACGAGCGAACTAAGAGTCTCGCATCTGGCAACACCTATCCTTTCAAAAAATGCATCATGCATTTCATCAGAACCTGTCAACGCCCCTGTATGAGTTAGTGCAATACTTTGACTCTGAGCGGATCTTCCAACTTTTATCAGCGCGATAGGTTTTCCTAGGGTTCTTGCGTGCTCGACTGAATCAATAAATTTATTTACATCAATGATTCCTTCTATATATAATCCAATAGCAGAAACTCGATCATCTTCTGCACAATATTGAATCAAATCCTCTGCGGCAAGTCTCTGTTGGTTGCCAACTGTAATCACATACCCTAATGGTAGTGACCTGCGTTGCCCCATTACAGTAATTGAAATCGTCCCACTCTGTGAGATGAATGCTACACCACGTTCAATAGATTTCCCTGTAACCTGATCAGGCCACATAGCGACTCGATCAAAAAAATTGGCAAAGCCATAACAATTTGGACCAATATAAGGTATATCTCCAGCAGCACGGTCAAGCTTAAGGGCAAAAGCTTCTCCTTCCTTTTCTTCATTGAAACCAGATGCAAAAATAACTGCTCCTCCAATGCCTTTCATTTTAAGTAAACGGAACTCCTTTATTGTAAGATCTCGATTTATTCCTAAAAAAACAGAATCAGGGACTCCTGGGAGGTATTCCGTTGCATTAATACAATTCTCTCTAGTGGGGTTAACATGCCATATCTCTCCTGAGAATCCTAACTTGCGGCATTGTTGAACTACATATTCTGACCATTTACCTCCAAATACGGCTATAGATTTAGGTCTAAAAAGACGTTCCAAGTTCATAATATCTAGAGTAGTAAGTTTAAATAAATCTGATGACTATAATAATTATGACAAGATGTGTATTGAGTTATGTTATTTATTTTTATTAAAATTGTCAGCAATAGTTTTAGTTTAATTTTTTAACATTTAATAGATAGTTCAATGAAAATCTCACTTAAGGGGAAGCGCGCGTTTATAAGCGGAGCAGCAGAAGGTATTGGGAGAGCTACTGCCTTATCCATGCATAAACTTGGCGCTGAAGTAATTATATGTGATATTGACGAAGAAAGATTAAGTTCCATAGGAAAAGAAATAAAAACTTTTGTATGTGATGTTTCTGATTCAAGTAAAGTCGACTGGATGTTCAAACTCATAGAGGATTGCGGACTAGATATTCTTGTAAATAATACAGGGATTTCAGGCCCTACCAAGCTTATAGAAAATATAACTGATGATGAATGGCGAGATTGTATGGCAGTATGTATTGATTCCCATTTTTACTGCACTCGCCGTGCAGTTCCAATTTTTAAAAAACAGCAGCACGGAGTAATCATAAACCTAATTTCAGGTGCGGGTATAATGGGATATCCTGCTAGAAGTCCTTACGCTGCTGCAAAATGGGCAGTGACAGGTCTTACAAAATCTTTGGCTATGGAGCTGGGTCCTGACAATATTCGTGTAAACGGTATTGTTCCTGGTAATGTGAATGGTGATCGTTTAGAAAGAGTGATTGCCGCACATGCAGCAGCAGAGAAACTGGATACTGAAACTGTACGCAGATTGTATAAAATCGGAACATCAATGCAGTGCTTTGTTGACCCTGAAGAAATTGCGGAGCTGATATGCTTTCTCAGTTCTGACTGCTCAAAACATATCTCTGGACAAATAGTGGGAGTTGACGGTAATACCGAAACTCTGTATCCGAGAATTTAAATAATTATTTAGAAAATCTGTAACAAAAACTAAAAAAAAACTATTAACAATTATACTGCAGTTTGAAGTCCTCTTGCTTAAACTGCTTGGGGAATCTCCCTTTTAACACTAATTCTTTGGCTATGAATCCTAACTCATCTGCCGATTTGGCACACTTTCCGTTATCGGCCAGTAATGAAAAAATCTGAGTATCCTCAAACTGATCGATATATTGCTTACCTGTGGGAGATCTTGAAGTAACGCATGATTTACTACTAAAACTTTTAAAGTTTATGTCTGGGATTAAATTTTTCAGCGAATCTGTAAGCCATTCAACTCTTGTCATGTCTCCATCACTTTGAAACCATTTGGTCAAAGACTCTCTGTTTATTGGAAGAGAATCACCAAATGAATGTCCTATTTTTACATAATATTTTCCATCAGGATACAAAACAGGAGGCATGAAATAAATATAGCGCATTTGATCATTTCCACATCGATAGCTGAGAGAGGGCA
>CACFAY010000125.1 GCA_902564345.1 uncultured SAR324 cluster bacterium
CATATTCTAGGATGGTCCATCGAGCATTAGAAGCCGCAGAAAAACTTGCTGAACTGGGAATTCAAACAGAGGTCATTGATTTAAGAACACTTTACCCACTAGACACAGAAACAATTAATTCATCTGTAAAGAAAACAGGTCGTGCCTTAGTTGTAACAGAGGATTGTCTGACTGCAGGAGTCAGCGCAGAATTGTCAGCAAGAATCACCGAAGGGGCTTTTGAATTTTTGGAAGAACCTGTTATACGCCTAGCAGGTGAAGATATCCCAATCCCTGTTTCTCCAAGTATGGAAAAAGAAGCTGTCCCAAGTGTAGATAGAATTTTCTCGACTGCAAAACTTTTACTTCGAAAATGATAGAAAAAATTTTTTCACTTCCCAGAATGGGAGAGACTATGGAAGAGGGAACTGTGCTGAACTGGTTCAAATCCCCTGGAGATTCTTTCAAAAGAGGAGAGGTTCTACTCGAATTAGAAACTGACAAAATGGTAGTAGAAGTTCCTGCGCTAGAGGATGGAGACTTATTAGAGATACTTGCTTCAGAACAATCTACTGTTGAGATTGGCAGTTCTTTGGCTCTTATTGGTTTGAGTGATTCAGTTCATAATTCCAAATCAGAAAAAACCAAGAAAGAAGATTCAAATATTGAGAATATAAAGAAAACAGTTAAAACAAAAACTTCTGAAGAACAGGGTTCGTATACTAAAGATTTTTCCAAGGGGGAGACTAAGAAGGATACTTTTGATATTTTGGAATCTCAAACAAAAGAGGAAAACTTGCGCGCAACTCCTTCAGCACGACGTCTTGCAAAAATTAACAATATTCCACTAAAAAAGGTTACCGGAACTGGACCTGTGGGAAGGATTGAAAAAAAAGATGTCGAAGATATCATTAAAAAGATTAAAAATCCTCTCTTTGAAGATAAGGATAAACATAGTGGTGAATCTGGTGAACAAGTTTTAGAAGGACAATTTTTAAAAATAAGAGATTATCAGCTAGGCTTCAAACGTAAGGGAATTTCTGGAAGAACACCTTTGTTGTTCATTCATGGTTTTGGGGCAGATAGCCAGACTTGGCGTTATTCCCTTGGTGAACTATCAAAAACAAGGGAGGTTTGGTCAATTGATCTCCCGGGGCACGGAAATTCACTTGAATTCCCTATGGAATATGAATCCAAGACCTTGTTTGATGATTATGTTAAGGTTTTGGAAGAATTCCTTGCAAAATCAGATCTTAAGAAGGTACATCTTATTGGGCATTCTTTGGGTGGAGGAATTGCACTTAAATTTGCTCTGAATCATCAAAGTGCTGTTTCTAGCCTGACTTTATTTGCACCTATGGGGCTTGGTAACAGCATCAACAAAAAATTTATTAAAAATTTTGCTGAGGGTGAAACTACTCATGAAATTAAAGAATCATTAAACATGCTTTTCTATAAAAATTCATTTGTGACAGATTCACTATTAAATGCCACTGTTTTACAACATCAAAACCCAAAATTTCGTAAAATTTTGGACAGACTTTCATCTCGTCTGAAAGAACAAAATAAACAAATCTGGAATTTAAGAGATGAGCTTAAAAATTTGTCATTACCCATAAAGCTGATTTGGGGAAAAGAAGATCAAATCCTTCCTTCCTCCCATGCTCAGGGATTGCCTGGTTCTTTAGCCGTTCACATTTTTCCAAATACAGGGCACATGGTACACATTGAACAGTCACAAGATATCAATAGGTTAATAGGTGAGAATTCAGCACAAGATTGAATTCTCTTATAAACGTAATGAGGACCTATGATTTTGTGTTGTGGTGAAGCCCTAATAGATTTCATGCCACTCAAGAAGGAAGACTCGAAAATTTTTTATAAACCCTGTCCGGGTGGCTCTTCCCTAAACACTGCAGTTGCGTTAGGAAGGCTAAATCATGCTGTTGGTATGCTCACAGGCATATCTAAAGACCTTTTTGGTAAGCAATTGATTGCACACCTTGAAGAAAGCAATGTGGACTGTTCTTTGATTGTACGTTCTAACCTTGACACTACTCTAGCATTCGTCAGTGCTGAAAGTTTAGAAGGGAATGTTGAATACGCTTTTTACGCAAAGGAAACTGCTGACAGGTCTATCTTGGTGGAGAATCTCCCCAAATCATTACCAGATAATATTGAAGTTTTGGAATTTGGATCTATTTCATTGGTAATGGAGCCATCGGCTTCATCCTATGAACACTTAATGAAAAGAGAATCAACAAAAAAATTTATTTCTTTAGATCCAAATATAAG
>CACFAY010000126.1 GCA_902564345.1 uncultured SAR324 cluster bacterium
CTCTGCTACTGAAATCAGCCGCTTTATAATGGGAAACAAAATCGCCTTCTATCAAGAAATTGCTGGATTTTCCTTAACTTCGTTGCTTGCTTGTTTTGTTCTTGGAGCATTAACGGGAGTGATTTCAATTTTATTTGCAAGGAGCCTAAAGTTATGGGAAATAATATTTTCTAAATTTTCCGATATTTTTTGGATACGCGCTACAATAGGAGGTTTATTGGTTGGTGCAATGGGATATTTTATGCCTGAAGTATTGTCTGAAGGATATGAAGTAACACAATCATTTTTGACAAACAACATAAGACCTGAACTAGGCTTTGTAATACTTTTTGTGCTGTTAAAGTTTCTTGCCTGTGGTATCACACTGGGAAGTGGTGGAATTGGAGGGGTGTTTGCACCAAGCCTTGTGATTGGAAGTGGAGTTGGATTGGCCTTTGGAATGGTTCTCCATTTACTTCCTCTTGATGGAGTTGCTGAGGATGCTGCGTTTGCTTTAGCTGGTATGGCTGGAATGGTCGCAGGTGTAATGCATGGACCTCTGACTGGAATTTTTCTGGTAATGGAGTCAACAAGAGGTTATTCAATGATTTTACCACTTATGCTTACGGCAAGCAGTGCTATGGTTGTAAGTTCATTTTTTGAAAAAGGATCAGTTTATACTCAACCATTAATAAAACAGGGAAGTTTGTTCAGGCGTGGAACTGATAGATATTTACTACACCACTTGAACATTGTTGATATTTTAGATAAAGATTTCATTACGATTCGTGAAGATTTACTTTTGAGAGATTTTGTTGACGAGTTTAAAAAAGCTAATCGAAACTATTTCCCTGTTTTGAACAAAAATCAGCATTGTGTAGGTGTTGTTTTTCTGGATGATATACGTCCTCATCTTTTCGATAAAAGTTTATACAATATTGTTACAATGGGCTCAGTTATGAGAACCCTTCCTGCAATAAATATGAATGAGCCAATAAATTCAGCGTTAAATAAGTTTGAAACCTCGAAGGCCTGGTCCTTACCAGTTGTAGAAGGTCACAAGTTTCTGGGAATGTTATCAAAATCAACACTTTTTGATCACTACAGGCGGGAACTACAAATTCAAGAAATTTAAAAAAAATTTCATGAATCACTTGTAATTTTTCCCTTTTAAAATAAATATACATAACCCTGTTTGATTTCCTAGTATAAATGGTGTGCTTTAAAACATGCTTTTAGTTAAAAATTATTCCAAACTTTAATTTCATATAAATTGAAACATGAACAAGTCAGAATTAATAGAAGAGTTAGCTGAACGTACAGGGTATAGCCCTAAACTAACAGACAAGACAGTACGCATATTTTTTGACCGTATAAAATATGCCCTCAAAGTAAATGATAAAGTTGAGATCCGTGGGTTTGGTTCTTTTATTCTTAAAAAGTATAAAGGCTACACAGGAAGGAATCCTAAAACTGGAGAAACAGTTGATGTTAATCAAAAACAGTTACCTGTCTTCCGAACAGGTAAGGATTTAAGAAGTCGTGTTAACAAGTAAAGATATGTTCAGGAATCCTGAACAGTTTCCTCAGGTGCTTGATCAAGTAAATCAGTAAATCTCTGAGGAGGATTAATCAGATTGGTTATCTGAACGGCATTCTTCCCCTTGTAAGCACCTTGAGTAGCAAGAAATTTAAGTTTTTCCTGAACTAAGACTTTTAACGGTTTATCTTGATTCTGATCGAGTAGTATACGGTCACCTGATTGCAAACTCAAAAAATGTCTTAGGGTCATACGGGCTTCACCTAAAGCGACCTTGACTCCTACTTTTGAGTTGCGCAGATTTTCCTCAAGACGACTTACATTGATGGAATTTACCTCATCATCATAACTTGATTTTCCAGCTTCGATCCGAGACCTAACCGGATCAAGCATTGCATAAGGTACACAGAAACTCATCGTATATGGTACACGATTTATCTCAACATCAAATGTAGTGCTTGCTACAACTTCCTCTGGTGGGACAATGACAGTAAATTTTGGATTAATTTCAATTCTCTCAAAAAATGGTTCCAATGGAGTCAGACTTTTCCAAGCTTTTCCCAGATCATCAAGTGCTCCGTATACAACTTTGGTAAGCATTCTAATTTCAATTCCTGTAAATTCTCGTTTTGGAGGTGGATTTTCAAACCATCCATTACCTCCAAATAACAAGTCGATCAGGATGTGTACTAGATGATGCTCAAATACAAATAGGGAGTGACCTTGAAGGGG
>CACFAY010000127.1 GCA_902564345.1 uncultured SAR324 cluster bacterium
TGTGCAACCAAGTGATTTTTCAAATAACAATTAATCTTTCAGAGGAATAACAACAGTTGATTCAACAACTGCTCCTGCCTCAATCCTTTTTTGAAGAATATCTGGTCTGGTTAACCATTCTTGTGATTTTTCCATTGATTCAACTTCCATGATTAAGTGAATCTTTTTTTCGTCCGTTTCACAACCCTTGAAAATAAATTCCATCCCACCTACTGATACCATGTCAGAGTTAAGTTCTTCTGCCATTTTATTCCAAGTATCCCATCCTTTTGTAATATCTACATTTATATATATTTTCATAATAATCTTACAAAGATTTAGTTATAAGTTAATGGATGTGGTTTGACAGTCACCAAACCATCACCATTTTGAAGTAATACTATTCTTTTTCTTTTCGAATTCATCTTTATTAATTGTTCCTGAATCACGTAATTCCTGCAAATGTTTGAGATTTTCCAAATCTTCCCTGTCATCTCTAAGTAATTTTTTCTTTATGTATGAATAGATTAAAATTATTACAAGAAAAATAATTATTGGTATAAACAGGTATTGGACCACGAATGAATCCTGAGACATTGATTGGAAGTGATACTGATAATCTTTCTGAATATCCATGGAACTAGAAATAATTTTTACTCATAATGAAAGACCAAAAGACTTAAGTCATAAGTTACTGGTTGTAGTGTGACAGTCACCAAACCATCACCAAAAGTAATAGATAAAATTAACTTAAATAAGTTTTGAATTTGCTCTAACTTTTTTTATTTGAAATAGACTAAATAATGCTAAAGAAGATATAACTATTATTCCACCTAGAAGAGTTTCATTTCTTAATAATTCATCTAGGAATAACCAAACCCAAATAGGTCCTAAGGAAAATTCTATTAGCATGAAAAAACTTACTTCTGAAGCATAAAGATGTTTTGTTGAAAAAATGAATACACTGTTCATAAACCCATTTAGTAATGCTCCCCACAACATGCAAAATAAAATATCATGAAGGGAAATATAAATATTTCCTTCCATGAATGCATAAGAAACAATTACGATAAATATACCTCCGATTAAACTTGATGGCATCATATCAATATTTCTTAAGTTTCTAATAAGAAGTATAAAAAATGAAAAACTTAAAGCACATCCAAATGCTAATATATTTCCAATATAATCATTTGATTCTATGCTACTTTTGAACATTATAAATATTCCTGCAAAAGCAAATACCATTAAAACAAAGGTTTTTAATTCAATTTTTTCCTTAAGAAAAAAGAATGCTAGTATGGAAGTTATAAATGGAATAGTACTTACAGTAAATAATGAGTTTCCTATAGAAGTGATTGTCATAGAATGAATAAAGAGGATATTTGCTATCATTAAAAATATTCCTCCTATCAATCCATAATAAGAAGTGTTAATTATTGATTTAAAACAATATTTTTTATATCTATAAATTAAAATAAAGATAAAAGTTATTACAAAACCTAACCCACGGTAAAAAGCAACTTGCCAAGCATCTGATGAGTCTAAATTTCTTATTATTAATCCTCCAAAACTAATCCCAGTTGTTGCAATTATGAGGAGAATTATTGAATGATATT
Source organism: uncultured SAR324 cluster bacterium (assembly GCA_902564345.1). Taxonomy (GTDB): domain Bacteria; phylum SAR324; class SAR324; order SAR324; family NAC60-12; genus Arctic96AD-7. Next base: position 1,599 of record CACFAY010000127.1, read on the forward strand.
TTGAATTCAAAGTTGATTTTAAGTTGATAAGGTAACTACTTAGATGTTCTCAGGATATATGGATTTAGTCTTGGAGGAATTTAAATTATTTATTTTTGCGATTATAGATGAAAGACTTAATACACAAAATAGTAAATACCAGTCCTGATATCATCATCATTAACTTAGATGAACTTGCCCAAATATTTGTAAATATATTACCTTGAATTAATCCTCTTATTATATCTAATCCTCCAAGAAATATAATTATACCTATTAAGACTACGATATGCATTAATACCTTTTTTTTATTGGGTAATTTTTTTGCGATAAAAGATGAAATTAATATTGGAAGTCCAAATATTGCTGGTATCAAAGAAGTAATAGATTGACTATCACTTAATATAGTTACTCCAATACCCCACACTATTAAAAATATTCCATATATCATTGCCACATTTTCCATAGTATTTCCCAAAAACGTAAATTCCTTATTCATATTATCTATCTTTCATTAAATTATTAAATTTTGATTATTGATTATCATTTCACAATATAGCAGGTTTCACAAACACCCTTCACGATTGGACATCCGTCTAGTCTTGTGCAGATTTCTTCCTCTATCAGGACTCTCTTAGGTGTTTCGATTACTAATATACATAGC
>CACFAY010000128.1 GCA_902564345.1 uncultured SAR324 cluster bacterium
ACTTAGCATTAATCCAATAAATCCAAATCCACTTCGTGTTAAGCAGGTCGTTGATGTTTTGAAAAACGATGGAATTATTATATACCCCACCGACACAGTCTATGGTCTTGGATGCAGTATTTTCAGTAAAAAAGCTATGAAAAGACTACACATAATTAAAAAAGTAAATCAGAAAAAACCCTTTACCTTTATTTGTGCAAATCAGGCAGAAGTTCAGGAATACTCTCAAGGAATTAAGACGAATATTTTTAAACTGCTCAGACGTAAATTGCCGGGACCATACACATTTGTTTTTAAAGCATCCAAGATAGTACCAAAAATGATGCTTACGCCAAGAAGTACCGTTGGTATGCGATGGCCTGACCATCCAATAGCAAATGAAATTGTCGCCGCTCTTGGGCATCCTATTCTAAGCAGCAGTTTGAGAATGTCAGAAAAAGAGCTATATGATGATCCTCACAAATTGCATGAAAAATATAAAAAACAGGTAGATCTTATAGTAGACGGGGGAATTATTTTCGCGGAGCATTCAACTATAATTGATTTCAGTCAAGGAGATCCTGAAATAATAAGGCACGGGAAGGGACCTGTAGACTGGCTTAAAAATGAATAATTGGTTAAATTGATATATCTTGAAGTTAATCGAATAATTCCTTATTACAGGGTGGCACGCAAAGATTAATGACCTGAGTATCAGAAATTATCTTTTCTATATTAACCTTAATTGAAATGGTTAATCTTATAGCCCTGGGAAGACAAAAATTTTCTTTAACTTTTAAGTCATTACAAAATCTTTCATCAGAATCCCAAACTTTTGTCCATTTCTCTCTAAAACCTCCTTCTGCAAGAGCTGTCTCGCTTTCCAAAAATTCTACTTCGAACTTATTTACATTTTCAGATAAAATATTATATTTACCACCTTCCATAATATTTGTGTCAATATAAAAATCTTCCCTGCGAATAAACTCCCAAGATTTTGTTTCAAGATTTTCTTGCAATGAATAACCAACTTCATGTATTTCTGGGTCACGATAATTCTCCTCAGGAAAGAAGCGAGACTTGATCGCTGTATGAAAATCTATTCTTGTTACTTCTTCAATTTGTCCTGTATCAAAGTTTTTAGGACCTAAAACACGTTGAGATATCAATCCAGTTTCTTTTTGGTTATTTTCACTTTGGTACGAATCAGCAAAGTGTTTTAAATATCTTACTTTCTGAAGGTCATCGAGAACAATTTTCATCAGAAGCCTTAATTCTTGACGAGCATCAAGTGTAGATTGAACTTTTAGTGAGGAATTTGAAATTTGAAAAAATGCCGCATAAATTACTGACATAACGATACCAAGTAAGGTCACTGAAATTAATAATTCCAAAATAGAGAAACCAGAATTTAAATGCTTTGCATTATTTAGGTTTGACATAAATATCTGCATCATAAGTATATATGTGTTCCCCCTCATTCCAAAGTAATTGATAATTAATTTGCCTTATCTTTATACCGGGGAATGGCACAGTGTCTCGTACTAATTTCTTCCATCTGAACCCACTCATTTCACTTTCAGATTCAAACTCACCCTGATTGATTGAAACAGGAGGCGAGACCGTTGCCCGTTCTGATTTCAATAATTCATTCTGAGCGAAAGAAATAGCTTTCCATAAATTATTAGTTGAAGAAAGGATAAAAATTGAAGTCGAAAATGACTGATATAGAGCCATCAAAGTGATTAATAATATTGAAAGTGAAATTAAGACTTCAAGGATTGTGAAAGCTTTCTTATGAAATACCCCTTTCATTTTAAATCCGGGGATCCTGATTGTTCTCATTTTTCTCTTATAAGCAACTTCCCCATGACTCCTTTCGTTTCAATTATCCATGAACTTAAAACATCATTTTGTGAGAAAATAAGCACAAAAGGTGTTACAAATCCAGAACTGTTAATATGAACTTCCATAAATTCGTTAATTGCTCCGGGGGATAAATTACTTGATCCTGCTAATTGCGCTTTACTTAATATGAAATCTTCAGGAAACTCATGTGGCTTAAGAGAGTTGGGTTTTTCCAAGAACTCTTTACTACATTCCCCTGAATCAAGCTTCTCTGCGGTCATCATTTGCTGTAGCTTCAGATCAAACAGCACGCAGTAAGAATTGTTTTTGAGAACTGCATCATTTCTCAGTGTCTTAAGAACAGCATTAATATGCTTAAATTCTTTTTCAATAGGTTTGGA
>CACFAY010000129.1 GCA_902564345.1 uncultured SAR324 cluster bacterium
GAACAACATTTTGTTTATAAATAAAGGTTTTATAAAAAAGACATCTGGTAAATGTGTACCTCCTTCGAATGGATCATTTAAAATAAAAACATCACCTTTGTTCATATTTTTGCCCCAACGTTTACATACAGCTGCAATTGCGTCAGGCATTGGTCCAAACTGCAGTGGTAACGAAAGTCCCTGTGCAACCATTTCTCCAGACCTATCTGCAATGCCAGTAGAAAAGTCCATATTATCTCGAAGTATCCCTGAATAAGACGATCTTACTAGAGATAGTGCCATTTCGTTAACAAGAAAAAACAGGCTATTCCTTATCAATTCGAATTTAATTGGATCAATATTTTTAGAAAATAAAGCTAATGTTTTCTCACTTTGTTTATTATTTGGCATCGATAATTTATTAAGTAATATTAATGTGAATGTTATCTTCCGAATCTAAGCTGACTTTACAATCTGGTGGCACAACAGTTACTGAATCATATTCTTCAATTAATAATGGACCTTTAGTTTTTGTTTTTCTGAGTTCTGATCTTTCTATAACTGGTGTATCTACAAATTTTTTTTTGCCAAAGAAACATCTCCTATCACCCTTGTTTTTTTCTGCATAAACGTATTGCTCCCACAATTTTCTGTTTTGGTTTATGTCAAGTCTTAGTTTTTTAAGTATAACCCTGATTTCAACTAAAATTACTTTTTCATTTTCTACTTTTTGTCCATATGTGTTTTCGTATTCATGACTAAAAACTTCTTTTATTTGATTAATACAATTCTTATTTAATTTCTTTTGCGGAATTTTTATTGTCAAATCATGTCTTTGCCCTAAATAGTGCAAATCTGCTTCTAATTCATATGTAAATTTTTTAAGGTTTTTTTCATTGACAGTTAACATATTCAATAATTCATCTTTTAAAAATTTTATTGAATCTAAAAGAAAATTATGTTTTATACAGTCAATGTCTTCATAAAATATTTTGTTTTTTTCTAGTGTTATATCAGTTTTTGTTAAACCGAATGCTGAAAAAACTCCTGGGAAATTAGGAACTACGACATTTGGGATACCCATTTCTTTAGCAAGACTTGAAGCATGCACAGGTCCACTGCCACCAAATGCAATTAAAGTAAAATCTCGGACATCTCTGCCCCTTTGCGTTGTTACTGACCTTATTGCACCCATCATTTGTGAGTTTGCAATTAAGTGTATCCCAAACGCAGTTGATTCCAAATTTAGTTTTAGAGGCTTTGATAAATTATCTAATATAGCTTTTTCTGCCAATGAATGACTTACTGAAATTTCTCCACCCGCGATTCCTTCAGGGTTTAAGTATCCAAGAACGACGTTCGCATCAGTAACAGTAGGTTCCTTCCCCCCTAATCCGTAACAAGCAGGTCCCGGTTGTGCCCCGGCGCTTTTTGGCCCAACTCGGATGCCTTTCCCAGTGTCAATCCACCCAATGCTTCCACCTCCAGCACCAACCTCTGCGATATCAATCACTGGAATATTAATGGGGTAACCTCCTCCACCTGTTAAACGACTTGTGGCAGAAATTTGTCCTCCGACTTCATAGTCTCTAGTTCGAAGTATTTTCCCATTTTCAATAATGGATGCCTTTGCTGTTGTTCCACCCATATCAAAAGTAATTAAATTTTGGTACTTAAACTTATTTAAAAAATGGTTAGCAGCCAAAACCCCCGCAGCAGGACCTGATTCAATCATGTTAATGGGTATTTGCTCAGCATGATCTAAAGTAGTTAATCCTCCGCTGCATTTCATGATATATATTGGTGCCTCAATTTTTTGGGAGGTTATTTTTTCCTTAAGATTGCGCAGGTAATTTCTAACTATTGGCTTGATGTAGGCATCAATTACAGTTGAAGACATTCTTTCATATTCACCAATGTGTGGTAGAATTTTTGATGAGAGTGAAATATCAATATTTGGTAAATTTACTCTTAATTCCTTAGCAATTTCATCTTCATGAGCAGGGTTTCTATAGCTGTTAATGAGGCAAACAGCAGCTGAATCGATATGATGTTTATCTAAAAAGTTAATAGTTTTTTTAATTGAATCAATCGAAAAAGGTTCAATTATTTCTCCCTTACTCCCAATTCTTTCTTGAATTTCTAAAGTTTTATGCCTGGGGATTAGTAACTTACGTTTATCATAAAAGGGATCATATAGTGTTGGAATCCTAAG
>CACFAY010000130.1 GCA_902564345.1 uncultured SAR324 cluster bacterium
TTATGGACACAATTGAACGTGCCGAAGAAAAGGTTGAGAACCTTCAAGCTCGAGCGGAAGCTTACCAGGAAATCAGTATGGAATCTGATCAGGAAAGCTTAGATAAAAAATTTCAGGAGTTGGAGCATGAATCGCCAAATATGGAAATGGAATTGCTTGAACTTAAAAAAAGGGCGGCTTTACCAGCACCAGAAGAAAAATCTTAATTAAATGCAAACTATTGCATTTATTAGTATATAGTGAGATGATTAAAATAAATTAATAATATTTAGATATAAATAATTTTCATGCCAATCAAAGTAGAAGTACGCGACGGCAACGTTGGTAGGTCGATGATGCAGCTTAAACGCACACTAATTAGGGAAGGCCTTTTTAAAGAAATAAAAAAAAGAAAGTTTCATTGCAAGCCATCTCTAGCAAAACGTCTTAAACGGGAAGCTGCTGCAAAACAGCGGAATAAAGATCTTAAACGAGAAATTAGAGCAGCCCTCAAAGCTGATTTCTAATTCATATCTGCACCATAAATGGTGTTTAGTTTTTTTTAAAAGTTTATATCGCTAATCTGCAAAATCCGATCAAAAATTATTCAAAGGTAGCCAGTTTATATTTTGCTTGGATATGTCCTAGTTTTTATTTAGCAATATGAAGAATTTATTTAGTTGGATATATTTTGATTTAAATTAATTAGAAGAAGATTTTAAGCCCCATACCTGACTAAAAATATCTGAAAAGACTCTTATCGTTAAAGATTTATTCCTACAGTCAACTTAAGTTCCAGATCGATACTATTTTCTTAGATAATTTCTTGGTCTATTCCACAGTTTTTTTTAATTACAATACTCAACGTCTGGTTCTGGCTAATATCTGCCAAATTTCCTAGATTCCACTTTAAGGAATAAATTTTAAGCACAAATTTGCCTTTTTATAGCTTATGCTTAAGAAACAGAGTTTTCTTCGATACGTAAATTTTTCTTTAATTCAGTTAATTACCTTTTTTTGAACTAAATCTGCAGAGGGAGGACGGCTGATTTTACCAGCTGTAAAGGAAAGTAAATTATACAATATAGTAAATAATCCTGAAATAAAAGGTAATGGAGAAAGAACATGAATAATGCGTAAAAAAGACAAAATTAAAATTCCAGTTACACCTATAAAATATAGGACTGGATATGAGGAAGACTCAATCCAAGCTAATGCTATTTTACCAGCATACCCGTTTTTCCAAAAATAATTTGATTCAGCTGAATATATAAAATTGTTTTTTAACAAAATTTCATGAGTAATTGAAAGAATGAATACAAGTACAAACGCATAGTATGTGCCTGAAAACCTTGATATTCTTCGAGGTTTATGCAAATTTATCCTTATAAATAACCATGTAAGCAGAAAGGCGGAAGGTCCAAAAACCTCTAGCATAGATCCGCCAATTATTGCACCTATCAAACCTGTCCAGTTACTTATCCCCTTGGAAGGATATATCTGATTAAAAATAGTAGGATCCTGAAAATCAGCAGTACAAACTGATATCATTAAAAAAAATCCTATTCCTCCAAAGAAAAGATAATCTATGCGCAGCTTATTAAATGCCATATAACTAACTTATAAGAATTATGAATTAGAATTTTTTTTAATAATATTCATTACTATATCAGCAACTGAAGGCAAAACATAAGCCTCAATTGACTCCCCCAAATATGCCAACTCTCGAACTAGGGTAGAATTTATAGCAAATAAGTCTGGTTTTCCAAACAGACAAAAAGTTTCAATCTCTGGATCAATGCCTTTGTTACCTACAGCCTGCTGAAATTCTCCTTGGAAATCATCCAAACTTCTTAAACCTTTAACGATTGTTTTTGCTTTTCGGTATTGTACATAACGAATAGTTGATCCATCAAAGGACTCCACTGTAACATTTTTTAAATCATAATACTCCACATATTCATTCATCATGCGCTTTCGTACATCCGCATTAAAAATATAATGTTTTTCACTATTCATTGCTGCTGACCAAAAAACATGATCAAACTGCTTGGCAGTCCTTACTAAAATATCCGCATGACCATAAGTTGGTGGATTTGCACTTGTAGGATATACTGCAATTCGCATTATTTAGTAGTACGCTAAAAAGTTACAATTTTCCAGC
>CACFAY010000131.1 GCA_902564345.1 uncultured SAR324 cluster bacterium
TATTTATCCAAAAATGGAATCTGATTTTGCCACTGGGACAAACAGTATAGACGGAGCTGTATTTGCGCCACAGTGGATGGTGGATTTTATCGAACCTGGATATTTTGAGGATTTAACACCAAAAGTGAAGGCAGACTCTGCCATTGAATGGGATGATATAGGAAATTTCTTTCGTTCTTTTAGTTCCACTTATGCAGGAAAAATCTATACCATTCCTGTTGATGGTGATTTTCATATGATCTATTACAGGTCTGACCTCCTGGATGCTGCAGGGATTTCACCTCCTACCACTTGGGAAGAGTATACCTATATTGCAAGCCGATTTCATGGGCAAGATATGAACGGTGATGGTACTCCTGATTATGGATCCTGTATTTCCAAAAAAAGGAATGCTCAAGCCTACTGGATGATTCATTCTATTGTAGGTGGGTTTATACAGACCAAGGGAACAGGACAGGGGGTATTTTTCGACACTAAGACCATGAAGCCTTTGGTTAACAATGAAGCGTTTTCGCGTGCACTGGATATCTATAAAGAAACTACAAAGTATGCGCCACCAGATGAAATCAACCTTGACGTAGGTGATACTCGAGGTCTTTGGACGGCTGGTCGATGTGCCCTTACTCTTGATTGGGGAGACATTGGAACTCTCGCTATTGGTAAGAACTCCAAGGTAAAGGGGAAAACTGGTGCAGCCATTCTTCCTGGATCGCGTAAAGTCCTCGATCGCTCCAGTGGGAAACTGGTTCCATGTAATCTTGCGCGTTGTCCTTATGCAATCAACGGAATCAACCACGCACCATTTGCCGCTTTTGGAGGATGGTCTGGAGCTGTTAACACCTCATCTGATAAAAAGGTCAAGGATGCTGCTTATGATTTCTTTTCCTTTATGGCACAAGCTAAGCAATCAAACGTTGATGTCACCATTGGTATAACCGGTATGAATCCTTACCGTGTTTCACAATTCGAAACATTGAGTAACTGGACAAATGCAGGTTTCAGTAAAGCTGGGGCAGAAAATTATCTTGGAGCCATCAAGGCGAGTCTTAACAGCCCCAACATGATTCTTGACCTAAGGGTCCCAAATAATCAGCGATACCAGCAAGTTGTCCTTGATACAGAGGTTCACAGATTTGTATCTGGCGAAATAAGTAAAGAGGAGGCTATGCAACGTATTGAAGATGGTTGGGAAGAAGTAACTGAAGAATTGGGTCGCAAAGGGCAGTTAAATGCTTATCGAAACACTCTAGGTTACTGACTCCATTTTTTACCCAATCCGGGAAACCGGATTGGGGTTCATTTATGATACAACCACATTCCATTGAAGAACGCCTGGACCGTCAGGCACCAGCAGTTTTCATCATGCCTGCTGTCTTAATAGTTCTGTTTTTTTCAATTTTTCCACTTATAGTTTCACTCTTTGTTGCTCTTTCTCGTCTAAAATTTATAAAAGGCGGAATACAGGCAAAGTTTATTGGCACGCTGAATTTTAAAAAACTATTGTTTGGAAGTCAGCAGTACCATTTTCTCGGTAAGTTCGATCATCTGACCTTATTGGGTTATTTTTTAATAGGTGTTTTTTTGATGATTTTAATTATTTGGTTATATAAATATCTGCGTTCTGGTCACTCAAGTATTGTTGGAACAATAGGTAGGTTAGTTGTAGCAACTGGAATGTTCTTTTTGACGCTGCTTACAATAATTAATCTGACTACACCAAAAGGGCTCCCTGGCACTTTAGTTGTTACTTTGATTTATGTAATTTTAGGAGTAATTATACAGTATATAATTGGTCTTGGGCTCGCTATGCTGTGTGTTCAAAATATTAAAGGCCGAAGCTTTTTCCGAATGGTTTTTTTCATACCCATGATGATTACTCCTGTAGGAATTGCCTATCTCTTCAGGATGTTGACAGACATGACAAAAGGGCCTTTCGCTCCAATCATTATGTGGCTGGGCATGGAAGAAAGTTCATGGGCAGTCATTCCCTGGGGAGCAAGAATTGCAGTTATGATTGGTGATGCATGGCAGTGGATCCCCTTTATGTTCATTGTCCTTCTAGCTGGTCTGGAGAGTCTTTCACCTGAACAGAAAGAAGCTGCGGTGATTGATGGGGCAGGCAAATGGCAAATTTTTA
>CACFAY010000132.1 GCA_902564345.1 uncultured SAR324 cluster bacterium
TCAGATCCAAACTATTCCCCAAAATTTTTTGCCTCAAAAGATTTTGCAGAAAAAAATAATCCTGCATCCTTTCTCACTGTACATATGATCGATTCGTTAATGATGGTTACAGATTTGGTGCCTGAAAAAGTAAAAGCAATTGGTTTTTCTCAAAAAATGCCATCATTGAGTCCAATACCTGTATTGGGTTATGAGTTAATCGATACATTAGTTACATTTCATAATGGATCAATTGCCCATATTATCACGGGGTGGCATTTGCCTAATTCTGCACCTGATTTGACTGTACAATCCAGCAGAATGATATGTTCCGATGGATGGGTTGATTTGCCTGCTGAAAGTGGTGGTTTTGTTGAGATTCATCCTGAAGGACATCTTTGGGCAAATCCTTTATTCAGAACTTTCGAAGAAAAAGGGAATGTTTCAGGTTTTGGAATAAGTTATCCTGGTAAAATATTTAATAACATTCTTAACTTTAGAAATAATAAATTATCAGATAATGAGTATCAATTCATGTTGAATCCTTTTCAAACTGGGTTTTATACAACTCTAGTCTTAGAAGGTATTGAAAACAGTTTGAATCAACCATTATTGTCAAATAATGGTGTTACATTTGGGTCTGAAGTCGATTTGAAAGATTTATTAAGCCAAGAATTGGGTTCAGATGTTTCAAAAAATTATCATCAGTAATTACATTATATTGCTTAACAAATTAATATAGATTCATCAAAATAATGCTTTAGAATATTAACGATATATTCCTTCGATGAATATTCAGGCTTGGAGAAAATTCCTTAATGATGGACACCAAAAAAATCAAATTAAACTCAATATCCCTAAGTAACTTATAATTTGGTGGGCCAGGCAGGACTTGAACCTGCGACCGGACGATTATGAGTCGTCAGCTCTAACCAACTGAGCTACTGGCCCTAACCAAATACCTGATTGTAGCCTTTTATAGTGGTTTATAACAAGATTTTTTAAAAGAAAAAGAAAAAAAACAACCGTTCTTTTAAGGCATATTGAACTCAACCAGGCAAAAGCGAAAAACGCATCATTGGGGGATGACGGACAAAATAATTTTCAGAAGTTTTTGCCATTCTTAGCAAAAATGACTCTTCCCATGGTCTACCCATTAACTGCATACCAACGGGTAATCCTTTAGCATCATAACCAACTGGAAAGGAAACAGCAGGAAATCCTCCAAGATTTGCTACAGGTACAAATCGCATCAATTCTGTCAGTGTTTTTAGATCAGACTCTCCATTTATCAAGGAATCTGAAAGAATCGGTGGTGCTGTACATGCAGTTGAAGGAGTAACTATGGCGTCAACATTCTGGAAAATATTTTTTAAATTTCTTATCATTCTGGCTCTTACACGCTGAGCTTTTATGTACTCACTACCTGAAACATGCTTTGCTAAAGTAAGATTGATAAAAGCATCCAAACCAAATGGCTGACGAAATGGTTTAAAAAAAGTTTTTAGTGAAGTAAACATTTCAGTAGTAATTGTAACTGCGTGAGAGACTCTTATTTCATCCAGATGAGGAATCTCAATTTCCTGCAACTCAGCTCCCTGAGATTTAAAAGAATTTAACATCTGTTTGCAGCACTTAACAACATCGTCAGATGCATGGTTGAACCATGGGTTAAAGATCCCAAGTTTGACACCTTTTAAATTTGTATTTTCAAAATTTTTCAAATCAACAGCAGGCTGTTCTTGGGTAAATGATTGTCTCTTATCAGGCCCTGCAAGAAATGAATATGCAATTGCTGCATCAATAGCTGTTGATGTAATAGGCCCCACTGTTCCGATGCTCCAATGAAGTGGAGCGCTTCCGGCAGTACTTATCCGGCCCCATGTTGTTTTAAGTCCCACAACACCGCAGAGACTTGCAGGAATTCGTATAGAACCACCACCATCACAACCTAGGGCAATTGGAGAAAGACCTGCTGCTACTGCGGCTGCAGAGCCACTTGATGAACCTCCGGGATAGTGATCAAGATGATGTGGATTTCTTGTTGTTCCGTATTGAGTATTAAGTCCTGTAACTCCAAGACCAATTTCATGCATATTGGTTTTACCAACCATAAGTGCTCCGGCTGAACGCAGTCTTGAAACGCTGGTCGCATCCT
>CACFAY010000133.1 GCA_902564345.1 uncultured SAR324 cluster bacterium
TAGAAGGTGTGGGGGACCATGGTTGTGAATACATGACCGGAGGAAACGTGATTATTTTGGGCGAGACCGGAAAAAACTTTGCTGCAGGTATGAGTGGAGGAATTTCATATGTCTTTGATGAAAATAAAAAATTCGAATCAAAATGTAATTCCAGTATGGTAGCTTTGGAAAATGTGACTAATACCGAAGAAAAAATTTGGCTCCGTAAATGGATTACAATTCATCAGAAAAATACAGGAAGTATAAGAGCAGGAAAGTTGATTGAAAACTGGGATAAAATAGTTCCTAAATTTGTAAAAGTAATACCACACGAATACAGGTTAGTACTAGAAACACTAAAAAACAAAGCCGCATGATGAAAGGTTTTTTCAAAATATCAAATGGGAAACGATACTGGTTTTTTACAATTTAAGAAAGAAAGCCCCCCTCTTCGTCCTGTACAAGAAAGAGTACTAGATTATGAGGAATATGATACTTTTTTTCCTGACGATGACCTCCAAAAACAGGCTTCCCGTTGTATGGATTGTGGAGTCCCGTTTTGCCACATGAGTTGTCCATTGGGTAACATGATTCCAGACTGGAATGATCTTGTTTACCAAGGGGACTGGAAAGAGGCGCTTGCTTCATTGCATAGCACTAACAATTTTCCTGAGTTTACAGGAAGAATTTGTCCTGCACCATGCGAAGACAGTTGTGTGCTGACTGAACACTATACTTTGGATTCAGATGAAAAACTAAACAAAGTTAATACTGTTACTATTGAAGAAATAGAAAAACACATATCTGAAAGGGGATGGGATGAAGGTTGGATAGAAGCTCAACCTCCCAGTAATCTTACAAATAAACGTGTTGCTATTATTGGTTCCGGTCCAGCTGGACTTGCAGCTGCTCAACAGTTGCGAAGATCAGGTCATACTGTAACTGTATTTGAAAAAGATGACAGAATAGGTGGATTACTTGTTTATGGGATCCCAGATTTTAAGCTGGGTAAAAGGATTGTATCACGAAGACTAACTCAACTGAGACAAGAAGGTGTTGATTTTGTTACAGGAATAAATGTTGGTATCGATGTATCTGTTAATGAACTTAAGAAAAATTTTGATGCTGTCCTGCTAGCAATTGGAGCACAAAACGCGAGAAAACTGACCGCTAAAGGACATAACTTAAATGGTGTACACTATGCTATGGATTTTCTCCCACAGTGCAACCGCGACGTAGTCGGGGACTTCATTCCAGAAAATGAGAAAATTGATTCAAGGAACAAATTGGTAATAATTCTTGGAGGCGGTTTTACTGCGGCAGATTGTCTGGGAAATATTAATCGGCAAGGGGCAAAATCGAATGTTCGCCAGTTTGAGCTAGTCAATATGGAGCCAAGGCCTACTCCTGTACATGAAGAGGCTAATACGGATTGCAGGGCAAACGTTTTAACAGAAGCGATTATAGACGATGGTAAAGGGAATGTTACGGCTGTAAAGGGCGTAAAAGTGGAATGGGAAAGTAAGAATGGAAGAATGAATATGAAGCGTGTTGGAGGCACTGAGTTTACTGTTTCTGCTGATATTGTATTGCTTGCAATGGGTTTTTTAGGACCTACAGTTGAAGGACTATTGGAAAATCTGGAGGTTGAATTAAGTGTTGTTGGGACTGAAAAATCACTTAATCCCACTCAAGTGAAAAAGTTACTGAGAAACTCTCAGCCTGTTTATTCTGTTCGTTCAAATGAAAATTTCATGACAACCCAGGATGGTGTATTCGTAGCTGGAGATGCTAATAGAGGTGCATCTCTCGTTGTCTGGGCAATTTGGGAAGGAAGAGAAGCTGCTCGTTGTATTGACGAATATTTAATGGGAAATTCTGTACTACCATCCACACCTCAGGCAGAAGTTTTAGTTTAACAGGCTTTCACACATATACCTTGAGTAAAAACAAACTTATTTTCTGTTCAGCTCTGCTTTCTTTTGTTGGTATAACAACGTATGCACTATGGAAAGAAATTGCCCGAAATACTTCAAATCTAGAGCAAAGTATTAGCGGAGCTATCCTCACAGCTCAAGGGGTTGGTGGAAGAATAGTAAAAACTGATAATGCTCATATTTTACTTTTTGATCCCGACACATT
>CACFAY010000134.1 GCA_902564345.1 uncultured SAR324 cluster bacterium
GAATCAAGAAAACGAATCACTTTTGAGTACGTTTTGATCCGGGGACTGACCGACTCAATTGAAGATGCGAAGAATTTGATCAAGTTGCTACACGGTCTGAAATTCAAAATTAATTTAATTCCCTATAATAGTACTCCCAGTAGCAAATACGACTCACCATCTCCGGAACAGGCACGGATGTTTCAAAAATACCTGCTAGATCATAAGATAATAGCACCACTTCGTATTTCTAAGGGACAAGATATTCAAGGTGCCTGTGGCCAATTGGTGGTAGAAAAAATGCGGTGAATAGAATATCTAATTTAAAATAAAAATAGTATTAAACAATCATAACAAAAAGATGCAGATTAAAAAAATAATTCTAGCTATCTCAATTATAATAGTTATGATTTTGATTTTTTTATTTGATCTGCATAATTATTTAACTTTAGAGAACCTGAAATCTTCAAAAGAAAAATTAAATTTTTATTATCAGGAAAATCCACTTTTAGTATTAGTCACATACTTTGGAATTTATCTAGCCAGCGCAGCCTTCTCAATTCCTGGAGCCTTAATTCTAAGCTTGGCAGGAGGTGCTTTGTTCGGTTTAACTTTAGGGACACTGGTTGTTTCTTTTGCCAGTACAATTGGCGCAACACTAGCTATGCTGATTTCACGCTACCTTCTTGGAGATTTAGTAAAAAAACGTTTTGCATTACAAATGATGAAAATAAACTCTGGCATGCTTAAAGAGGGAGCCTTTTATCTCTTCACGTTGCGACTTTTGCCTGCAGTACCCTTTTTTGCAATAAACCTTGCAATGGGTTTGACTCGTCTTAAGACTTTGACATTTTTCTGGGTTAGCCAATTAGGAATGCTACCAGCAACTCTGGTTTATGTTAATGCTGGTTCAGAACTTGGAGAAATTCAAGTAATGGATGATATATTATCTCCTTCACTCATCATATCTTTTGTGTTACTGGGAATTTTTCCAATACTGATAAAAACTATTCTGACAACTATTCAAGCGAAAAATACTTAAATAGATATATAATATTTAAGCCTTATTTTTTTGATAAAAGATATGTACGGTTAATCTTTATATTTCTACTCTTACAAATAATTATCCTTCCAGCTTATATTTGGAGTATCCTGGATCGTGAATCATATGAAAGCTTCCTCTTAAAAGGAGTTTCACCTCTTACTCAAAAAAGTAGAAATGCAATTTTAAATGAACGAATTCAGTATTAGAAATAATTAGTTATAGATGCTTTTAAGATTGAAATTCTTAAAATACTATTAATAAAATAAATTTAAATTCTTCAACAAATGTGATTGCTTGCTGCATCTTTATGCAAAAATAATTTTTTATTCATTCTCATGGTTATGATTAAGATCATCGACACACATCAGCACATCTGGGACCTAGAGAGACTAAATCTGCCATGGCTTAATAATGTCCCTGCACTGAAAAAAGGGCACCTCCTTGCTGATTATCTAAAAGCTTCAGAGGGTACCGGAATTAACCACACAATTTACATGGAAGTGGATACACATGTTGATCAAAAACAGAAAGAGATTCAAGATATGACAATACTCTGCAAATCAGAAGAGCAAATTATGCAGGGAATGATCATTTCTGGAAATCCGGGAGACTCTAGATTTTCAGATTTTCTGGAAATTAATTCTGATAATCGTTATATAAAAGGAGTAAGGCAGGTATTGCATACTCCGCAGCAACCAAAACAATACTGCCTCACCAGTGATTTTATGCAAGGAATAAGGGAACTTGGGAAGCGTAGACTAATTTTTGACATATGCATTCGCCCTTCTGAAATTCAGGACGCAGTGGAGCTTTGCAGTAAGAATCAGGGAACGATTTTTATTCTAGATCATTGTGGCAATGCAGACCCCTATATCGTCAACGGACAGCGCATTGGGAACACTTCTCATATGAATTCAACTTTTTTTCATACAAGTGAGTACTGTCTAGTGGGAATACTGAAAATATTGCTTTGGCAGTTTCACAAATGTCTGCTCCATCCATTCTGATCAAGCTACCATGAACTGTTGTGGATGCTACTGAATCAGCAGGGAAATTCCTGTCTACAATTGTAAGC
>CACFAY010000135.1 GCA_902564345.1 uncultured SAR324 cluster bacterium
ATGGTACAAACTGCTGAGGCTTCCATGAATGAGATATCGAGTCTTTTGATTGGCATTCGGCAGCGTGCTATTTCTGCTGCAAACGTTGGTGCAAGTGATCAATCAATGGCAGATGCTAACCAACAGGAAATTGAAAATGCACTCGCATCACTTGATCGAATTGTTTCGACAACTCAGTTTGGAAAGTACAAACTTTTAGACGGAAGGAATGATATTCGTGATGACAAAAATCCAAGAGGGGAAGCCTTAAATGCAGATGGTACTCCTAAGGAAGGGTTACAATTTCATGTTGGACCAAATGCCGAGCATCAGGTAGGTATTTCAATACCGGACCTTTCAGCCAGTAAACTTGGTGTTCCAAGTGAGTTGGAAGAAGGTGAAGTTGATTCCAAAGTGATCATTCAAGGAGAAGAAGGTCCGGAAGAGATTAACTATACGGAGTGGCATGCAACCAACGAAAGCGAATTTGCTTCGCTTGCCGACATTAATGTTGCTATAGATCCAGAGCAGGGGTCCATGGATGCCTTAAAAATTATTGATAAGGCTGTTACCCAGGTTGCTGTTGTTCGCGGAGAATTAGGCGCATTCCAGAGAAATACTTTGGAATCCAATCTATCAAGCCTTCAGATTGCAGCAGAAAATATGACTGCTGCTGAGTCTACGCTTCGTGATAGCGACATGGCACAGGAGTTAGCTACATTTACTCGTAACCAAATTATGAGTCAGTCAGCAACAGCACAGTTGGCACAGGCCAATGCAATGCCGCAAAACGTATTGCGTCTATTAAACACATAGTTGAGTTGAGGGGCTTTTGCCCTAAATCTCCACTCTATTCCGACTCCTTTTTTGGAGTCGGAATGGCAGTGTTTATAATTTTTCAATAAAGAATCTTTGGTATTCATATAAATAAACTTTTTGGTTAATTAAAATTTTTAAATCTAGTCAAAAAATTAAACGAATTTTTCCTACTATATAAGAGGACCTATGCCGTTGGAGATGAAAAATAATGTGACATCAATCAACGCGTTGAATAATCTGGAAAAAGCACAGAATGAGCTTTCTGATTCTTTGGGGCGTTTGTCCTCAGGACAAAAAATTAATATTGCTGCAGATGCCCCAGTTGGTCTAATAATTTCTGAGGGTCTGCGAGCTCAGATTGCTGGTATCCATCAAGCGCTTCAAGATACAGAATTTTCCCTGTCATTAGTTCAAACTGCTGAAGGAGCATTAGTTGAAGTTAATAATATACTTTTGGAAATGCGCCAATTAGCTTTAACAGCAGCAAATGAAGGAGCAAATGATTATGGTACAATGCTGTCTTTACAGTATCAGATTCGAAGTTCAATCGATAGTATTGACCGAATATCAAGGTTTACTAGTTTTGGTAGAAAAAAACTTCTTGATGGAAGCCAAGGTGTAACTGGTTTAGGTGATAATGAAGAACTAATTTTCCTGAGAGCATCTTCAAAAACACTTGCCTCTCCAGTAAGTGGTTATATGGTTGATATTGATGAAATGCCATTAAGGGCGACTCTGAGTGAAGGCTTTGATAACGATGATGCATCAGGATTATCTATTGTTTTGGAAGAAGAAGATGGTCCTGTTATTCGTGTAACTAATCCAGAAGGGTCGACTGCTCTTGCATTTGCAAACCGACTTAAAGAAGCTGTTTTAGGAGCTAACATTAATTTGGACATTCAATATGATGCTGATGATGAAGAACTTACAATCCAGCATCGTGAATATGGGGTCGCAAAGGGATTTTGGATCACAAGTTCCAAAGATGGTGTTTTAACAGATGACGAATTCGAACCAGAACTATTCCATGGGCGAGATATAAAGGGAACAATAGAAGATGAGCCTGCTGAGGGTGATGGTCTTGTATTGACAGGAAATTTTAATAATAGTAAAACGAGTGGTCTGAGTGTAGCCTTTTTAGGAGATAGTACAGGTAATGCCGGATATGTAACAGTAGCACAAAATTCTTTGAAGTTTCAAACAGGACCAACTGGAGACGAAAAAATCATGGTTGCCCTAAACAGCACACATTCTAAGGCCCTTGGACAAGGCGTTGACAATAG
>CACFAY010000136.1 GCA_902564345.1 uncultured SAR324 cluster bacterium
ATTTTGTTTTGAAGGTTACTCATGAAATCAACTCAAGTTAGTGTATTGAGTAAAGAATCTATAAATGAATTTAGCGCTTTGCTTTTGCTCGATCATTTAATGCGTTATGAACTTCTTAAAGTTGAAAAATTAGAATTAGAAGGAATTATAGATCAACTTGAAATTAGCGTATCAGATTTAAAAAAAGGGTTCTTTCGTTCAGATGAGCAGACACAAGAACTAACTTTTGAAAAAGAAGAACTAAGAGAAGCAAAAAATGCACTTTCTGAAGTTAATCAGGAGTTGGTCACCAATCAACACTGCCGTCTGAATATAGCCCTTACCGAAACAGATGATGAGGGCCTTGAATTTTTGCTGAATTTTATGGAGAGCCGAGGCACAATAAATGTAGAAGAAGACAATTATTATGTGGTTACAGATAAGGGTCATGAAGTGTATCAGGATTTGGTCAAGCAACTTGAGGCTTATGTTATGCATTTTGAAATCTATGCCTATGTTGACCTTGAGCAGGGTATTTTCGGTGATCCAGAATCAGATCTGCTTGAAGGTGATAAATGGCACGATCTTAGGGTTGCAGTGGCTGAGTACAAAGGCATTGATCCTTATCGAGTAGTTTTTCTGGCAATGCTAAGTGCTGAAACATTCTATAATAATACGGACTGGAAATTTGATTTAAGTATGGGCACGCTTTTTCAGGAAATGGAACATATTGTACAGGAACAGTTGCATGTTAATGATCTTGGTTACGGTGACACTGAAGATACTGTTTCAGGGGAAGAGGTAATACAGGATATTATTCTGCAAGGCAGTAAATTAGCCTCGCAGAGGAAAAGTAGGGAGCAGGATATTAATCGCAGAAAACAGGAAGAGTATAATCTTGATGAGCAGGTCATCACAAAAACCTATTATTGGTAAAAAATAAAAAAATTCTTTCTTGCAAAAGGAAATGACATCTCCATCAGTGTTAGAAAAATCTATGAATAAGCAAAAAATTAACTGGTATCCAGGGCACATGCTGAAGGCTAAAAAAGAATTGGCTGGACAGCTTAAGCGTGTCGATGTGGTATTGGAAATTCGGGACGCTAGAATTCCTATATCATCGATAAATAAGGATTTTGAGGAAATACTTAGACATAAAAAACGTATTCTGATTTTCAATAAAACAGCTCTGGCAGATCATTTAGTTACGAGGGAATGGGAGGAAAGCTACCGAAAAAAGGATATCCCGTTCCTGTTTATTGATGCTATGAGTAAGAGTCATATGCAAAAAATATTGCCTCTTTCTCGTAAGATAATGCAGCAGAAATGGACTTCTTTTCGCAGGCGTGGAATTCGACCACCCACACTTAAAATGCTAATATGCGGTATTCCAAATGTAGGAAAATCAAGTTTGATAAACAGACTTTCTGGACGAAAAGCAACAGAAACAGGCCCAACTCCAGGAGTTACTAAACATCAGGACTGGATAAAGTTAGGAAATGATGTTGAACTTCTTGATACACCGGGGATACTATGGCCAAAAATTGAGGACTTTGATACTGGCCTGAGACTGGGCTTAACTGGTGCAATTAAGGACTCTATTGTTGGTACCTCACAGCTAAGTATTTATTTAATAAAGATTTTAAAGCAAAAACTTCCAGTTAATTTACAAACATTTTATCAGCTTACCTCCGAAGATCTTAATTTGTTCCCGGAAGACATTCTCCACAAAATTGCTGAAAACAGAGGTTGCCTGAAAAGAGGTGGTGCTTTAGATGAGCCTCGAGTGGAGAACCTAATACTAAGAGATTTCAGACAGGGTAAACTGGGGCGCTTAAGTTTTGATTATCCAAATGCTGCTAATGAATTTTAATTACTCCAGAAACAGTCTTCCGTTTATTATCAAATGAAAAACTGCTGTGATAAAGAAAAACATAATACACCTGCAAGGACACATACCCCTGGATTCTTCCAAAACAAGTAACTTATTCCAACTCCGACAAATCCAATTAAATAGTTTAAAATCTGGGAATAGTCTTCTAAATTTGGAGATACTGTTGAAGTAA